>CAYSFP010000079.1:0-25451 GCA_964430075.1 uncultured Planctomycetaceae bacterium | reverse complement strand
CCTTTTCCTTCGCGGCGACGAACTCGTCGAGCAGCTCGCGGGTGGTGAACCACTGATCTTCGAAACCGACGAAGACATGGTAGACCGGCAGGCGGAGGGTGACGGGGTCTTGCCGTTCGGCGTGGATTTTCAGGGAGATGCCGCGGCGTTCGAGGGCGATGATCGCCTCTTCCATCGCGGCGAGGGTGCGAACGAGTTTGACCATCCGTTCGCCTTCGACGATGTTGCCGTCGCCGGGGTCGAACACGCTTTCGCCGAGGCCGAGGTCGAGGAGTTGGGTCTTCATCTCCTCTTCGGTCTGGACGTAGTAGGTCTCCTTCTTACCGCGGACGACGCGGAAGAGGGGCGGTTGAGCGACGTAGACGTGCCCCTTCGCCACGAGGTCGTACATCTGCCGGTAGAAAAAGGTGAGCAGCAGCGTGCGAATGTGCGAGCCGTCGACGTCGGCGTCGGTCATGATGATCACGCGGCCATAGCGGCGCTTGCTGAGGTCCTGATCCTCGCCGATGCCGATGCCGAGGGCCGCGATCATGCTGCGCACTTCCTCGTTGGCCAGCACCTTGTCCTCGCGCGACTTGTAGGCGTTGATAATCTTGCCCCGCAGCGGCAGAATCGCCTGGTACTCCCGTAGCCGCCCGCCCTCGGCGCTGCCGCCGGCAGAGTCGCCCTCCACGAGGTACAACTCGCACTTGTCGACGTCCTTGCTCGAGCAGTCGCGCAACTTGCCGGGCAACCCGCCGAAGCCGAGCACGCCCTTGCGCTCGCGGAGCAGGGCCTTCGCTTTGCGGGCCGCCTCGCGGGCCTCGGCCGCCAGAATCGCCTTTTTCACCAGCGTCTTGGCCGTGCCGGGGTTCTCTTCGAGGAACTTGGCGAGATACTCGCCCACGGCCGAGTTGACGATGCCCTCCAGCTCAGGGTTGTTGAGCTTGACCTTGGTCTGCGATTCGAACTGCGGCTCGGGAATTCTCACCGAGATCACTGCCGTGAGCCCTTCGCGGAAGTCCTCGCCCGTGGGGATGACGTCCTTGAACAGGTCGAGCCGCTTGCCGTAGGCGTTCAGCGTGCGGGTGAGCGCGGTGCGAAACCCGGTGAGGTGCGTGCCACCGTCATGCGTGTTGATATTGTTCACATAGCAGTGCACGTTCTCGGTGTACTCGCCGGAGTACTGGAACGCCACGTCGATCTCGGCCCGCTCGAACTCGCCCTCGATGTGAACGACGTCCTTGTGGGCCGGCTCGCTCGTGCGGTTGAGCCACTCGACGTACTCGACGATGCCGCGATCGTACTGAAACGTTTCTCCCTGCCCGTTGCGGTCGTCGGCAAAGCGGATCCGCACGCCCTTGTTCAGATAGGCCAACTCCTGCAGCCGGCGGTGCAGAATGTTGTAGTCGAACTTCAGGTCGCCGAAGATCTCGTGGTCCGGCTTGAACGTGGT
Organism: uncultured Planctomycetaceae bacterium; assembly: GCA_964430075.1. Lineage (GTDB taxonomy): Bacteria > Planctomycetota > Planctomycetia > Pirellulales > Lacipirellulaceae > Lacipirellula. The sequence goes on along the minus strand of CAYSFP010000079.1, from coordinate 24,016 downwards.
CTTCGTGCCGGTGGTGTCGCTGGCGCCGAGCTTGGCGACGGGCGCCACCGGTTTGCCGCGCTCGTACTCCTGGTGGTACACGTGCCCTTCGCGGCGGACCTCGACCTCGCACCATTCGGAGAGGAAATTGACCGCCTTGACGCCGATGCCGTGCAGGCCGCCGGACGTTTTGTAGGCCTTGTTGTCGAATTTGCCGCCGTACTTCAGCATCGTCATGACGCCTTCGAGCGCCGGCTTGCCGATCGACGGGTCGAGATGCACGGGAATGCCGCGGCCGTCGTCTTCGACCGTGCACGACCCGTCGCGATTGACGGTGACGCTCACCACCTTGGCGTGGCCGTTCATCACCTCGTCGATCGAATTGTCGACCACCTCGGTGACGAGGTGGTGCATGCCGCGCACGTCGCGGTTGCCGATGTACATGCCGGTGCGTTCGCGCACATGCTCCAGATCGCTCATGTAGCGCATCTGGTCGACGCCGTAATCGCTGGGATTCGAGCCGTCAGCGGCGGGAGCGTTTTCTTCGTTGGCCATAGTTTAATTCGTCGTCCTGCAACCGTCCCAGAGGGACGGCACGGTAATAGCCCAGCAGTTCACTGCTGGGTAGGCGTCGTTCGTTGGCGTGACGAGTCCCGGAGGGACGACTGAATCAATGCGTCTAAAAGATTTCAGCCGTCCCTACGGGGACTTCGCCTTTCGTTCTCATTCCGACACCCAGCGATGAATCGCTGGGCTAGTATCGCGTTGTCCCTACGGACGCGTTGCATTGCGATGCTTTAGAGATTGCAGTTAGCTTCCGATCTGTCCGACTTTGAAACGGAGTTGTTTGATGCCAGCCTCGGGCAGCGCCAATTGGATGGCGGCGAGCAGTCGTTCCTTTTCAAACGTGAGCTCCTGCATCACGAGCGAGTTGGCCGCCGTCACCTCGAGCACGCCGCGGCGAATCTGCCCCGGCTCGGTCACGGCGCCAAAATGCGATCCCGCCGCCGCTTGCCACGCCTCGTGGTGGGCCTGGGCCGCGCGAACCTGGGCGTACCCTTTCCTCTGAACCAACTGGGCCAGCACGTCGGACACGCTCTTGGGCTGACCGCCGTGGAACCGGCGGCGCTGCTGCTGGCCGCGACGGTTGAAGTCCGACAAATCGTCATCCGGGGGCTCGTGCGGGCGTGTCATCGGTCGCGCGCCAGGGGCATGATCACATAGGCGTAGCCATCGTCGGTCGTGCACATCGCGGCGCTGTCGGAATCCTTCAGCTCGATCGTGAACGTTTTCTCCGCGTCGAGCACCTTGAGGAAGTCGACGACGAACCGCGGATCGAGGGTGATCGTAATCTCGGCGCCTGCGTAACCGATCGGCAGCTCGACGCGCGACTGCCCCACCTCGGCCGCCTTGCCGGCGAGCACCAGCGTGCCGTCGCCAAAGGTGAAATCGATGCCGCGGCTTTCCTCGCTGGTGACGATCGCCGCCTGGCGGACGGCCGCATGCGTGGGACCGGCCGCCAGTTCGATCTGCTGCCCACTTCCGGCGGCGGGGAACACCTTCCGCCAGTCGGGAAAACGGCCTTCCAGCAGACGTGCCGAGACTGTCGCCCGCGGACTGTGCACCAGGAATTCGTTGCCGCGGAGCGCCATCTGCAACTCGGCGTCGCTGGGCGCGATCGCCCGTTCGATGAGCTGCATCGCCCGCGTCGGCACAATCGTATTCTGTTGCGGCGCCGCGGCCGATCCGTGCGCGGCGATCGGCCCGCTCATTTTGGCCAGCCGCCGGCCGTCGGTGCCGACGGCCGTCACGTCGCCGCCATCGAACTCGAGCTTCACGCCGCCCAGGGCGTAGCGGCTCGACTCGTTGTCCGTCGCGAACACCGTGCGGCGAATCAGCTCTCGTAGCAGCCGCGCGGGAATCTCGAAGTAATCCGCTTCGCTGAAGTCGGCCACGGGCGGAAATTCGGCCGGGTTCTCTGCGGGAAGCTGAAACTTGCTCCGTTCACCACGAATGGTCGTGCCTTGGCCGTCGCTCTCGATGTGCAACGTCTGGTCGGTATTCTCGCGCAGGATGCTGCCGAACCGCTGCACCGACAGCAGGATCGACCCCGGCGCCTGAACATCGACGCCCGAAACGGCGTGCCGAATGCCGATTTCCAAATCCGTCGCCGTAAGCGTCACGCCCTCGGCCGCGGCGTCGAGCTTCACGTTCTGCAAGACCGGTTTGGGACTTCGCGAGGGAGCGACCGTCGCGACGGTCTGGAATGCTTGCAGCAGTTGTTCGCGATCGCAGGAGATTTTCATTGCGGACCTTTCGGACGCTTCGGGCGAGCTGTGGCCCGCTCGTACTTCTTTTCTTCTTTTATGAAAGTGGCAGTAATAAAGCGGCGGCTGATTCTGTTGATCGCCGCCGCAAAGGACAGCTAAGTTTCTTGCAACGCGCGAGTTAAGTCCACGAGAGCGATGTGGAAAAGGCGTTGGTTATGTGTTTGTCGATTGTCGATCCAGCGTCGAGCGTTGCCCGCGATGGGAACGAATGCAGTTCGTCCGCGGCGAGTCGCGACGGTTGACGGCGTGGTATAACAGCTTGTGAACAAGTTGTACCCATGGCATCGAGCCTGTTTGTCGAGGTCGTCCCGAATTTCGAAGTTGGTCTTTTCCGTTGCTCGCGATGGCGCTGTGTTGACGCGTCGTGCGCTAACGCAGCACTCGTTCAAGTTCGTCGATGGCTTGGTAAACTGTCGGATCCGATGCGACTCGATCCGCCATCCGGCGATCCGCGTGCATGATTGTGGTATGATCTCGGCCGCCGAGTCCCCGGCCAATTGCTGCGTAACTCAGGCTAGTGAGCCGGCGCGCCAGGTGCACAACCACGTTGCGGGCCTCAACCAGCGATGAGCGTCGCGACGGCCCGGTGATGGCCGCTTGCGTGACGTTGAAGTACCGTGCCGTGACCGCCAGGATCTGTTTCAAATTGACGTTGACCGTCGGACGCGGCTGGAGCGTTACGGCGGGCGATGACGCTCCGTCAGCAGAAAAGTTTTTGAGTTCAGCAAGTCGCCCCAGAAGTTGTGCCGGCGTGCCGCAATCCCGCGCTGCAAGCACGTCAAGTTGCTCAGGGCTGACTTCCAGGCCGCGCGCGGCCGATGCATTCGCCAGGATCGCTCGTCGTGCGCCGCGTTCGGGGCTTTGGAATCTCACCGTCAGACCCGCGACAAGGCGGTCGCGTAGATGTGAGCTCAGCTTGGCACAGGCAATTGGTTCGACCAGCGACGTCACGATGACAACGCCCCCCGCCGAAATGATCGCATCGATCGTGTCACTGGCTTCGCGATGAATTGTGGCGTTCGACCTCAGACGGTCGATGTCCTCGATCACCACGAGCTTCTTCGAGCGAAGCTCGCTGCGCCAAACATCGAGGCGTTTCTCGGTTTCGGCGTCCTGCCGTTGTCGCCCAAAGTCGGCGGCGGTGAAGTACGCCACCGCATCGTTTCCCAGCCGCCCGCTCCAGGTGCGGACGAGCCCGCAGGCGGCGTGCGACTTTCCACTGCCGGAAGGCCCGACGAGCACCAGCGGATTGAATCGGACGGCGATGTCGGCCAGGTTTGTGTCGGCCAGCAGCGCCTCCAGCGGCGCGGCTGCCAAGCAATTCTCGGCGCCGACGACGAACGGCGCATCCAGACGCCCTGGCGGCGACGTCATGCGGTTCGCTGGGAAATCGATTTGCAATACGCCGTCGATCAATGGGGCTCCATCCGTCGTCGCCGCGTTAAGGTATGACTGGAGGCTGCGGCGCAGGCCGGGCCTTCAAGCCTGCATCAAGGGGTCGACCCCCGGCGTTCGCGCCGGGGCGAACGATTCTCAGAAGCGTGGCGCAGGGACGGCGAATTTCGTTTGAAACCACCTTGGACCCCACCGCGATTCCGACCCCATAATTTACTGGATTTCGCTGCGCAGCGGGAGCACCCACGGTCCACAATCACGCCAGATTATGCACGTCGTAACCGGTTCACTAGGCTCAGGATACGACGAGCGGACTCATCGATCTCCCCAGCCGTGGTTGCGGCCCCCAGGCTGAACCGCACCGACGAGGAAATCTGCTCTTCCGGCAGCCCCATCGCCACGAGCGTCGGCGAGGGTTCGCTCGACCCGCTGGCGCATGCCGAGCCCGTGGAACAGGCGACTCCTGCGAGGTCGAGGGCCATGACAAGCGCCTGTCGATCGAGACCGACAAAGGCAATGTTCGCAGTATGCGGCAGCCGCGGCGCGTCGCCGCCAATAACGACGGCCTGCGGATCGCCGGCGAGAATCTGCTCCTCGAGCGAATGACGCAACGCCGTCATGCGCTCGCAGCGCACATCGGCTTCCTGGGACCATAGTTCCAGCGCGGTCAGCATTCCGATCGCCAACGCGACGCACTCGGAGCCCGGTCGCAGTCCTGCCTGTTGAAAACCGCCGTGCAATGACGGCGACAGCAACGCACCGCGGCGGAGGATCAACGCTCCGATGCCCGGCGGGCCATGAAACTTGTGCGCCGCGATCGTCATGGCGTCGAGGCCCAACGCGGAGAAGTCGATCCTCAGCTTGCCTGCCGCCTGGACCGCGTCGCTGTGGACGGCGACGCGGCGCTCCCGGCACATGCTCGCAATCTCGGACACGGGTTGGCGTACGCCCGTTTCGTTGTTAGCGAGCATGATGCTCACGAGACGGACGTCGGCAGTCAACATGGCTGCCAGTTGATCGACCTGCACAACGCCGGCGGAATCGGCCTCCAATCGATCAATGCTCATGCCTTGGCTCACCAGGCGGTCTGCCGCCCCGGCAACGCTTGGATGCTCGATCGCGGAGACAATGACCCGCGACGGCGCCGCATCGGCACAATCGTCGACACGCCCGATCCCTTGCCCCGCAACACGGCGACGCGCCAGGGAAAGGCCGGCCACGGCCAGGTTGTTCGCCTCGGTCCCGCCGCTGGTGAACACCGCCCGATCATCCGGCCCGGCGCCGAGCAGCTCCCCGATCCGCCGGCGGGCCGCTTCAAGCGCGCGCCGCGTCTCCCGCCCGGCGGCATGTTGGCTAGCCGGATTGCCCCGGTAACGAAGGGACGCGTCGCGCACGGCATCGGCCACTTCGGGCAGCATCGGCGCCGTGGCGTTGTGGTCAAGGTAGATCAAGTCGGGAGCGGGCATCACGAGCGATTATACGGCGCGGCGGCGGTAGTTGGGGTTGTTGCTAGCAACTGCCGACCAGTATGATCCGCCGCCCGCCGAGCGGCCCCACTCGACTTCCCGCACTTCAGCCCCAGGCCCCGATTTATGGCCACCGCCGTTCGCGCCGCCATTATGCTCGTGGTCCTCATCGGCGGTCCGTGTGCCTGGATGTACTACGGACCGCTGCCCGACGGCGCCCACCGAATCGTCGATCGGTTTGTCGACGCCGCAAAGAAAGCACTTAACCGGAACCCGCGGGTCGGTGACGCCCCTTTAGCGGCGGCGGCAATCAAGTCGGCGCACGACGAGGCGGCGGCCATCGGCACAGCGCCCTCATTTGATCCCGGCCGGACGTCGACGGTGTCCGCCGCGATGCCATTCGAGCAGCGCGTCGGGCCGCTCCTGGCGGAACTCAAACGCCTCGGCGTCGTTGCTTACGACCTGGAACCATGGGGCGAGGGCGGTCGAATGTTCCGTTTCCGCTGTGAAATGCCGCTTCTGCCGGGCGGGCGGGCGATCGAGCAGTTCGAAGCCGTTGCCGCAGACCCGCAGCAATCCATCGAATTGGTCGCCGGTCAAGTTGTCGCAAGGCATCGCGTTTGGTCCCACGGCCGTTGACGAATTGCGAGCGCTGACCTTACGTACGCAACCGAACAGGGGCGCCGGGGCGTGATTTCACACCGAACAACGCTCGCGGAACGCCTTGGCAGCCCTGGCGCGGCGGTGCGCTCGCCCTGGTCGGGCGTCGCACGGGCGCGCTGCTCCCCTGCGGGCGCATCACCGCCGGCGCTCGACGCCAACCCGCCCGCGACGCCGATCGCGGGCGACCCGCCTGCCGCCAAGCTGGCCCGCCTGGAAGCGATCCTGTTCCTGGCCCGCGAGCCGCTTTCGACGAGAAAAATCGCGGACCTCGCCGATTTGGCCGACGGTGCCGAAGCCCGCGTCCTGGTTCGCGAGCTGGGCCGTCGGCTCCGGCGCCGTCGCAGCGCCATGGCCCCCGTGGAGGTTGCCCACGGAGTCGTGCTCATGACGCGGGCACAATTGGCCGATTGGATGGGGAAGCTGCACACATCCAGCCAGGATCTACGGCTTTCCGCGCCGGCGATGGAAACCCTGGCGGTGGTGGCTTACCGGCAGCCCACGACGCGCGCCGACGTCGAGGCAATTCGCGGGGTCCAGTGCGGCGAAATGCTGCGTGTGTTGATGGAACGCGATTTATTGCGTATCGTCGGGCGATCGGAGGAGTTAGGGCGGCCCTTCTTGTACGGAACCACGCGCAGATTTTTGCAAGTTTTTGGCCTGGGCCGCTTGGAACATTTGCCGCCAGTGGATCAAATTCGTAACGCGGCGTCGCCGCCGGCCCGCGCGGCGTGACGCATCGGGCGCGCGTCGCGCGAAGTATCCTGATCGATCGTTGGCCTCGGCGCTCCGCGGCGCCATTCAGTCGAGCTGGTTTGAGGAGTATTCAAGTGCGGTCTCAATTGTCGAGTGCAGCTGCCGAGTTCGGCGTTACCACGTGGAGCGACGACGAACTAGCGACGTGGAGTTGGAGCGCCCTTGCGCCGATCGAAGCTTCGGACGACGACGATTATGAGTACGAAGATGACGACGAAGAGGAGGACGACGAAGACTCCGATGATGAGTACGAATACGACGACGACGACGATGACGAGGACGACGTCGACGAGGACAGCATCGAAGAAGACGAGGACGAGTGGGAGGAAGTCGACGACGACGACGAAGAAGATGACGTAGATGACGACGACGACGATGATGAATTCGAGTACGAGGACGACGACGACCTGGATGAAGCCGACGAGCTCGTCGAAGCCGACGAAGCCGACGATTGGGATTGATGGATAGCAAGAGGAAATTGACAGGATAACAGGATTGTGCGGATCGACAGGATGCAGACAGGATGTTGTTGCCCTGTCTTCTCCGCGCTACCCTTTGTCGCATCCTGTCGATCCTGAGCATCCTGTTATCCTGTCAGTTCAATCCTCCAACCGAAATAGCCGCCTCAGCGCCTCCAGTAGTCCGTGCGGCGGGCCTTCCTGCGAGGCGTCGCGCAGCGACTCCAGCGGCGGGTGCAGCAGCTTGTTGCCCAGTCGATCCGCAAACTGAACGATCTCTGCCCGGGCGCGCTCGTCGAGGTCCGGCAGTTTGTTGAACAGCCGCTGCAACTCGACCTGCTTCGCTTCATCGATCCCGCGCCGCAGGCCTGTGATCACTGGCGCCGCCGCCCGGCGGTGTGCATCGGCCATGAAGGCGTCGGTCTCAGCCAGCACAATCCGCTCGGCCGCCGGCAGCTCGCGGGCCCGGCTTTGCCGGTTCAGTTCGCAGGCCGTCGCTAGGTCATCAAGCGAGTACAAATACACGCTCAGTCGCTCGCCCACCGCCGGCTCGAAGTCCCGCGGTACGGCCAAATCCAGGATGAACAGCGGCCGCTGATTGCGATGCGGCGCGACGTGCTGGTCGAAGGCCGCGGCCGTCACCACGGGTTCGCCGGCAGCGGTCGTGCTCACAACGAGATCCGCAGCGACCAATTGCCGCCACAGTTCGCTCCAAGGCACGGCCTTGCCGTCGCACGTCACGGCCAACCGCTGCGCGCGCTCGGCATTGCGATTGATGACGTGAATCCGCCGCGCCCCGGCATCCTGCAAGTAGCGCAGCGTTTCGTCGGCCATCTTTCCGGCGCCGATCACCAGCACATGCTTGTCGTCGAACCGCTCGAACACGCGGCTGGCAAAGTCGGCGATCGCCACGCTGGGAATGCTCACCCGATGCTTGTGCAGGGCCGTTTCATGATGCACCCGGCGGGCCGCCCGCAGTGCGCTTTGAAACAGATCGTGCAGCACCGGACCGGCGGAGCCCAGCTCCGCCGCTCGTTGGTACGCCTGCTTGACCTGCGAAAGAATCTGCGGCTCGCCCACGACCATGCTGTCGAGGCTCGCCGCCACGCGGTACAGGTGGGACACGGCATCGCGCTGGGCGAGCGTCATCACCTGTCCTTCGACCCGCTGCGTCGGCACGTGGTGGTAGCTCAGCATCGCATCGAGCAACTCGTCGCTCACCGGCACGTTGCCGGATTGCGGCCCGCCGGCGTACAGCTCCACGCGATTGCACGTGGAAAGCAGTACCAATTCGGTTTGCGGAAAACGCTCCCGCCAGCGTTCCAGCGCATCGCCCACCTGGTGATCGCCGAAGGCGAGCTGCTGCCGAACGTCGACGCCCGTCGCCCGATGCGTACAACCGACCATGCGGAGGTTCATGGGGCGCCTCCTGGCGGAGGGAAACTCGAAATTCGAATGTCGAAATTCGAAACGACGCGATTGTCGTGCGACGGATCGAGCCCTGACGCCGTTTCGGATTTCGGATTTCGAATTTCGAGTTTCCCGTCTCCGGCCCCGTGCACTCCATCAGCCTGCATGAACGCTGCGAGCGTGAGCACCAGGAACACGAAACCGGCCAACGTGAGGTACGCCACCTTGCGGCCGCGACGCGCCGCGGGATAGGCCAGCCGAAACGCTTCGGCGGCAATCAGCCACGACAGCATCCCGCTCAGGCTGACGACCACCGGGTCGGTCCAGGGCACGGCGCCGTTGGCCGTGGCCAGCCGGGTGAGGACGCCGGTAAAGAAACCCATGGCCACGAGCACCGCGGCGGCGCCGAGCGAGCGGCTGTTCACCCGCTCCAGCCACTCGAGACTGGGCAGACGAAAGTTCTTGTCCGCCGGAATCTTTTGCTTGAGCCGGTAACTTTGCAGCAAGTACATCACGCCTGCCACGAAGCCCAGCAGAACGGCCACGGTCCCCAGCATCAAGAAGATGCCGTGCACCAGCCCCCAGAAACGAGGGGCCTCGAACGCGGCAATCGGTTCGGTCGACGCCCACCGGCTCGCCGCGATCAGGGCGAGCATCACCGGCAGCAGAAACAGCCCCGTCGACGCCCGCGGCTGATACAGCACGAGTGCCACGTAAATGACGGCCAGCGCCCAGGCCGCCGCGAGATACCAATCATGCGGACTGGAAAGCGGCGCCCAGGGCGACATGCCGGCCCGCTGACCCAAGTACCACGTGTGGGCGACGATTCCCGCCGCCCCTGCCAGCACCACCGCCAGCCGCCGCCACCGCGGCCGCGCCCACAGCCCCACCAGCTCCAGCGCAAGCGCCACGCCGTAGCTCGCGGTAAAGCACAGCATGTTGACGCCGGAGTCCATGAGCAATTGCGATTCTAGGACGCGAAGTGCCGCCCCGTTACTCTCCGTCGTCCGCTCCGGCGAGGCCGTATTCCTTGAGCTTCTTATGCAAGGTGTTCCGATTGATCCCCAGCCGTGCGGCCGCCTTGATCTGCACGCTGTCGCACAGCCGCATGACCTGCGAGATCACCTCCCGCTCCACACGGTTCACGATGCGGCCATGCAGGTCCGTGTCGTTGTCGGTCGACCCATTGAGGCCCTGGACGACCAGCTCCTCGGTCAGCTCGTCGAACGACATCGTGCGCGGCCCCAGCGACTTGGGCTGCCGGCCGGTCCGCACCGCCTCGGGAAGCAGGTCGTAGCTCAGCTCGTCGCCGGGCGCCATCACGACGACCCGCTCGATGTAATTCTGCAGCTCCCGCACGTTGCCCGGCCAGGCGTACCGCTGCATCGCCTCGAGGGCCCGCGGCTCGATGTGGGCCACGTAGCGGTCGTTCTTCTCATTGTAGAAGTTGAGAAAATGGGTCACCAGTTGCGGCACGTCCTCAGCCCGCTCGCGCAGCGGCGGCAGAAAAATCGGCACGACGTTGAGCCGATAAAACAAGTCCTCGCGGAACTGCCCGGCCAGGGCCAGCTCGAGCAGGTCGCGGTTGCTGGCGGCGATGATCCGCGTGTCGACGCGAATGGTCTTGGTGTCGCCCACCCGCTCGAACTCCCGCTCCTGCAGGGCCCGCAGCAGCTTGACCTGCAGGTGCAGGGTGGTCGAGTTGATTTCGTCGAGAAAAATCGTCCCCTGGTGGGCCGCCTCGAAGCGGCCCGTGCGATTGTCGATCGCCCCGGTGAAGGCGCCGCGCACGTGTCCGAACAGCTCGCTTTCCAGCAGGCTTTCGCTCAGGGCGCCGCAGTTGACCCGCACAAACGGCCGATCGCGGCGATCGCTCAGCGTGTGCACGGCGTGAGCAATCAGCTCCTTGCCCGTACCGGTTTCGCCCAACAGCAGCACCGAAGCGCTGGACCGCGCCACCTGCCGCGTGGTGCGAAACACCTCCGCCATCGCCGCGCTCGAGCCAATAATCCCCGGCAGCGGCGCCGAGGCAAGCTCGTCTGGCACGGTGGCACGGGCAATGGGCATGGAACGTCAGAATTGCGGATTTCGGAATGCGGATTGCGGAATGGAATCGCACAACAACGTCGCGTCAGCAGCGAGCAGCCCCCGGCGCAAGCCGGGGGTTCGCCGCACGCTCACGCTCACCTCTTCTCCAAACGATCGAGGATCCCCCCCAACAATGCCTGCGTCTCGGCGTCGGCATGCTCGCTGGCGTTGTACCGGTCGTACTGCCGTAGGATCTGCGCGCTCGTGAGCCGAATGCCGTAGCGCTCAAAGCTGGCCGCCAGCCCCGCCGCCGCTTGCCGGCGAATCTCGATCGGCAGCGTCGTAGCGCTCGCGTAATCGGCGAGCGCCGTCTGGCTTTCCGCCGTGCCGAGCGCCGCCAGCACTCGCACGGCGGAGGGCGCGAGCTCGGGCACGAACAACGCGCGGTTGACCAGGCTCGCCTCGCGCCGCAACTCGTCGTACGGGGCGTTCTCGGCAAGCAGCGCCGCGATCCAGTCAAGCGCCTGCGTCGCCTGCTGCGTGCGCGTCTCCTCGCCCGCCATGGGATGCTCGGCCAGTGCGCGAGCCCGCTCCACCGCCTCGGCCACCGCCGCCGCGCCATGCGGACGCGGCGTCGCGATGACCAGCGGGTGCACCGCGGCAAGGCGCTCGGCGTCGGCCAAACGCTCCACGCTCGAGGCGAGGACAATCGGCACGAGCGCCGTGCGATCGGACGAGCGCAATTGGAAGACGACTTCGCGCATCGTCAGCTCACTGATGTCGCTGTCGATCACCACCAGCGCGAGCCGCGGAGCCCGCGCCGGATCGAGCGCGGCCATCAGAGCCGTTCGACCAGCGCCCGCGGGCATCGCGTCATAACCGAGCGCTCGCAACTGGCCCGCGTAGTCGGTGGCCTTGGGAAACACGGGCGCCGCCACGACGGCCGCGGGCTGACCCGCCCCGGCCACGAAGTACCACAGTGCTTTCGGCACGTAGCTGGCGCCGGGAAAAGTCTGCGTCGGCGCGAGTTTCATGACGGCCTTCAAAGCGGCGAACCGCAGCGAGCGCACCGGGCTCTTGAGGGCCGCGGCCAGCGGCGACGGTTGGCCGTCGCCGGTCGACAGCACGGCCAGGTCGCCGCGGCTGGCCATTTCGCTCGCCAGCCATGCCGCGGCGGCGAAGCGATCGCGCTGCATGGCGTCGGCCAGGGCCGCGCTCATTTCGGCCGCCGACATCGCGGCGACGCGCTGCAACTCGACCGCCGACAACTCGCCGCCCACGAGTGCGACGGATTCCAGCGAATCGATCAGCGCTTCGCGCAGGTCGCCTGGATAGGCGCCGCCGATTTCAGCGAGTGCCCGTGCAAGTCGCGCTCGTCGCAAGACGCGCTGCTGAGACAGCGACAGATCATGCCCCACGAGCGCGCCCGACGCTTGATTCCACGACCACCATGGGTCGCGCAAGCTGTCGTCGTTCAGCCGCGGCGCTGCGTCGAGATCGGCAATCCGCTCGCGAATCAGCGTTTGAGCTTCGGTGGGCGACGGCGTCGGCCAGCCCCACGCGACGAGCGCCGCGTGAGCGGCACTTGCCGCAGTCTGGTCGGCCGAAACGCTGAGCGCCGCGAGCCAGGGCAACGCCGCGTGCAACTTCAGCCGTCCGGCCAGGATCGCTACGTCGGCGCGCATCCGCCCGCGGCCGTCCGCCAGGACAGCGACAAGCGGTTCGTCGACCGTGGGCCGCAATTCGGCCAGACCTTCCAGGAGATAGGTTCGCTGCTCGGCGGTCGTGGCCGCGGCCAAGGAGTTCAGCGCAGCGACGACGCCGGCGGGGCCCGTCGCCCGCAGGTCGACCCGCGCAGCGTAACGCGCCTCTTCGTCGGCATTTGTCAGTCGCTGGACAATGTTGGCCAGACGAGCCGGGTCGTGGGCCAGTGCGGCGGCCGCATCCAGGCACCGCTGTGCGAACTCCCGTGCGCCCGCGAGGTCGCCGCGCAATTCGACCGCGTCGCCCTCGGCTTCGGCCACGCGCCGGGCATCGAGCCGGATGAGCTTCATGAACGGCGCCGGCCCGAATTCGCTGACGAGCGCGGCGCGAGCCGCGTCGTCGAGCTGCTCGGCCAGCAGTTCGGGCAGGACCGCGGCTGCGACGTCCGTCCGACCCAGATCGACGAGCGTGAGCACGGTGCGCAGCTTCTGGGCGGCGTTGGTGCGCGGCAAATCGAGAGCGGCGGCCACCACGGCGTTGCGTCGCGCAAAATCGGCCAGCGCTGCGGAATTGACCGCCACGGCCGGTGCGGCGGCGGGCGCCGCAGGGAGTGGCGGCGCCGCCTCTGCCTCTGGGCCCTCGGCCGCCAGGGGATCCTCGGCGAAGTCGTCAAACTGTGCCGACGCCGGCGCCGCCGTGAGCAGCAGGGCAGCAAACGCGGTGAATCGTAGTGCGACAGAAGTGTTCATGGTGAAGAGCATCAGTTGCATTCCGGCAGCATCAAAGTTGAAGGATCCGTCGTCCCACGCCGTTTGGTCCAACCGCCCATGGCCGTCTGCGCGTCGCGAGCGACGCGGCTAAATCTTCTCCAGTCGCGATTTCCAGATCGCTACTTGCTTCGCCACTTCCCGTGGCGCCGTCGAGCCCTCGCTCACAAACGCCGCGACCGCCCGCTCGACGCCGAGCACCTCGAACGCGTCCGCATCGAGCTGCGGATGCGCGGCTTGAAAGTCCACCAGCGTCAGCTCCGCCAGCGGCGCGTCGCGCTCCATCGCTGTGGCCACGAGCTTGCCGATTGCCTCGTGCGCCGAGCGTTGCGGCACGCCGCGGCGGATGAGGTGTTCCATCAGCGTGGTCGCGTCGAGATACCCGCGATCAAGCCGTTCGGCGATTCGCTCCCGATTGAGCTCAGCGCCCGCCGCCACCGCGGCGGCCAGCTCCAGGCACGCCTCGACCGTGTCGGCCGAGTCGAATACTCGCTCCTTGTCCTCCTGCAGATCGCGGTTGTAGGCCAGCGGCAGACCCTTCACGAGGACGAGCAGCGCCTGCAGATTGCCCACGACCCGAGCCGTTTTTCCGCGGGTCAGCTCCAGTACGTCGGGGTTGATCTTCTGCGGCATGATCGACGATCCCGTGCAGAACGCCTGCGGGAGCCGCAAGAAACCGAACTCCACCGTCGACCACAGAATCCACTCTTCGGCCCAAGTGCTGAGGTGCTCGGCGATCAGGGCCAGGGAGAACGCAAACTCGATCGCGAAGTCGCGGTCGCTGGACGAATCGATGCTGTTGGCCACCAGACCCTCGAAGCCTAGCGCCTCGGCCACATGGCGGCGATCGATGGGAATGGTCGTCCCCGCCAGCGCCGCCGTCCCCAGCGGAAGCTGATTCACCCGCCGCCGGCAGTCGGCCAGCCGATCGCGGTCGCGCTGAAACTTCTCCGTATAGGCCAACCAGTAATGGGCGGCGAGCACCGGCTGCGCCCGCTGCAGGTGCGTGTACCCCGGCAGAATGACGCCATCGTCCCGCTGGCACCGACCGACAAACGCCCGTTGCACCTCGGCCAGCAAGCCGTCGATGCGGTCGATCGCATCTCGGATCCAAAGCCGAAGATCCGTCGACACCTGGTCGTTGCGACTGCGGCCGGTGTGGAGCTTGCGGCCCAGGTCCCCCAGCCGGTCGGTGAGGGCCCGCTCGATGTTCATGTGCACGTCTTCCAGCTCCTGGCGGAAGACGAACTCGCCCGCGGCGATCTCCTGGCCGATCTGCTCGAGCCCGGCGGCGATTGCTTCGGCTTCTTCTGCGGTCAACACGCCGACCGCCGCCAGCATGCGGGCGTGGGCGATCGATCCGCGGATATCCTGCGCGTAGAGCCGCCGATCGAAGCTGACGCTTTCGCTGAACCGCTCGACGCGGGGATCGGCGGTCGCTTGGAACACGCCGCCCCAGGGTTTTTTTTGAATCTCAGCCACGTCAGGCCGATCGCGGCGGCGACCGCCGTGGAAAATGGAACGCGGCATGGCGATCGCCACATCGCGCCAGACTTGCCCCGTGCAAGCAACCCCCCGACCGCCGGCGACTTTAAAGGTGGGACGACGCGCCGAACGGAAATGTCCCCCGCGCTGCCGTCACGCCTGCTGGCAGCGCCGAGATTTAATTCAACATCTTTACGGTAAATGGCTTACGTGGAGTCGTCAATCGCCGGCGGGCAGGGGTCGCCCAAAAAATAGGCACTCCATTAGTCGATCTCGTTCGGGCCCGCAGCGAGATGGACGCATTGAGGCCGAGGCTCCTCGCCAATCGGATCATCGTCGCCATTTCGCGAAGCTGGGGGGATGGCCCATGGAAAACTTCAGCAATTGGCGCCGCACGCCGCCAAGGAACTCCCCCGGGCGGCGAATAGCTCCCCGTTCGCTCGGCGGCTATATGATGAGCGAGCGACCCCCGTAGCCCGCCCCGCTTTCAGGGGATCATGTGGAGATTCAAGCCATGGGCCAAGCCATCGAGTCCATCACCGCCATTCAACCGCCCTTCAACATGATCGTGCTGGTTGTGCTGATCGTAACGATCGGCAGTCTTGTGGGCGGCGTCGCCAAGCAAGTGCGCAAGTTCGCCTGCCATCGGCAGGAGCTGGAATTCAAGCGCGAACTGCTCGACCGCGGCATGGGAGCGGAGGAACTGGAGCGCGTCGTGCGCGCTCGCGGCCCCGCAAGCGAGTCGGCGGACGCGTGACGATCCCAGTGGGCGAGGCCAATTCCTTCTGGCGGTGAGAACCAAGGCGCGGAAGCGATCGAGGAGATTTGATAATGGCAATTACCTATCTCGGTGCGTTGGCTTACGTGGATGATTACTGGACTAACTTGTTCTTTGGCCTGGACGCCGAGCAACGGTTCATCGTTGTGATCGTCGCCCTGGGCTGCGTCACCTCGATCGTCCTGACGCTCGCCGGCGTCACTTACTATGCGGTTAATTCCGGGCATCGACGACGTGCGGAGGCGGAGTTCAAGCGCGAGTTGCTCGATCGCGGCATGAGCGCCGACGACATCGTGAAGGTCATTGAATCGGCTTCGCCGCCGGAAGACGCCACCGGCCGCCTGATCGCGAGCTGGTGCAAAAAGAAATAAACAACGCCGCTCCGCGCGGGGACGCGCCTGCCAGCTAGATAGGTCGCGCGTCGACAGGCGTCGGCGCGGATTCGGCGAGGGCTTGCTGTCGCAGCACCGCCCCAGTCGGCCGAACAAACGCTCTTTCGCTCCATCAGGCGAGCTCCAGCGAGCGGCGGCTTTGCACTCTGCGCAAGCGGGCGAGTTTTTTCGGGCTCCCTACGCCGAAATGCTCGTCGCGCCGCACGTCGCCGCTAGCGGACTCGGGCACAGTCGACCGCTTTTGCCGATTGTGCAGAATTCTGCGGTCCACTCCCCCAGCCGGCGGACTCTAATAGCACAGAGACGCCCGCTATGCCGACGCCCACCCCCGCATCAGCCGCCGTGAGCAGCCCGACCCCCACCCTTGTCCCGCTGCGCCGCCGTCCGGTCCCGGCCATCATCGCCACCGACGGCGAGCGGCTGATGCGTTTCCGCCAGCATCGCGACGAAGCGGCCTTCCACGAAGTCGTCGACGCCCATGCCGCCCTGGTGTGGGGCGTCTGCTGGCAGGTGTTGCGGCACCGTCAGGATGTTGAGGACGCCTTTCAGGCCACCTTCCTCATTCTGGCCCGCAAGGGCGGCGGCATTCGCGCCGCCGACAGCGCCGCGGGATGGCTGTACCGCGTCGCGTTTCGTACAGCCCTCGCCGCGCGGCAGCGTCGCCGGCGTTTGGGCGTCGAGCCGCTGGCGGACGATCCGCCGGGCACGCTGGAAGACCAGCTCGCCTCGATCGAGCGCTCCGAACAATGCGAAACGCTGCTCGAAGAATTGCATTCCCTGGCCGACCGCTACCGCCAACCGCTGGTCTTGTGTTACTTGGAAGGCCGTTCGCGGCAGGAAGCCGCCGACGAGCTCGGCCTGTCGCTCGCCAGCGTCAAGGGCCGGCTCGCCCGGGGACTGCGCGTGCTGCGCACGCGACTGGCCTCTCGCGGGCTTGCGCTCTCCAGCGTGGCCGCCGTGCTGACAACCGAAATGGCGGCGGCGCAAGCCGGCGTCGCCGCAGCGCCGGTTCTGCAAACCGCGGCGCTGGGGGCAAGTTTTGCGTGGTCGGCGCCGACGGTCGGCGCCGAAGCTTCGACCGCCGGCGCCATGACTGCCGGCGCTCTCACTCTTGCGAACAAAGGGATCCTTGCCATGAAAATCGCCGCCGCCGCCAAGCCGGCGCTGGGACTATTGGCCGTAGGCATGACCGCCGGAGCGCTCGCCATCGCTAAGGCTGATCCGCCGCGGATCATCGCGTCTGCAGACGGCACCGTGGTCGAGTTGGTCGCCGGCGAAGGCGCCGCGCCGGCCGTTGACGGCGTTGCCGCGGACGTCGACGTGGACGTGACCGCGCAGATTCAAGACGTCGGCTCCGGAGCTCCCCCCGTCGAGCCGCCCCTCCCCGGCATCGACCACGTCGCCGACGTGCAGGATGTTAACCTCGACATTGAACTGCTGGCCGAGACCCGCATTGAATCCGTGAACGAGGAAATCGTTGAGGATGTCCTCATTACGGCGCCTACAGGTAGTCCCGTGCCGGTTGTCATGCCGTATCCGCCGGCTCAGCCAGGCCCGGGCGCCGACTCGCCGCGGCTGCAAGCTATCTCGCTGCCGCCTGCTGAAGCACTGATCGCGGCGGTCGCCGGCGCTGCTGGCGACGCCGAGGCGCTCCAACTCGAAATGGAGCATTGGAAGTTGAAGGCCAGTGGGCTGCAAAAGAAGAGCCATGCGATGCGTGCGAAGGCACAGGCGCTGGCTGGTAGCGGCGCCGGCACGCAGGTCGACGTTCTGGAACTTGAGGCGGATGCCGAACTCGCCCTCGCGGAAGTCAAGCTGTGCGAAGCGCGGGCCCGGCAAATCCAGAGTTCGCTTGAGCGACTGAAGCATGCGCAGGGGGCTGGCGCCCAATCCGCGGATGTGCTGATTCAACGCGTGGCCGCAGCGCCCCCAGATGCGCCGTCGCCGTCGCAACCGGTCTTGCCGACGCCCAGCCCTGGCGCAGCGCCGGCGCCGACTCCTGGCCCGTCCATCACCGCCGTGCTCTCTCCGCCCGCCGTAGGACCGGCTGCAGCCTTGACGCCCCCCGCCCCGACTGCACCGGCCGTGATTGCCGTTCCCGCCACGCCCCCCGCCGCCGGCGGGCCGAGCGGCGTGGTGGCGCCGGCGGTCCAAGCGGCGGCGCCAGTTCAACCTGCGGCGCCGGCAAGTGCCGCCATGCCATCGGCAGGACCCGCCCCGCAGGCAGCGTCGGCAGCGGCGGCTGAACACATGGCCGCGATGATGGCGCAGCGGGCTGCCGTTGAGGCGCAATACGCCGAGCTTCGCGCCCACATCGCCGAGTTGCAGAGGGCAAACGCCGAACTGCAGAAGCAGCTCGAGGAGATCAAGCAGCAGCGCGAGACGCCGATCAAGTAGTGGCTCCGACACAGGTGAACGTCATTCGGCCCCCCAGCGCAAATGGTTATTTGAATTGAGAGCCCCGGCCAACCCCTGGCCAGGGCTTCTTTTTTGCGCCGTATACTTGTGCTCCCAGAGTGTTCCCTGTGCACGCAAACTTTTGCCTCCCATGAAAGTCCGCGAGTCAATCGATATTGTCGCCAACGCCCAGGACGTGTGGGCCCATTTGATCGACCCCCAACGCCTCGCCGACTGGCACGTCAAGCTTATCGAAGTGCGGCGCACCAGTCGCGGGCCAGCCTATCTCGGCGAGCGGTTCGGCACGACCTACATCAAGAGCCGCAAGAAGCAAAACCACCAGGATTCGGTTGCGGAGGTCCTGCGCTGCGAGCCGTCCTGCCTGCTCGCCTTGCGCCACTTCATCGACGAGCCAGGCCAAACGGGGCACGTCGATGAAATGTTCGAGCTCGAGCCGCTCAGTGGCAAGGGCGGGACGCGCGTCAACCACTCTGTCGACTTCGCCCGGGCCGGCATGCCGCTCTGGGTCCGCGCGCTCATGTGGTGCATCACCCGCACTGGCACGCCCAGTGGCGAGGGCGTGCTCGCGCCGCTGAAGCGCGCGTGCGAGACATAATTCGAATGAATGAACGCCTCGATCGCCGTCGGAAGTCGTGGCGGCTACGGTCCGTTCGACCGAAGGCGTGAGCGCCTCGTTCATCAAGAAGCGGATACGGCGGGCGATTCAGTTTCACCTGGAATGCCGCCCCGATGCACCTCATCCCGAGATCGTGCAGAACGACGTCGACCAGGCGCTGGACGAGCTGCTGTGGTCCAGCGGGCCCGGGGAATCGAATGAATGCGAACCGCCAGTCCGCCCATCACGGCATAGTCAATCTGCAGCCGATCGAAAACGCTGACCGCGTCTCGCAACGCCTCGTCAACATCCTTCATGGCGCGGGCGTCTCGCGGGTGCGTGCGAAGGCTTGGAGCATATTCGCGTTGCGGGCGTCGTTTTCGCGGCGCAGCAGCTCGAATCGGCGAGCGACGAGTTCGGGCGATCCCGCGAGGAGATAGGAAGTCGACTCGCGAATCATGCGCAGCGTCAATGTCGAGCCGCTGCCCCGGCGTCATACGTCGGTATCCGTCCAGGGTTTCGCGACTCAACATTGAACTAGCTCCCCGAATACCAATGGCTACCTAAACTGATTCTATCACATGCCAGTCGGCTCAAAGACTGCCAACAAAAAAGCCGCCGCGGAGTCTGGTGACTCCACGGCGGCCGACGGCGGGAATCTGGCAGGCCCCAGGGCCTGCGGCCGCGGGGCTCGATCGGGCGGGAGGACACCGCCGGTATGACCGACGACTTCTGGCAGACTCCGTTTACAGGTCGAGCGAGATCTTTTCCTCTTGCGCCGCCAGCCGCAGCTTGCTCAGCGCCCGGGCCTCGATCTGCCGGATGCGTTCCTTCGTCACGCCCATCTCGGCGCCCACCTCTTTGAGGGTGAGCGGCTCGCGGGCGTGATCCAGGCCGAACCGGCCGATGATGATCTGCTGCTCGCGCTCGTCGAGCTTCGCCAGAATCCGCTGGATCTTCTCCAGACGATCGTTCTGAGCGCGCTCGTCGACCATCGGGTTGCCCCGATGTTCTTGCGTCGCGGCGAACAGCTCGTCGTAGCTGGTGCGGAAGCGGTCGCGTTGGCGGTACTCGCCGGGGATCGTGCGGGCAAAGTTCTTCATGATCGCCCACGAGGCGTACGTGCTGAACTTGTTGCCCCGCGCGAAGTCGAACTTCTCGATCGCCCGCAGCAGCGACACGTTGCCGTCGCTCACGAGCTCGAAGAAATTCTGATCCGGCGTCACGTGACGCTTGGCGATCGACACGACCAACCGCAGGTTCGCGCGAGCGATCTGGTTCTTGGTCGCCACGATCTCCTCGTACAGCTCCTCGATCTCGTCCATGAGCTGCGACTTCGGCGCCTCGGGGTCGAGTTCCTTCCGCAGCTTGGCCGTCTTGTACTTCAGGTAGTTGTACTTGCGGAACAAGTACTGCTCCTGCTCGCGGGTGAGCAGGGGCATCTCGTACAGACTCGCCAGGTACGGCGGGAGGCCCGACGGACGCCGCGGCTTCCGCGTAGGCGCCTCGGCCGCGGGCATTTCGCCCAGGCACGCGTTGTCGGCGCCCTTGCGGCTGAACCGCGGGTTGTCGATGAAATCCAGAGACAGCTCGAGAATCCACGCCGCTCGCACCTCGTTGATCACGCGGTAAATCGTGGTCTTCGTGCGGTTGTAGTCGCTGCACAGCTTCTCCACCGACGCGCCCCGGCGGTACGCCTGGTACACGTTCTGCTTCTGAGCCTCGGTCAGCGGTCCGCCGAGCGCCGGGAAAATGGCCGAGGCGGGGTGGTCGAGATCGTACTGCTTGAGGGCTGCGCGAATCGTCTCCACGCTGCGGCCCGTACGGTCGGCCAACCGGCGGGCAATCTCCGCTTGCGCAGCACCGCCGGCCGCCATGTCGCGAGCCGCGTCGATAAACTCCGCGCGTTGCTCGTTGCTCAACTGGCTGAACCGCGAGCCGCGCTCGACCCGATCCGCGTTGTTGCGCACGAAGCGGTCGACGCTCGATCGGAGGAAACCGACGCGCTTGCGGCCGTCAAAGACCAGCCGCCGGCTGACCAAGCCCAACTCCCGCCATCGAGAAATGGTCTTGGTCGACACATTGAACTGGCGGGCCAGTTCTTCGACGGTAAACACCTGCTCGCCCATGGCGTCGGCAGGCAACTCGGCCGCGTCCGAAAGGTCTTCCACCAGCAGTCGCAAGTCGTGCACCAGGTCGCGTCCGTGGACCTTGTGCGACTCGGCGTCGCTGCCGTCCTCGGGATCCAGGTGCTCAAGCACCTGGTGGGCATGGTAGTGCTGGTCGACGTCGACGCTCGAAATCAGCCGCTCGGCCGCGTCGATGCGTGCGAGCAATTGCTCGCGCGGCGCCGCCTGCTGTGCATCGCGCAACTGTTGAACCCAGGGATTTTTATAATCAACGTGCATGTTCCACCTCGTCTCTCGATCCTTATCACGCTGCACGCTCGGTGGTTGTTCCCTGCGAAGTCCCATTTCGCCCACACGGCGGCTGTGTCTGGCTGGTGAACGTCTCCTTTGCTTGGATGTACGTTTCGAATGCTTGGTTCGGTCGTAGCGGCGTCCGATTCATGGACCGGAATAGGCCACGCCGCGTCCACATTTTTGTGACCGCAGATTCGGCGCCAGCGACCGACGGCATTCAGACCAGCAGTTCGCCCGCGGTGCTTGACGCATCCCAAGGGGCCGCTAGCGACGATTGCGGTCACAGTTTTTACGCAGATAAGTGGATTTGGGTCGAGAGAAAGTTCGCGGAATCGTGCGGCCGACCCGCGGCCAGTTCGAGCTGTTGGGGCGTAAGTGCTTAATAGGCAATAACTTGTCGCTCCATGTGAGATTGGCTGGACAATTGCGGATGCGGCAATGTGCGGGGACTGGGGGTGCACGGCCAAGCTTCCAGGTCGGGTACGGGGCGGCGGGCCTGCTGTGACCAACTGTCCAGCCAGCCTGCCCGTCGAGCAGGCTCCGCTAGGAAATTTGTCGAGTAAGCCGCTCTTGGGCCCGGCCTGTGTGCCAAGTACTATCTCGCCCCGTACCGGCCGCGTCCGGTCGGGCTTGCGCACCGACCGCCGAGTCGGCCCTCTCATCTTCCACGTCCCACGCCACCTATTTCGAGCGTCTGACCTATGCCGCGCGCATGCCTCACAACGGCCTCCGCCCTGATTCTTTTGCATTCGTTCGTCGCCTCCGTGGCGGCAGCCGAGGCCGCCGAACCGCCGGCTTATGACCTCGCCGCCGCCGCCCGAGACGGCGATGCGACAGAGGTCTCCATCACTTTGGAGGTCGGCGGCGAGCTATTAGTTCCCGTCCAAGGCGGCGAGGACAAGCGACTGCCGCTCAGCGTCGCGGCGCAACTGGCCTATTCCGAGCAACTCCTCCACTGGCCTACTCAGCCCGGCGAGCCGGCCCGGTCGCTGCGGCGGTATTCGAAGGCCGAGGCCACCATCAAGACCGATGCGACCAGCGTCCAGCGCAGTCTGCCGGCTGAGCGCTGCAACGTCGTTGCCGAGGTCGCCCGCGACGGGTTCGCGATGACCACGCTTGATTCCCCGCTCACGCGAGACCAGTTCGATTTGCTTGACGTTGTGGCGAATACGCTGGCCCTCGACCGCTTGCTCCCTGGCAACGCCGTGGCCCAAGGCGACGGGTGGGACCATGGCATGGATGTGATCGCCGAGCTTCTGGGCATGGACCACATTGCCATCTGCGACGTTCGCAGCATCGTCACCGGAATGGAGAATCGCCAGGTCCAGGTTCGTATGGCCGGTACGGTCCACGGTTCGGTCGACGGCGCTGCCACGGAAATGGAGGTCCGCGGCGCTTATTTGTTCCATCTCGACCGCGGCCGTATTACCAAGTTTAACCTTGCCGTCAAAGAGAGGCGCAAACCTGGCGAGGCGGCTCCTGGCGTCGACGTCGTGGCGAAGGTGTCGCTGACGGCGCTTCCCATCGCACAGGACAAGCTCCCGCTTTTCGACCCGGCGACGATCGAACGAGCGGCCGCCATGCCCCGCGAACAGCTTCGCCAGTTGCTCGTCGATGCCCCGGCTCGCGGGTATCGATTCCGGCAGGATCAATCCTGGTTTATCACCGCCGAGCAGCGCGAGCTGATGTCCTTGCGCCTGGTCGACGAAGGCGAGTACCTGGCCCATTGCAATGTGGTGAGCTCGCCTGCTCGCCCGGCCGAACAGCCGCAGCTCCTGGCGGACTTTGAAAAGGAAGTGTGCCAGGCCCTGGGCGGCAAGGTGGGCAAGGTCGCCGCCGCGACTGAATGGATCACTCCAGCAGACCTCCGCTGTCTGGGCGTGCTGGTCGACGGCACGGTGAACGAAGTGGCGGTGCAGTGGCGGTACTACCGGCTCTCGGCGCCGGGCATGCCGCAAGCGACGGTCTCGGTCACGGTGGAGCAGTCGGTGCTGGAACGCTTCGCGAATGCGGATCGCCCGCTGGTCGACTCGCTCGAACTGCTGGGGACGCCGAAGACGGCGGCCATCGATCTCACCAACCCGGCGGCGACGAAGTAACAGGGGCATGATAGGGGCGTTCAGCACTTGCCAGTTGGTTCGGGCAAGAAAGATGACGGGTTGATTACGGCGAAAGCGGCATCGCGAATACGGCCAGTTGGCAACGGCAATCGCCCAAATCGAGCGCGGCGAGGTCGCGGAGCTTGATATTGCCGACATCAAGACTCGCGGCCGGCAACGCTTGAGCCAACGCTGATGGCTCGCGTCCTTCGATCTTCGCAGGCGCTTGCCGATCTTGACGGCATCTGGAGCTACATTGCCAGCGATCACGTCGCTGCTGCCGATCGGCTCATCGATCAGCTCTATAGGTCATCCAACGTCAGATCGCGCTGCGCCAAATGACGGACGCCGTAGACAAAAACGCCATTGGGGCGGATGACGAAGACCTCGCGGTGCGTTGGTTTTCTGCCCAAGCCGAATCGCAGTTCGCGTAACTGAAACGGCAGTGTGCCGTTCTCACGAGCGAACGGCTGCCGCTCCGGATTGACTGCCAGCGACTGGATTGTTCGCAAGAATCCAACGGTCCACCGTTCAGCCTGGGCGGGCGAACGATGCTTCGCCCACCACTTGGCCGCACCCTTCAGTTCCCTATACGCCTTGCGCGTCAGGCAAACATCGTGCGTCACTTGGAAAATCCGAGTTCCCGGCGAATTTCTCGGTCGGCGTCTGCGAGCGAGATCGTTCGGCCCGCAAGTTCGTCTTCCATGCTCTCGCGCAAATCAGCGACGGACTGCTCGAAGTCGTCCAAGGCGCCTAATGCCTTGAGCAGGACCTCATCTTCTGAGGCATATAAGCCGGTCGCCATCTTTTGGTCTACGTGCGATAGCCCACGACTTTCGGACAGTGGCGGGGGCCGGATAATGGTCCCTGCAG
>CAYSFP010000078.1:0-25681 GCA_964430075.1 uncultured Planctomycetaceae bacterium | reverse complement strand
TGGAGGCTGGAGGCTGGAGGCTGGAGGCTGGAGGCTGGAGGCTGGAGGCTGGAGGGGGAAACAACTCGCGCTGCGCCGGCGATCCGTAGGATCGCGGCTATCTTCCTTCTCTTGCTGAACCCCGAACCCTGAACCCCGAACCCTCCAACCGAACCCTCTCACACGGCGACCGGCGCCTTGATGTGCGGGTGCGGGTCGTAGTTTTCGAGCGTGAAGTCCTCGAAGCGGAAGTTGAACAGGTCCCGCACTTCGGAATTCAGCCGCATCGTCGGCAGCGGGCGCGGCTCGCGGGTGAGCTGCAACTGAGATTGCTCAAGATGGTTGTCGTACAAGTGCGCGTCGCCCAGGGTATGGACGAAATCGCCGGGCTCGAGATCCGTCGCCTGGGCGACCATCATCGTGAGCAGCGCGTACGAGGCAATGTTGAATGGCACGCCCAAGAATACATCCGCGCTGCGTTGGTACAACTGGCAACTGAGCCGTCCCTCGGCCACGTAGAACTGAAACAGCAGGTGGCATGGCGGCAGAGCCATCCGCGGGACGTCGGCTACATTCCACGCACTAACGATCAGGCGACGTGAGTCGGGGTTGATCTTGATCTGATCAACCACTTCCCGAATCTGGTCCACCGCTCCGTCAGGCGTTTCCCAACTCCGCCACTGCTTGCCGTACACGGGTCCTAGATCGCCACGCTCGTCGGCCCACTCGTCCCAGATCGACACGCCGCTGGCGCGCAGGTATTGGACGTTGGTCTCGCCGCGGAGGAACCACAGCAGCTCGTGGATGATCGAGCGCAGGTGCACCTTCTTGGTCGTGACCAGCGGAAACCCCTCGGCCAGATCGAACCGCATCTGGTAGCCGAACACGCTCCGCGTGCCCGTGCCGGTCCGGTCGCCCTTACGAACGCCTGTCGTGAGCACATGATCGAGGAGGTCGAGATATTGTTTCATCGGACAATACAGCCAACCACGGAGGCACGGAGGACACGGAGCCGATGCGAAGGAACCGCAGATGAACGCTGATAAACGCAGATGAAGAATCTTGAATTCATCCGCGTTCATCTGCGTTCATCCGCGGTTGCACCTTCCCAAGCGTCCTTCTCCGTGCTCTCCGTGACTCCGTGGTTTATCTTCAGCCTTACTTGCCGTCCAGCTCCGACACTTTCTTTGCCAACAGCGCCGGGTCGTCCTTCTTCTGCAAATGCTCAATCTCGCTCGCCGGGACGCCCAGGCGGCCCAGGGCGGCGGCGATTTGCTTCCACTTGGTCGCCCGGCTTTTGCCCTCGGCCAGGTACAGATCGGTCACGAGCTCGCCGAGCCGCTGGATCGAGATCGACTCGCGGTTGTCGTAGAAATTCTTGATCGCCTTTTGCTGGAATTTTGAGTATTGGCGGTCCATGGCGGGCGTGGTGCTCCTTCGCGAATTCGGCGGCGTTTCTCGGGGTCGGCGGAGCCTCCGGCTCCACTTTCATCGCGCCGAGGGGCGCGTTACAGTATGGTACTCCCGCGTCGCTAAAATCGGTAGCGGACGCACGCCGACTGAAGCGTCCCCTGCCCTTCCCCGTACAACTTCCGCTGCTCGCACCGCGCCGCCATGCCGATCATCAAGTTCATCAAGGAAAAGAAAGAAATTGAAGTGCCCGCGGGCACGAACCTTCGTAAGGCAGCGCTCGCGGCGGGCGTCAATCCGCACGGGATCATCAACGGTTTCGGCGCGGGGCTCACGCGCTATCTGAACTGCCTGGGCAACGGCCTGTGCGGCACGTGCCGCGTGAACATCGTTAAGGGCATGGAGAATGTCAGTGCGATGGGCATGATGGAAAAAATCAAGTTCCACAATCCCGTCCCCGACCCGCTGCCCGCCCTGCAGTACATCGGCAACGAAGGCAAGTTGCGGCTGTCCTGCCAGACCACCGTCCTCGGCGACGTCGAGGTCGAAACGGCGCCGACCCTCGATTTGTTCGGCGAGAATTTCTTTAGTTAAAGTAGGGTGCGTGCAACGCACCGCACGGCGGCGACATCGACGGGTGCGTTTCACGCACCCTACCTGCCATGAAACAAGTCGTCGCCATCGTGAAGCCGTTTTTGGCCGAGCGCATTCTCGAAGGCTTGCGGCGCGCTCCGCTCGAAGCCGTCCATGTCCGCGAGGTGAAGGGCATGGGGCGGCAGAAGAGCTATCTCGACGAGTATGCCGAGAGCGAGTACGCCCAGGCGTTTCTGCCGAAGGTCGAGATCACTGCATGGGTCGACGACGCACGGGCCGAAGAAGTGATCCGCAAAATGGTCGAAGCGGCTCGCACCGGCCGCATGGGCGACGGCAAGATCTTCGTGCTGTCGGCCCAGTCGTACGAAACGGTGCTGGACGGCGCGGGAAGTTAAGACGCCCACTCTGTTCCCCTCCCCTTGATGGGGAGGGGCCGGAGAATTCAGGAAACAGTCTACTCCGCCGCCGCATTGAAGATGCGGTCAAAGCGCGCTCGCGTTTCGCGACGCGACTCCTGAATCTCGCGAGCCAAGCGATCCGTCGTCGCATAGCCCAACAGGAACGCGAGTTTTGCCAACTCGCGCGGTTCGTCGGGGAACTCGTGGCGACCCGCGGAATCCATCAAGCGGATGCGCGCCTCCACGCTCCGCTGGAAGCGGTAGCTCTGGGCGAGAAACCGGGCGTCGTCGGCTTCGAGTAGGCCGGCGTGCGACAGCGCCGCCAGCGAATCGAGCGTCCCACAGGCGCGAATCTCCGGACGCCCGGCGCCGTGCTTCAGCGTGAGCATCTCGACGATGAACTCCGCGTCCATCGTCCCGCCGGGGCCGCGCTTCAAGTTTTCGGGCGAAGCCGACTCCTCGAGCCGGCGGCGCATCTCGCGAATCTCCGCGGCGTCCTGCCGGCTCCACGGGCGGCTGAAAATCGAGGCGGTCACGGCGTGCATCGCGCGCTCAGCGGCGATCGCCGAGCCGACGATCACGCGGGCCTTGCACAGCGCCAGCCGTTCCCACAATTGCCCGCCGCCTTCGTGAAAGTAGCGGACGAACCCGTCGACCGGCATCGCCAACGCGCCGCTGCGCCCCGTGGGGCGCAGCCGCGGATCGACTTCGTACAGCCGGCCGTGCGGGCCGAACTGGCTGGCCGCCTTAATGATCCGCTGGCCCAGCTCGCTGAAGAAGTGACTGTTGCTGGTCGTCGCCCCGCCGCCGCGACGGCGGGCGACGGTCGAGCCCTCGGCTTCGTAGAGAAACACGAGGTCGAGATCGCTGTGGTAGTTCGGTTCGCGCCCGCCGAGCTTCCCGAGCGCGAGCACGACCAACTCGCAACCCTGGCCCACGTCCTGCGGCTGCGGCTCCCACGGCTGCGGCGCCGGGACGACGTCGCCCTCGCGGCGCGGCGGGCCGATGGTCGGCTCGCCCCATTTCTCCGTGAGGCGGGCCGTCTCGCTCGTGACGATTTCCTTGAGGCACGCTTCGGCCACGTCGGCCAGCGCACGGTGCGTGTCCTGGATGTCGTCCTTGCCCACGAGATCGCGCACGCCGACGCGGAGGTGCTGCACGTGCTTGAAGCTGAGCAGGATCGGCCCGCGATCCTCGGCGCCGCGGATCAGCTCGGCGAGCGAGGCTTCCAGCCGGGCGAGGTCGGGCAGCTTCTCCACCAGCAGGCTGTCCATCAGCTCGTCGATCATGCCGGGGTTGCTGGTGAGGATGCTCACCAGGTACGGGCACGCGGCGCAAAGCTTCACGTACAGTTCGAGCGTGGGCCGGTTGGTGCTGAACAGCTCCCACAGCGCGGCCTTGCCGCCGAGGGAGTCGCTCACGCGGCTGAGCGTCACCAGCGTGCCGTCGGGATCGGGCGTACGGCAGATGGCCGCCAGCAGTCGCGGGGCAATCGAAGCCAGGAACAGCCGGCAACGCCGCGTGGACAGGAACGAAATGTTCTCGCGGGCCAGCGACATGAGGTGGTCGTACGCCGCCGGCACGTCGCGGAACGGGTATCGGCCGAGCACGCGCTGGATCGTTTCCGGCGAGGGGTCCGGCTCGTTGACCAGGTCGATCTCCGGCTCCGTCTCGGCGTCCTCGGGGAACGCGTCGTGGAGCAGGTGGTCGAGAATCTTGCGGTTGATCGCCGTGCGGTCGGCGTAGTCCTTCTTGAACGCCTCGAGCGGCGCCGGCGCGCTGGCGAAGTTCAACCGGCGGGCCAGCTTGGCCAGCTCGTCGTCGCTCACCGGCATGTCGTGCGTCTGCAGGTCGAACATGATCTGCAGGCGGTGCTCGACTTTGCGCAGAAAGCTGTAGTTGTCCTCGAGGATCGTCTGCTCCTGGTGCGTCAGGCAGCCGGCCGCGGCGAGGCGTTCGATCGCGATGAACGTGTTGCCCGTGCGGACCTTCGAAATGGCGCCGCCGTTGAGGAGCTGGAGGAACTGGATCACGAACTCGATGTCGCGGATGCCGCCACGGCCGGTTTTCACGTTCCGCTGGGCGACGCCCGCCTCCTCGGCGTGCTTTTCGATCCGCCGTTTGAGCCCCTTGATGCCCGTGATGTCGGCCAGGCTGAGATACCGGCGGTAAATCCACGGCCGCAGGTCGTGAAGATAGTCCTTGCCGAGATCGATGTCCCCCGCGATGGCGCGGGCCTTAATGTACGCCTGCCGCTCCCACGTGCGGCCGCGCGTGTCATAGTAAGCCAGCGCCTGGTCGACGCGCGCCACCAAAGGGCCCTGCCGGCCATCAGGCCGCAGTCGCATGTCGACGCGGTAGGCGAACCCCAGTTCGGTCGCCTCGCTGAGGAGCTTGATCACCTCGCGGGCGATCCGCTGGGCGTACTCGCAGCCGTCGCTCTCGGGGGCGCCGTTTTCACCGGTGGCGTCCTGGTAGAGCATCACCAGGTCGATGTCGCTCGAGTAGTTCAGCTCGCGGCCGCCGAGTTTGCCCAAGGC
This sequence comes from uncultured Planctomycetaceae bacterium, assembly GCA_964430075.1. Classification (GTDB taxonomy): domain Bacteria; phylum Planctomycetota; class Planctomycetia; order Pirellulales; family Lacipirellulaceae; genus Lacipirellula. The sequence goes on along the minus strand of CAYSFP010000078.1, from coordinate 20,760 downwards.
GAGCACGACGAACCGCGGCGGCTTGTCGCCGCGGCCGTTGCGGGCGGCCTGCTTCTCGCCGACCTGGCGGATCGCGAAGTCGACGGCCGCCTCGACGATCGCGTCGGCCACGTACGAAATCTGTCGCGTGACCTTGGCCACCGAGTGGCCCTTGACGATGTCGCCGTACGCGATGCGCAGCGTCTCGCGGCGTTTGAACCTCCGCAGCGCGGCCAGCACCTCGTCTTCGCTGCTCAGTGCGCGGACGTCGGCGACAAGCTCCTCGACCAGTACGTCGCGGGCCACCGCACGGCCGCCGGTGACGCGGAGCAGGTCGTAGCTCTCGGGATCGCTGCAAAGCTGATCCGCCAGCGTCTGGCTCGTGTTGAACAACAGCAGCAGCGGGAACAACGCGGTGCGATCGCGCTCGAACAGCGCCGTCGCCGCCAGCGGGCTGCGGCAGGCGATGATGTACCGCTCCAGGTTGTTCAGCGCCATGTCCGGGTCGGCGAGCTTGGGCGCCGCGGCGGCGAACTGCTCGCACAGCGTCCCCAGCAGATCGAGCGGCACGCCGGCCGACGCCAGGCGGACGAGGTTGGCCTGCCCGGTGCGGAGATCGGCGAATCCCAGCGGTCGCAGCCAGGACTCGGCTTCGGCAGGCTCGTCGAGAATGGATCGCAGGCGGTCGACTTGCATCGTGAGTTGCAACATCCCCTGAGGCGCCTCCGCAGTCGGAGCCGCGCGCAGCCGCTCGCGCCGCTGTGCGCACTAGGAGAGATTGCCGCCTCGTCCGTGGAGCGCTCTATTTTGGCAGCAGATGCGGTGCGAATCAACCAAGACACAAACTCGGCCTCCGCCGCGTCGAGTACGCTCCGGCGGCTCGGCTCGCGAATTTGCCGTAGAATGGCACACATGGCCGATGCACAGGACACCCACAGCCGGTGGTTTCGTTTTCGCCTGCGGTCGTTGCTCGTGATGACCACGGCCGCTGCGATCTTGTCGTGGGGGTATTGGATTGGCTGGCCGTGGTGGCTCGCTTATCGCGAACAAGTGCGATTTGAAGCTGCCGTGCGATCGATCCACATAGGCATGACGCCTGCCGAGGCGGACGCCGCGATTGACCGTCAGCAGGGTCGGCATAGCGTGATCATTCCCTCGGGTCTCGTGAATGACCACGTAATTTTGAGGCAGTACACATTGCAGCGAGGAACCTATTTTCTGCTGTTCAAAACTCGGCGCGGCGACAGCAATTTTGCCAGCGATTGTCCCGTGACGAGTTTCGAGGCGTTTCGCTTTCCGCCGATTCCGACCGATTACCAGCCGAGCACGCCGCATGCGCGCAAGGTGTTGCCCGACAATTGGCATCCGCGCCCGTCGCCTGCGGAGCTTCCGACCGTGGCCTTCTGGATTGACGCGATGGAGGTTTTGACCGGAGATCGGACGAACCACTACGGCCTGGAATTTGAACGCTTCTTTGCCGATCCCGCATCTGACTGACGACACCAATCCAAAATCTCATCGTCAGCATCGGGGCAAAATCTTGGTTTCACTCGCGGAGTTTTTGAGCGAGCAGTGACTCGCCGTTCTCAGTGCAGAGGCCCTCCGCCATGTCGCGGAGCTGCTCGATCTCTCGATCGAACTCCTCCTTGTGATCGTAGTAGTAGGCCAGTGCGCTGTAGACCTGCTCGAGAGACAACTGCGGATGGCCGCGATGGAGCTCCATCGCGTCGGCGCCGTTGGCGAGGTGCTCTTCGGCGAGCATGCGTACCTTGAACCCCGTGCCGCGAATGCGGGCGTGGCCGTCGCTGGTGATTTCGATGTGCGGGTGGGCGACCGTGCTCATGGTGCAATTATACCATCGCCGCCGGGCATTTTTCCGGTGCCGCGGCGGCGAATCAACCTGTGTAGACCTCTCGCTCCGCGAGAGGAATCTTCGTCTCGCGGAGCGAGACGGCTACACTCCCAGCGTAAACAACTCCGGCCCAACGTGCTGCGTGACCACCGCCCCGAACAGCGTGTGGGCGTTGGCGTCGTAAATCGACGCCGGCAGGATGTGGCCGATCTGCCGCGGGTTGCCGTCGAACACGACGATCCGGTCGCACATCGTGCGGCCGACGAGCTGCAGGCCCTGGAAATGACTCCCGTCCCCTTTTTCGTCTTTTTCGTGCCGGGCCTCGGCCTTGCTCGGACCCTCGACGAGCACGTCCACCTGCCGGCCGAGGAACCGGTGGTTGTCCTCTTCGCTGATTTCGTTTTGAATCGCTAGCAGCTCGTTGTTGCGGCGCCGCTTCGCCTCCTCGGGCACGTCGTCGGCGTACAGCTCGGCGCCCTTGGTCCCCGGCCGTTCGCTGTACTTGAAGATGAAGCTATTCTTGAATCGGCACTCGTGCACTAGCTCGCACGTGGCGGCGAAGTCAGTCTCCGTCTCGCCGCAGAAGCCCACGATGAAGTCGCTCGTGACGGCGCACTGGGGCATCCACTGGCGAATGCGGTCGTGCATTTCGCGGTAGTCAGCGATCGTGTAGCCGCGCTTCATCCGGCGGAGCACCTCGTCCGACCCGCTCTGCGCCGGCACGTGCAGGTACTTGGCCACCTTGGGCAGGTCACGCACCGCGGCCAGCAGGTCGTCCGTCATGTCCTTGGGATAGTTAGTGACAAACTTGATCCGTTCGATCCCGCCAATCTCGTGCAGCGCATCCAGCAGGTCGCTCATCCGCGTGGTGCGGTCGCCCTCGCGGTAGCGATAGCTGTTGACGGTTTGGCCCAGCAGCGTGATTTCCTTCGCGCCCTCACGGGCAAGCTGCCGGGCCTCGGCCAGAATATGCGCCGGCGGACGGCTCTGCTCGGGGCCGCGGACGCTCGGCACGATGCAGTACGTGCAAAACTTATCACAGCCGATTTGAATCCGCACGTAGGCTTGGAACGGCGTGGGCCGCATTGCGGGATCGCGCAGCGGGTCGAAGCTTTCATGGCTCCGCTCCACGGCGTCGCGGCTGCCGTCCTTGCGACCGAGGCTCACCTCCATCTGCGGTCCAGCGCCGGCGGCGATTTTTTCGATCAGCGCGGGGACCTGGTGCAACTGCCCCGGGCCGACGACGAGATCGACATACGGCGCCCGCTCGAACACCGTCTTCTGGTGGTTCTGCGCCATGCAGCCGATCACGCCGATGATCTTCTGCGGATTCTGCCGCTTGGCGTTCTTGAGCCGACCCAGCGCACTGTAAATCTTCTCCTCGGCATGCTCGCGCACGCTGCAGGTATTGAACAGCACGCAATCGGCATCCGCGGCCCGCGCGGTCAGCTCATACCCCTCGCGGCGCAGGCTGGCCACGACGAGCTCGCTGTCGAGCACGTTCATCTGGCAGCCAACGGTTTCGATGTAAAGCTTTTTGGGCATGGGGAAAGGGGGATGAACCACGGAGGCACGGAGGACACGGGAGGGAGGAAGGAAAATGTAAGAACGATGAACGAAGTCGGTCGAAGAGCTAAATCATGCATTCGACCACAAGTTCTGCGGCTCATCCTTCTTACTTCATACTTCTCACTTGCTATTTCAACTCCGCGATCTCTGTGCCTCCGTAGTTAATCCAATTAAAAGTTACGCAGCGTCTTGGTCTTGTTGTTCCGGCGTTTCGGGCAGTTTTGACTTGGCCGTTGCGCGTTGTCTGACGATCTCGTCGCGGATCTTGGCGACGAGATCGTTGCGGCGATTGGCCATCAGCCGCACGAGCGAGATGATCGACACGTACGCGGCGATGATAATCAGGATGGCGTCCCAGCGATCCATCGCTCGGCCCTCCGGTGGCCGATTTTTTGAGGGGTAGTTCGCGGCAAGTGCGCGATTTTGTATGATACCGCGCGGGATGCGTGCGGGACGAGGGGAGATTTAGCGGCGGACGGCGGGCGGTTTAGCCGCGACGCGCTAGCGGAGCGCTCCGCTACGGCGCTCCTCCGCGTCGCGGCTAAACGGTCGGCGGGGTCAGGCGCCAAGAATTGCGCCCAGCGGCAGTTGATAGCCGCGTTGGAATTCCGCAGCGGTCATGGGGCGTTTGCCGCTGGGTTGGATTTCGACGAGCTCTACGGCGCCGGCGCCGGCGGCGATCACCAAGCGGGGGCCGGCTTCGATGACCGTACCCGGGCCCGCGGCGGGAACGGGCGAGTCGACCGCTTGCACCCGGTGGAGGATCAACCGCAGCGGCTCGCCCCCGCCGCGGCGCCAGTGGGTGAACGCCCGCGGCCAGGGATCGAGCGCCCGCACCTGGTTTTTGATCGCCGCCGCCGGGCGCGACCAATCGACCAGCCCGTCGGCTTTCTCGAGCCGCGGCGCCTTGCTCGCCGCCGCGCGGTCCTGCGCTTGCGGCTTAGCGGTCCCCGCCTCGATTTCTTCCACCACCTGCAGAACGAGTTTCGCCCCCCGCTCGCTCAGCCGCGCCTCCAACTCGCCGGCCGTCTCGTCGGGATCAATCGCCACGCGATCGACGCCCAAACACGGCCCCGCGTCGAGACCGGGCGTCATCTGAATGATCGTGTTGCCGGTTTCGGCGTCGCCGTTGAGCAGCGCCCACTGCACCGGCGCCGCGCCGCGGTATTTGGGCAGCAGCGAGCCGTGCAGGTTGATGCCGCCCAGCCGCGCAGCGGCGAGGGCGGGAGGCTTGAGGATTTCGCCGTAGTCGCAGACGACGAACAGGTCCGCAGCCAGGTCGCGAAGCGTACCGCTGGCATCCTCGGCGTTGATTGAGTCGGGCTGCCAGACGGGGAGGCCGATCTCTTCGGCGGCGAGCTGCATGGGCGGCAGCTCAGCGCGACGGCCGCGCGGAGGGCGGGTGATCACTTGCAACATGTCATGTCGCGAAGACGCAAGCGCCCGCAACGTGGGGACTGCGAAGGGGCCGGTTCCGAGCATGACGAGGCGCATCGTCTCTTCCTGGGCAATAAGAAATGGGACGCGGATGAACGCGGATTGAAGGGATTTACGCGGATCAATTCAAATCCAAAAACAATCCCCTCTGATCCGCGGAAATCCGCCAAATCCGCGTTCATCCGCGTCCCATTTCCGGCAATCACGTTCGCTGTTGCCGGAGATCCGCAATACGAGCCGCGATTTGTTCGTCGCTGGGCATTTCGCCCACCGCCCGTTTGCTGTTGAAGTCGATCTCGAACTCTTCGAGCGCCCCCGAAATGTCGGCCAGTTGCAGCGGGTCGAGCCGGTCGATGAACAGCCGGCCGTCCAGGTGGTCGGTCTCGTGCTGAATGATCCGGGCGAACAGCCCCTCGAAGTCGCCGCTCACTTCCTGGCCAGCGAGATTGTACGCCTGGACTGTGATCTTTTCTTTCCGCGTCACCGGGGCGTACACGCCGGGGATGCTCAGGCAGCCTTCCTCGCGTTCGGCCTGGCCGCTGCCCTTCAGGATCACCGGGTTGATGAACACGCACTCGGCGTCCGGGTGGTTGCGATCGCCCTCGACGTTGGCGACGAACACGCGATACGGCAAATCGACCTGGTTGGCCGCCAGCCCCACGCCCTCGAACTCGTACATCAGCTCGAACATCTCGGCGATCCACTTCTTGAGCTGCGCGTCGACGCGCTTCAGCGGCTGCGAGACGTGCCGCAGCGTGGGGTGCGGGTAGTGGATGACGGAGAGGCTCATACGGGGGGAGCTGTCAGCCGGACAGGGGGATAACTCGTTTTTGGCGAATCAGAAGTATACGAAGGGTCCGGGGCAGCGGACACGGGGCGAACGGCGGCCCGCGGTCGTTTTTCGCGCCGCGGCGGGCTAAGATTCACCGGGAGCGGCGCGCCGCGAATCCCCGCGTGATGCGAGACACGAAACGCCATGGGGACGCACCTTTACGAACACCGCGTGGCAGGGCCCCGGACGCGGGCCGCCTGGCTGGCGTCGCTCGGGGTCCACGCCGCCCTCTTGGCCGCGATGGCGTGGATCTCGTGGGCGGCGCTGGGACGCGGGTCTCGGCAAGGCGGCGACGTCGCCGCCGAGTCGGGCTTGGTGTTGGGCCTTGCCGACGGCGGCGTGGAGCCGCTGGCTGATGTTTCCGTGAGCGACGCAGGTGCTGCGGACCCGGCGGGATCAGGCGCCAATCTGGCCGACTCGGTCGCGGACGCCCTGGCCGACAGCGTCGCCGTGGGCGGCGATGGGATCGCCAGCGCGGGAACCGACGAGGCTGCGTCGCTCGTCCCGGCGCCGACCCTCTCGCCCTTCGTGCTGGGCGGCGGGAGCCGTCGCGCGGGGTCAGCAGGCGACTCGGGCGCCGAGCCCAGCGGCGCAGGCGGCGATAACGGTCCTCGCCCCCGCCGCGTGCAGCTCGGCCATGTGATGGAGCGGGCCACCGTCACCGTGTTCGGCGCCGTCGGCGAAGGAAGCCGCTTCATCTACCTATTCGACCGCTCAACGAGCATGACCGGCGCCCCGCTGGCCGCAGCGAAACAGCAGCTCATCGCCAGCCTCGATACGCTCACGAGCGTGCATCAGTTCCAGGTCATCTTTTTCAACCACGAGATTCAGGCCTGGGACATCACCGGCGGCCAGCGACGCATTCCCTACGCGACCGACGCCAACAAGCAGCTCGCCGCACAGTTCCTGCGCACCGTCGGTGCCGACGGCGCCACCGAGCGGCTCGCCCCGCTCCGCCGCGCGCTCAACATGAACGCCGACGTCGTGTTCTTCCTCACCGACGCCGACGACGCGATGCCCGACTACGACGTGGCGGAAGTCGTCGAGCGCGCTCAGGGCCGCGGCACGGCGATTGCCTGTATCGAGTTCGGCAACGGTCCGCAGCCGGACGGCGGCAACTTCCTGACGCACATCGCGGCGGCGACTGGCGGCGACTATGTCTACGTCGACGCCGCGCAGCTCGACGACTTCCTGAAGCGCTAACCACGCCAAGGTTGGCGCCGCACGGGACGCCGTGTCCTAAGGCTGGCAGTCGGCCCCGCACGGGTCCGAGCCGGAATGCTTATCCTTACCGAACAATCCGTTGGGGTGCTTCGGCAGGCCCGACTGCGTCGGGTACCATGGGCCGCGCACGTAGTACACGCCGAACTGCGCGGTGTCCTGCGGCCAGTGCGGCGTGTGGCGGAAGCCGGCGCCGAACGGGGCCGGGCCCGGGTAGTTGCGCGTGAACTGGTGGTCGATGCGGGAGACCCGCATGCTGGGGGCGCCCCAGCTCCAGTTGGTTTGCAACTGGGCCGTCGGCGGCACGACCAGAGCGGTCGGGGCGCCGTAGTCGGTGTACGCGTAGTTGGCGTGCCAGTTGTACCGGGCGGCGCGCTTCAGCGGCAGGTAGAACGGCTTCTCGGCGCGGGCGTCGGCGGCGCCGAGCGCGGCGACGGCCACCGCCATCGCGCAAGCGGTGAGGATGTGTTTCACGTCACGATTCCTTGAAAGGCGGGAATTGCGGAGGTTTCTGGCAGGAAAGCGTACGGCATGCGCGAATACTCGCGATTAGGGCATCCAGCCCTTCAGTTCCCACCACACGTGCTGGACTCCGAGGCCGTGCGTGCGGTAGCGAACCTTCGCCCGGCTCCAGCCGGCGCCCGGCACATGGGCGTAATGCGACCGCGTGTGCTTGTACAGGTACTCGTGCGGCATCAGCGGCTGGTAGGTCGTGTAGGTCCAGCCCACGTGCGGCGGCACCGGACGCGGCGACACGTACATGCCCGCCGCCGTGCCGCTGGGATCCGGTCCCTCGTAAAAGTTGTAGAACAGATCCTGTTTGTTCTGGTAGCTGATCACGCGCTCCCAGGCGTGGCTGCGGGCGCTGGTCGCGCAGGCGGCCAGGAAGGCGGCGGCCAGCGCGATCGCGGCGGGACGAAACTTCACGGCACGGGCTCCTTGTCACGGGGTCGGCGAAATTCATGCACCGCACGCGCGGTGGGTCATCCGCGCGTGCGGTGCTGGCGCCGCCGGCGGGTCTGGCCGGCGACGGAGGCAAGTCGGTGGGAAATCGTTCGGCAGGCAACTCAGGCGTGCCTGCTGGCTTGCCCAGCAGGAGACCCCTGGTACACGCATCGCACGGCCAGACGAGCCGGCACTTGCGCCCGAAAACTGCAACCAGCCTCCGAGTGCTGCGAGCGTCTGTGTCTGGTGTCGGACGCTCCGGCCTGTACCGATGAGTTTTTGTTTGCCTGCCGTAACGGCCGCACCGTTTATGCGGATGATGAGCCGTCCAGGCCGCTGGGACCCCGGCGTCGAGGCCGTTATAATCCGCAGAACTGTCAAACTTTCTCACGCTCGCGAGTCGCGCCAGGCGCATTGCCGATTGCTGAGGCGTCCGTGACGCCGAAATGCTCCTGCCCGTGAGTGCCACTGGCGCGAGTGCCAGTGCGCGCTGCCGAGCGAGTACCCACTTCCGCACTGGCGTTCACGCCAGTGGCACTCGCCTACCATTCGCCGTTTGTCGAGGGAACCGCCGCTGTGGCGAAGAAGAAGCCTGCAACCGTCCGGACGCCGCGCGTCGCGAGCGTCAAGAGTTCCAAGCCCGCTCCGGCTGCCAAGCCGACGAAGGCGCGATCGAAGCCCGACGCCGGCGGCGACGAGGCGGCCGACGCCGACGAGTCCGACGTCGTGCCCGCGCCCTCGACCAACGGCGACGGCCCCGCGGCGCTCAACGGTCGCGCCGCCCCCGCTCGCCGCGCCACGGCCCAGACGATGGCCGCCAAGCAGCGCGACATCTCGGTCAGCGAGTTCTTCGCCAAGAACCGCCACCTGCTGGGGTTCGACAACCCGCGCAAGGCGCTGCTCACCACGATCAAGGAAGCGGTCGACAACTCGCTGGACGCCTGCGAAGAGGCGGGCATCTTGCCGGAAATCTGGGTTCACGTCCAACAGACCTCCGCCGACCGCTACAAGATCGGCGTGCAGGACAACGGCCCCGGAATCGTCAAGAAGCAAATTCCGCTCATCTTCGGCAAGCTCCTTTACGGCTCGAAGTTCCACCGCCTGCGGCAAAGTCGCGGGCAGCAGGGCATCGGCATCAGCGCCGCCGGCATGTACGGCGTGCAGACCACCGGCAAGCCGGTGAAGATCGTCTCGCGGATCGGCGCGAAGAAGCCGGCCCACTACTTCGAAATTCAGATCGACACCAAGCGCAACGAAGCGAAGATTCTCAACGGCAAGGGCGAAGGCGAGGACATCCCCCCGGGCGACAAGGGGAAGGACTACATCGAGAAGCATGGCATCGAGTGGGTCGACGTGCCCCACGGCACGCGGGTGACCATCGAGCTGGAGGCCAAATTCGTCCGCGGCCGCGGCAGCGTTGACGAATACCTGCAGCAGACCGCGATCGCCAACCCGCACATCACGCTGCACTACATCGACCCCGAAGACCAGGTGCGCGACTACGCGCGCTCGGCCGAGAAGCTGCCGCCGGAGCCGAAGGAGATTCTGCCGCACCCCTACGGAGTGGAACTGGGCCGGCTCGCGGCGATGCTCACCGAGGCTGAAGGCGTGACGATCACGCAGTTCCTGGTGAACAACTTCTCGCGCGTCACGCCGGGCGTGGCCCGCAAGCTGTGCCAGACGGCAAAGATTTCCCCCCGTGGCTGGGCCAAGAAGATGGGCCGGCAGGAAGCCGACGCGTTGTTCCACGCGATTCAGGCCACGAAGATCGCCCCGCCGGCGACCGACTGCATCTGCCCGATTGGCGAGGATCTCATGCTCAAAGGACTGCACCAGGTGGTCCCCGGGGAGTTTTACTGCGCGGCCACGCGCCCACCGGCCGTCTATCGCGGCAATCCCTTTGTCATCGAAGTGGGCCTGGCCTACGGTGGCGCCGCGGCAACGCAGAATGTCACCAAGGACTTGCTGCTCGATCTGCTCGAAGAGACCGACGCCCGCACGGTGCGGCAGTTCCTCGTCAGCACCTTCAACGGCCTGGGGTCCGATGCGGCCGATCGCATCCTGAAGGCCGCCGCCCTCGGCACGCGACAGACGCCCAAGACGCTCAAACCCAAGGAGCGCGAGCGGCTGCTCGAGGCGATGCAGAACGTGAACGTCGCCGAGGGCCAAACAATGGAAGTCATGCGTTACGCCAATCGCGTGCCGCTACAGTTCCAGCAAGCGGCGTGCGCGATCACGCAAACGGTCATGCAAACCAACTGGCGCAGCTACGGCCTGCAGCAGTCCCGCGGCGGCCTGCCTCGCGGGCCGGTGAGCGTGATGGTCCACATCGCCAGCGTGTGGGTGCCGTTCACCAGCGAGTCGAAGGAAGCGATCGCCAGCTACCCGGAGATCCAAAAGGAAATCCGCCTCGGCCTGCAAACCGCGGGCCGCAAGCTCGGCATGTACCTCAACCGCCGCCTCCGCGTGAAGCAGCAGACCGACCGCCGCGAAATCTTCCTGCGCTACCTCAAGGAAGTCTCCGGCGCCGTGAGCGACATCAACGGCGTGGAGCGCGGCAGCCTGTACGACGAGCTAGTGAAGGTCGCCCGGCGCGTGACCGCCGACGCCGACATGAAAATGGACGACCGCGGCCGGAAAATCAGCCCGGAGGAGGAAGAGTTGGCGAACGACGCCGGCGTGCTGATCGTCGACCCGGTGAACCACGCCGCGGCGATTAAGCGGGCGACTCCTACGGAAGCCGCAATCGAATAAGATCTCTCGCCAAGGCGCAAAGACGCCAAGAAAGACCGCCAAGCAAATCTTCTTTGCGTTCCGTCTTTGCGCCTTCGCGCCTTGGCGAGAGACACCCCCAATTTCCACAAGCGAAGCACGTGGACCCGTGAACGCGGTCTCGGCGACTAGACTCTCGGTTTCTGTCGGAGCAACAGCTGATATGCCCCGAGGATGCCAAAACGCAGCAAAACGGCGCGAATGCCATTTCGAATTTCGATTGACGGCATGATATAGTTCATGCGGCCCGCCATGGCCGAAAGGAGTCCAAGATGCAACGCAAGCAAATCACCGAATCCATTCGCGAGTTCTTCGACGACTTCGCCCACGATATGGAGCTCTACGATGAGCATGGGAGGGTGGTCGCATTCGTGAAGCGTCCGACGCCCCAAGATGATCCGGAGAATTGGGTGCTCGTTTCCCCGCCCGTGTCGGAGGAAGAATGGAGACGACGTCGCGATTCGGACGAGCCCGGGATGACGACCATGGAATTGCTCGAATACCTCAAAGGTCGTCCCTAAATGTATCGAGTCGAATGGAGCCAAGATGTCATCGCAAATATCGCGGCCGTCTGGGACCGCTCGTCGCCTGGAGAACGCGAAGCGATTCACGTGGCCGCGGAAGCGCTCGACGCGATCTTGCTGACTGATCCGGAAACGGCGGGAGAGTCTCGCGAGTCCAACGATATTCGCGTGCTTATTCATAGACCGCTGGTCGTAAGCTACCGGATCGACGTCGCCAAGAGTCACGTGCGAGTTTTCAGCGTCAACGTCTACCGCAGACTCAAATGACGAAGCCGCGCCGCGACGGCGGTTGAGCGTATCCCGACTTCGCATCGTTTGGAGCGCAAAGTCGCAAAGGAAGAGCGTAAAGCAATTCTCTGCGTTCGGTCTTTGCGCCTTCGCGCCTCTGCGAGAGACCTCCCCAAGCCCGACAAGTTAGCATGGCCAAAAAGAAAACCCCCGAAATCGCCGCCAAGAAGCCCCCGGTGAAGCTCTCGCCGCGGGACAAGAAGACCAACGAGTCGCTCGTCGGGCTCGCGGACCGCGTCGTCAGCGCGGCCAAGAACCGCCGCGATCCCTACGTCGAAATCCCCTCGCGCACGCTCGCCAACGTCCACTACTCGCCGCGGAAGCGGATCATCGAGATGGGCGGCGCCAAGAACAAGCGGCAGCTCTTCGACCTGTCGCAGGCCAAGGCCTACATGCGCACGATGCTCGTGGCCAGCGGTTGCAAGAAGCTGATCGACTCGGGCAAGACGACCAGCTTGCGGGGCATGTATTACATGCTCAAACACCGCATCGCCGGGTCGACCGAGAACACGTTCGACAACCAGGACGAAAGCGATCCGATGATCGAAGACCTGGAGGTCCTGCTCGGCAGCATCCGCGAGGAGCTGCATTTGTACGCGAAAGCGGCGGGAAACATGGTCGGGCCCATCACGCTCGTCGACAAGGGAGATACGATCGATTGTTCGCGCATGGGCTCAGGCGGGTACGGCATCCCATCGATCGTCGAATCGAACGTCATCGAGCTCGACAAAAGTAAATGCACCGCGGACTTTATCCTGCACGTCGAAAAGGACACGGTTTGGCAGCGGTTCAATGAAGATCGTTTTTGGGAGAAGTACAATTGCCTCTTGACCCACGGCGGCGGCCAACCGCCGCGCGGCGTGCGCCGGCTGCTTCACCGCCTCCATACCGAACTGGGACTTCCGGTTTACTGCGTTCTCGATAACGATCCTTGGGGGTACTACATCTACAGCGTGCTCAAGCAAGGATCCATCAATCTGGCGTTCGAGTCGCAACGGATGGCCATTCCGGATGCGAAGTTCCTCGGACTGCGCAGCATCGACGTCGAGCGCTACAAGCTCCCGGAGGCGGCGATCATCGGTCTCAATGACAACGACCGTAAGCGCGCGAAGCAGATCGCCAAATATCCGTGGTTTGAAAAAAAGCGGCCCTGGCAAGTCGAGATTCAGCGAATGCTCAAGAACGACTTCAAGGTGGAAGTCGAAGGACTGATGACCATCGACATCAGTTACGTGACGGACGTTTACGTTCCCGACCGGCTCCGCGAGCAGGATTGGCTCGATTGAGCGGGCGCCCGTCCAAGGACAATGCAGCGATCGCACGGCGTTCGTCCGGAATCTCAACATGTCGACTTCCGACTTCCCGACGCCGCAATTCACGCCCGTCGTTGGCGAGCCCGCATGGGACGTGGCGCTGCTCTACCCGCTGCAGGGCAGTTGTTCGGAGCAGGATTATCTCGACATCGTGCTGACGCAGAATTGGCTCGTCGAGTTCTCAAACGGCTGCGTCGAGTTCCTGCCCATGCCAACGATGGAGCATCAACTGATCGTGCGATTCTTGCTCGACGCGCTGTGCGCCTTCGTCGATCCACAGAATCTCGGCACGGTCCTGTTCGCCCCGCTTCCCGTCTGGCTCATGCCCAAGGAGTACCGCGAACCGGACCTCATCTTCAACTTCGCGGAGAATCACGCGAAGCGGAGCAAAAAGTACTACGACCGCGCCGACTTGGTGATGGAAGTCGTGAGCAGTGACCGCCGTTCGCACGCGCGCGACTACGAGGACAAGCGCCGCGATTACGCGAAGGCAGGCATCCGCGAATACTGGATCGTCGACCCGGCCGAGAAGCGGATCACCGTGCTCGCGCTCGTGGAAAACTCCTACGCGGAGCACGGCGTGTTCGCCGTCGGCGGCCGTGCGACGTCGAAGCTGCTTGCCGGATTCGACGTTGACGTCGATGCGACGTTCGCCGCCGGACAAAGTTAGACGTCCAGCACCAACTCAAACGGCCGGTTGCGCCCCCAGCGATAAACGCGGAAATCGCTGTCGAGCGTTAGGATGCGGCCGGAGCCCAGTTCCGTCGCCATGTCGGTCAGGCAGGCATCGGCCAAGTTCATCGGAACACTGGCGTACTTCGTCATGAGTTGAGCGACTGCTTTCGCTCGCTTCGCCAATTGGTACTCGATCGTGTAGGCATTGTCCTGCACATCGAGGAGAAGCTCGTTCGCGGCGTCCGCTGTGTGGCGTAACAGATAACAGGCCTCGACGATCACCGCCTCGCAGGTCAGCAGCGGTCCCTTCGTGGATTCCAGAGCCGCACGACACAATTCGTGATGCAGTTCATCCTTGTCGAAGAGCGCCACGATCGGCCCAGCATCGAGCAGCACGCTCATTGACCGAAGCCTTCCATGTACTTCTTATTCGTGGCAAGGTCGGGAACGCCAGAATGGTATTTGCCAACGCCGCGAAACTTACGCTTCTTGCCAGCGGGGGTGGCCGCGGCGAGAAGCGTAATGCCGCGTCGCACAATCTCCGAGTCGGTCCACCCTTCCGACTGTTTCAATCGATCGCGCATTTCCTCGGTGGCCTCGTCTAATCGAGCATGAATTGTATGGGCCATAGCAATGTCCTCGTCCTCACTTGTATTACAATTGATTAATTGTAGCACATCGGCCGGTCGCAATCAAGCTGCCCACAACGATGAGCCAAGCACCGCCGCCCCCACAACCGCCGCCCCGAGCGCCGCCACCAGCACCGCCGCGCTCGCCACGTCGAGCGCATCGCGCACCTCGGGGTTCGGCTCCCGCGTCACCGCCCGGGCCAGGTGCTCGATCGCCGTGTTGGCCATCTCCGCGGCCAGGACGATGGCAATGCACAGCGCGATGAGACACCAGCGCTCGAGCGACAGGTCGACCCACATGCCGAGCCCGATCGCCGCCGCCGCGACCACAAAATGGACGCGAAAGTTCGCTTCCTCGCCGACGGCCACGCGAACGCCCCGCACCGCGTCCGCGAACATTCGCGCCCACGAGCGCTCGGCGTGAAAGTGATGGTTGTCGTCGGGCGGCTCGCTGTTCATCACTCTAGCCCCAGCGCCCCCGCGGGCGGCACGTCGATGCCGGTGGTCTGCATCAGCCGCGACCCCGGTAAGAAGCGCGGTTCCAACAGGAACGTCAGACCGAAATTGTCCTTCGACGAGTCAAACGTGAACCCGGTCGTCATGTTAAACGATTCGCCCACGCGCGTGATCGAGACGGAGTGCCCGATATTGCCGGTGCTCTCGAAGTCGTAGGCGGCGCCGGCCGCGCCAATCCACTTGTCGCTGAACCGGTAGGCAAAGCTGCCCAACAGCACGTTGCTCGTCACCGGCCCGGTGATCGAGCGGACGCCGGTGTAGAAATTGCCGACCGTGGGCCGGTTCATCAGGATGCCGCCCGACACGGTGCGGAGCCCGTCGCCGAACAGGTCGGCGTAGCCGTCCGACAGGATCGAAAACCGATCGCCCACGTGCCACCGCATGTCGTAGTCGATCAGGCCCAACTCCTGGCCGAAGTTGTCGCGGTCAGCGTCGGGAAACAACGTCGCGTTCATGTCGAGGGTGAGCCAGTCGACGATGTGCTGGTTGCCCGCGGGGCCGCGCTTGGTTTGCAGCCGCTGCCGCACGCCCATCCGCACGGCCATGAGGTCCTCGACGGTCTCCGCCGACGGCGAGGTGACCCAGTTCTGCATTCCCGAGCGAATCGCGAACCGCCGCGGGTCGAACTTGGGGTCGGTGATCGTCGGGGGCAGCGTGCCGTCGAACAGCCGGCGGCGGAACTCGATGATCGAGATGTCGTCCAGCGGATCGTACAGCGGCAAATCGTCGAAGTTTTCGTCCGTGTCCGCATAGGAAAATTCCGCGTCGAACACCACTTTATGGGCCAGGCCGTTCAGGTTGAACAGCGGATCGCGCACGTTGGGAAACACCGCGTAGATCGGCAGGCTCGCACGGACGCCCGTCTGGCCGAACACGCGATCCATCTCGTTGCCATTGAGATCCTCGCCCCAGTGCCCAAGCTGCACCATGCCGTACGGCACGAACTTCACCGGCCCGGCTTGCAGCGGCAGGTCGATCTCGTGGCTCGTGATCAGCCGCTCGCCCTCGGAATTGGATTCCCACGGCAGTTCGCTGTACTGGCTCGCGAGCGTCGGCTCGGTGGGCACAGTCGCCACGTTGAACCGCGAGTAACTCACCTGCGTGTGCTCGAAATACGTGAGCCGATCGCCCAGCAGCGACTCGCCCAGCCAGGTGTGGTCGAGCCGCGGCATGTGCTCGACCTCGCTGAAGAACTCGTTGATCTGGCCGTTGGCCTCGATCGACAGCGAGCGGTTGTCGGTCAGCCGCTTGAGCCGCACGCCGTTGCGTGGATCGCGGAACTGATCCCACTCGGCCTCGTAATACTGTTCGAGAAACGTTCGATCGCTCAACCAGCCCACCTCGGCGGCAACGTCCCAGCCGCTCTCGAGGCGCTGCCGATGCTCGCCGGACAGGCGGAACCGGAAGTCTTCCTCCGGCACGATCGCGTTGCGGCCGGCGCCCAGGTTATCGAGCCCATCGTCGTTGATCGCCCAGAAATCGATGTCGCCATGGGCCGGCCCGATGAAGCCCAGCGCCTCGGGACGGCTGTATTGAAAGTCAGTTCCCACGCCGATGCCGCGCTCGCTCAGGTAGTCGGTGCTCAGGCCCCAGTCCGTCCCTTCGGGCGGATTGCGCATCCCGAGAAGCTGGTACAAATCCCAATCGACCAGCACCTGAGAGCCAAAGACGGCGTCGTTGCCCAGCTTCACCCGATCGATGATGAACGACGGCTTCTCCAGGTCCGTCGCCAGCCGCGGCCAATAAAACACCGGGACGCCGCGCACATGGATCACGTTGCCGCGCGATTCGGCCATGGTCTGGTGATGGACGACCAGCTCGCCGTCGGGCGTCACCAGCGGAGCGCCGGTAAGCGGGTCGACCACCGGCTGCTGCACATCAGTGAACGTCAGCTCGCTGGCCGTTACGTCGTAAGCCGGATGCCCCAGTCGGCTGGTCGTCACCAGCGCGTTGTGGGCCGAAAAGTGCGTGTCGTCGAGCATCCGAATCGCGTTGGCCTTGAATCGCACCAGCCCTGGATAGTTGTAGCCGTCGATCGTCGGCAAGGGCGTCAGCATCTCCGCGTTCAAGATGACGCCGATCTGCCGCCGCGCGTCGTAGAACATTTCGTCGGCAAACACGACGCGGTCGCCCTGGCGAAACTCGATGTTCCCCTGCATGTAAACTTCCAGCGGCTGATCGGGGGCCTGGAGACCCGCATTTCCTCCGCTGCCAGTCACGCCCGACGCCCATACGACGACACGGTCGGCCGAGATATCGACGATACCGAGGGGTCCAAAGTCGGCGGACACACGGGATGATGACAGCCCCTCAATGAGCAGCCGCGCCCCGCCCGAAAGGATCGCCGCCTTCTCGCCGCTTGCGAGGGTGATAATCTGAAAATCGCCCGGCGAATCGCTCCGCGGAAACAACGTGAACTTGCGCATCCCCGGCGGCAACCCAGCGGGCGCGCCCGCCGTGGGCGCTAGCTCGTTGTACTGGGCGAGCAGCAACTGCCGGCGGCGATCGGGATTGAACTGCTCGAAACCTCGCGCGTAAATCGGCGGCCGCTCGGCCGGCGCCACCACCGCGGGCGGAAGCTTCCATACCAGAGGCGCCGAGGTCTGCATCCGGTAGAACCACGTCGGGCTTTCCTGGCGACCGAGCACGCCGTTCTTCGCCGCGTCGGCCGACACATTGCCGTAGTCGACGTTCACATTGGCGCCGGCGGCGCCCTCGAAGTAGGCGATCACCTGGATCGGCTGCTGCGGGTGATTCCGCGCGTCGATCCAGATGACGGCTTCGGGCGCCCGAGCATAGGTGATGCCTTGATTCAAGTAGCAGTTGCCGCGCAAGTGCCATACGTCGTAGACGCCCTCGCGCCAGTGCGTGCACCAGTCCGCCGCGACGGTGATGGGTTCGCGCGCCGCGATCGATGCAGCGCGGATGTCGTCGGCCCGCGCGGCGCGCGGACCCAACGCCGCGCTGCAGCAGCCAAGCACGACGAGCGCGACAACCGCGCAGCGCGCAGCGCCGCTCCAACTCGCCCGCAGCGAGCGCTGACGACCTGACTTGCGGCGCGCGGGAATCAGGGAATGCCCTCCGTGGCAATCAAGGCGCAGACGATGGCGGTCGGCGGGCGCGACAGTGGCGGGGGCGCGCTCGCCAATTTCCCAAGACAAGTCGTTACAATGGCTTGCGAAAAACGCTACAGGCACAAAGGCGGCGAAGTATAGGGGCCGCTCGCGCGCCCGGTCAAGCCGCCTTGGCTCCGCCCGTTGTGTCCACAAAGTCTTGCGTTGTCGTCACTTACCGCCAAGCTAGCAGACCGCTTGCGTCCGTCGCGGCGGCCGGCAAGCCAAACACGCGCACGCCGGAGCCTATGTCCTCGCCACAGCCCCGCCGCTGGATCGAACGCATGGTCGCCTACCGCTGGGTGCTGCTCGCGGTGGCGGCCGCCCTGGGCGCCGCCGGCGCCGTCGTCGGCCAGCGGCTGTCGCTCGATCGCTCGATCGAGAATATGTTCGCCGCCGATGACCCGATTCTCATCGCCTACCGCCGCTTGCAGCGCACCTTCGGGCAGTACGACGTCGTGCTCGCCGTCTACGCCGATCCCGAGCTCAAGAGCGACGCCGGCGTCGAGCGAGCCCGCAAGCTCGCCGAGCGCCTCGGAAAGGCTCTAGGAGTCGTTTCGGCGATTTCGATCGCCGATCCGCCGGCCGCCGCCGACTTCGACAACGACGGCATCGGCCAGCGGATGCGCGCGGTGTTCGCCAGCTACACGCACAACAAGGAGCTCACCGCCGCCGGCGTCCTGTGCCTCACCGAGCGGCCCGCGGCCAACAAGACGCCGCGCCGCGACATCCTCGCCGGCATGCGGGCGATCGTCCAGGAGTCTCCGCAGGGCGCGATCATCGGCGAACCCGTGCTCATCGAAGACGCGTTCGACCTGCTGGACGCCGACGGCCGGCGGTTGAGCTTGTGGGCCACGTTGCTCGTGATGCTCGTGATCGTGATCTGCTTTCGCAGCCTGCGGTGGCTGCTCTTGCCGCTGGCCGTCGTGCAACTGGCGCTGCACAGCACGCGGGCGCTGCTGGTGCTGTCCGATTTGCAGCTCAGCATGGTCAGCTCGCTGCTGGCGGCGATCATCACCGTGATCGGCGTGGCAACGGTCGTGCATATTATGGTGCACTACTTGGACGTGCGGCGCACCGGGCTTCCGCGGCGCGAGGCGCTCGTGCAATCCATCGACGAGCTGACCTGGCCGATCACGTTCGCGATTCTGACCGACGCGGCGGGGTTCGCCGCGCTGATGGTTTCGCAGGTGGGGCCGATCCACGACTTCGGCCTGATGATGGCGATCGGCGCCGCGATGACGTTGCCCGCGTGCGTGCTCGTGCTGCCGGGGCTCGTGTACGTCGGCGACAGCGGCAAGCTGCCGCCGCGGGAGAAGCACGGCGCGCTCACGGCCGTGCTCATGCGGATGTTGCATTGGTCGGAAACGCACGCTGGTTGGCTGGCCGGGGGCGCCGTGGTGCTCGCCGTCGTCTCGACGCTCGGCGCCCAGCGGCTGGAGCGCGAGACGGCCTTCACCAACAATTTCCGCGAAGGCACGCCGATCATCCAGGCGTACGACTTCGTCGAAGACCAGTTCGGCGGCGCCGGCGTGTGGGATCTTATGATTCCCGTCGGCGAGGCGCCGCCGCGACCCGCCGCCGCGAACCGCCCCCCGGCCCCGCCGCCGCCCCTAGACGGGCAATTCCTGGCCAACGTCATCGCGCTGGAAGGCAAGCTGCTCGAAGAGTCGCCCGGCGAGTTGATGAAAGCCGTCTCGATCGCCGATTCGCTCGCGGCGCTCGTCGGCGGGGCGAACACCGTGGCTCGCGCGCCGGCCTTCGCCGTGCGCGCCGCCCTCGGCGGCCTCCGCGGCAAGATGACGGCATTCACCGCGTCGATGTACTCTCAAGACCCCGAGGACGGCCGTTATTGGATTCACGTCCTGCTGCGAGCTCCCGAGCGGCTCGAGGCCGATGAAAAACTCGCCTTGATCAATCGCGTCCAGACCACGGCCGAAGCGGCGTTCCCCGACGCCCAGACGACTGGCTACTACGTGCTCCTGGCCGACTTGATCGAAAGCGTGCTCGACGACCAGTGGAAAACGTTCGGCGTGGCGTCGGTGGCCGTGCTGATCATGACGATCGTCGCCTTTCGCAACGTGCCGTTGGCGGTCGCCTCGATGGTTCCCAACGCGCTGCCGATCATGCTGTTGTTCGGCGCCATGGGCTGGCTAGGGATCAAAACCAACATGGGCGCCGCGATGATCGCGGCCGTGTCGGTCGGGCTGTCGATCGACAGCTCGATCCACTACGTGATGCTGTACCAGCAGCGCCGGCGGCAGGGCATGACGATGGACGAGGCCCTGGCCCACGCCCAGGACTCCGCCGGCCGCGCGGCCACGCTCTCGACGCTCGCGCTCATTGTCGGCTTCTCCACGCTGTGCGTCAGCGACTTCGTGCCGACGATCTACTTCGGCGCCCTGGTGAGCCTCTCGATGGTCGGCGGCCTGGTCGGAAACATTCTGGTCCAGCCGATGCTGATTCGAAAGCTGGATCGGCGGGTGTACGCGAGGCCGGTGACGGGGGCGTGACTGACCCCAGGGGCAATGACCTGTCGGCTGTTTATGGATTACAATTGCTCTGCGTGCAAATACTTTTTGCGCTATTTCAATCTTAAAATGGCGTTCCGACCGAATTATCTCGCCGAGGTCCGCAAGCCGACCAGATGGACGGCCATCGCATTATTGCTGTTGGCCGCAGCGGCATCCTCCGCCTGCTTCCTCTTGTCCGTTGGCGTCGCCATCGTCGGCCCAGACAATTTGCCGATAGGCCCGCTCTGCGGTTGCCTGGCGGTCTTCGGCCTGCTGTCGATCACCAGCGGGTGGATCTTGATTCGGCTGCTGCGACGTCAGCGCGCGAATAATGGCAAAACAGTGATGCCCGAATGGTTTATTCAGTTCTTCGGCGGCGTCTTTCTTTTAGCCATCTGCATCACTGCCGTGGCAAATAATGAGCCATGGTTATTTGGCGAAGCCATCGGCGTTGCCGTAGCGATGATTGGCATTCGAGTAATGCTTCGCCGCGAGGAATCAGCTTCAAACGAGAGCTGACAACGAGTAGCGAATCAGAACCACCGGCAGAGCCGGTGGTATGAGGAAGGCCCCTAAAAGGGG
>CAYSFP010000077.1:0-25977 GCA_964430075.1 uncultured Planctomycetaceae bacterium | reverse complement strand
GTGGGCGCGGAACTAGCCGAGGAGCTTGAACGTCTGCAGACGGCCGTCCCGGCCGATCCGCCCGAGGCGGTGGCCGAACTGATTCTCGAGGAACTTGGCCGCCCCATCGACGAAGTGTTTCTCGAGTTTTGCGAAACGCCTGTCGCTTCGGCATCGATTGGCCAGGTCCACCGCGCCCGCCTCCACTCCGGCGAGGACGTGGCCGTGAAGGTCCAGCGGCGGCATATCGGGCGGCTGGTGCGCGTGGATCTCGACATTCTGCAGGGCCTCGCCCAGTTGGCCGAGCGGCTGCCTGACCTCGAAGGCTATCGCCCCACCGCGGCGGTCACGGAGTTTCAGCGCGCCCTGCGCCGCGAGCTGGACTTCGATCGCGAACGCCGTCACATGGACGAGTTTCGCCGCCACTTCGAGGGCAGCCCGCTGGTACGCATTCCGCGGCCCTATCCCGAGTTGTCCACCGACCGCCTGCTGGTGATGGAATGGCTGGACGGCGTGCCGATGTCCTCGCCCAAGGCGCTGGCCCAGTGCGGCAGCGATCTGGACGCCATCGCGCGCCACGGCGCCGAGCTGTATCTCGAGATGATCTTCCGCCACGGGCTGTACCACGCCGATCCGCATCCGGGCAATCTGCTCGTGCTGGAGAACGAGCAGATCGGCCTGTTGGACTACGGCATGGTCGGCCGCATCGACGACGCCCTGCGCGAAGACATCGAAGAGCTGCTGTTGGCCATTGTCGATCACGACAGTCCGCGGCTAGGGTCGGTCGTCATGCGCGTCGGCTCGACCCCGCCGGGACTTGACGAGTCGGCCCTCAATGTGGATCTGGCCGACTTTGTGGCCCAGTACGGCCACCAACCGGCGGAGCACTTCGAGCTGGCCGACGCGCTCCGCGAGATGACCGCGATCGTGCGGCGGCACCACATCGCGTTGCCGGCGTCGATGACGATGCTGCTCAAGGTGCTTGTGATGCTGGAAGGGGCGGGACGGCGCCTAAGTCCCGCGTTCAGCATGGTCGAGGTGCTTCAGCCCTTCCGTGCCAAGATGCTCGCGCGTCGACTGTCGCCCACGCGACAGTTTCGTAAGGCTCGACGCATCGCTTATGAAATCGAGCAGCTCGCCGAAGTCTTCCCGCGGCGGCTGCGCGACATCCTGCAACAGGTGCAAGCCGGCCGCTTCGACGTGCACCTCGATCACCGCGGGCTGGAGCCCTCGGTCAACCGGTTGGTGCTCGGCATGCTCACCAGCGCGCTGTTTCTCGGGTCGGTGCTGATGGTCACCAACGACGTGTTGCCGCTGGGGTTCTGGCCGCTGGACGGCATTTCCGCCCCGGGTTTGTTAGGCGTGTCGCTGAGCGCCGCGCTGGGGCTGCGCATTCTGCGAGCCATTAACAAAAGCGGGCATCTCGACCGGCGACGGTAATTCTCCGTTCGCCGCCGGCGGAGTCGCCGTGCCTTCGGCCGGCGTCAGGCCGAGGCGCTGCAGCACCTCGTCAATTTGACGCTCCACGCTGTTGAGCGACTGGAACGCCTCGGCATACCACCGAGCAAGTCGTTCGAGCCGGGTCGTTCGGTCCACGGGAGCCTCTGGCGGGGACCTGCGGAGGCGCGGGCGGGAGTCCGGCCCGGCGCCGCGGGCAGGCGTACTGGGATATCGACGCGACGCCCCGCGGCGGCAGAGCCCGCCCGGC
The DNA here is from genome assembly GCA_964430075.1 of uncultured Planctomycetaceae bacterium. Taxonomy (GTDB): domain Bacteria; phylum Planctomycetota; class Planctomycetia; order Pirellulales; family Lacipirellulaceae; genus Lacipirellula. The sequence continues at coordinate 24,290 of CAYSFP010000077.1, read as the reverse complement.
ATAACGGGACATCGCTTCTGGCCGGAAAAATCCAATCGATCCGGCTGGGTAACGCGTAACGGCGGGCACGGCAAGCGCCCCGTGGCCTTGCCGGGGCGTTTGCCGCTAGGCCGCTAGCGTTTCACGCCTGCGGGTCTTTACGTTGCCCATCGCCGATGTTACTTTACTAGTTTCCAGGAAACGGGTTAGAAGCTAGAGTTGTCCCGGCGAAGGCTTTCGCCGTCCGGCAGATTCAAGAAGAAAGGCAACGGTTAGTGGTCAAGCTGACATTGCGTGACAAAGAGACCGCTCAGGAAGCGGTGCGGCGGTTTCGGAAGCTGGTCGAGCGCAGCGGCATCAAGAAAGAGATCCGCGTGCGCGAGTTCTATGAGAAGCCCAGTGAAACTCGCCGTCGCGCCCGCCTTCGCGCGCAGCGCCGCGCTCGCCGCGAGCGCTTGATGGGCGTTTGAACGCGCTGCCGAAGCGTTAGCCGCTTCGTGATCGTCCGCGCGAGCCCTGGATGTGCCCTGGGGCCGGTCGCCCCATGTCGTTGCGCGGCACTTGGGCAGAGGCCCTTGGCTGAGTGCTTCCCTCTCTCTCGGCGCGCAAAGAAAGACAGGACCAGCGCTCGAAAGCGACTGGTCCCGTCATGAGATGGTTCAATCCGAATTGTTGAGTTCGACTAGAACGCAACCTCGGCGCGGGCGAACAACCCGTCGAAGCCCAGGATGTTCGCGTCGTCGTAGTGGCCCATCTGGAACTGGCTTCCGAAGTCGTAGGTTTCGCTCATCCCCAGGTCGTGCCACGCGGCCCAGAAGTAGCCGGCCGTCAGCGTGGCATGGGCGCCGAGGTGAATCGAGCCGCCGAGCTCGATCTCGGTGACCGGGATGATTTGCTCGCAGCTCTTGCGATGAAAGGCGAGCGGCGCCGGACCGACGTCGGCGTCGTAAATGAGCGTTTCGATGTCCACGTCGCCGACGAGAAGCGACCAGTCGCCCTTGGCATACAGGCTAGCCAGACCGCGACGGCCCAGGTAGCGGCGGCCCATCAGGCCCACGCGACCGCCAAAGCCCTGGAAGTCCATCGTGGTCGCGTACCCGTCGACCGGAAGGCCATTGAGGACGTTGAACGCGTTGAGTCCGCGCGACCAATTGACGTCCGCGAACCGCACGCCGCCGCTCCAGGTGACGTCCCACGCGGGGCACCATCCGCAGCCGCAGCCGCAGCCCGCGCCGCAGCCGGTGGTCGTGCACGTGTCGCAGCAGTCGCCGCAGTTGGGACCGCAGCCGCAGTCCAACGGGCAGCCCAGCGGAATCGTCTTGGAGAACATGATGTCGAAGGTCTGCAGATCGACGTCGGCGAAGCCTTCGATGTTGTCGTCGATTTCAAACGGACCAAAGATGTTCACTGTGCTGGAGCTTTGGGCCGACGTCGAGGCGTCACTCTGGAGCCGCGTGTAGTCGAAGATCAGCGAGCCGCCGCAGTCCGGCAGGTACACGCCGCCGTAGAAGCTGTACGACGAGCCGTAGTCGAAGTCGAAGCAGCGCCAGGTTTCGCCGCCGGCGACGAGGTCCTGCTCGACGAAGGCGAGCGCGTCGCTGAAGTTCGCCTTGGCGTAGATGTACTCGGCGCCAAAGATCAGTTGTATGGGCCGATCCATCAGGCCGCCCATGCCGCCGCCGCACGAACCGCTCGAGCACAAGCCGGTCGAGCAGGACTCGTAGCTGTTGTAGCCGGCCAGCTCGATTTGCTCCTGGCTTTGCAGGATCGAGTTGGGCGCCTTGGCCGCCTTGGCCGGCGCCGGCGATTTCGCCTGTAATTTCGCGCCGCCGGCAACGAGCGCGCATGCGGCAAGCGCAGCTGCCCCCCATGATCGCAGTTTCATCTCTCAGAATCCCCCCTATTGAGTGCCTATCAGGCCAAACGGCCTCGGCGCGGGTGCGATCCGGTTCGCGCCCCTGCCGCCGATGACTGGCCTGTCCGGCGAGCGATTGCGGGCTCGTCGCGGCGCGGCCAGACTCGTGACTCAATGGAAGTAATCGGGCCGCGTACGATCGGCACTTTCGGAAATTTGCGACAATTCGGCAGAAACGGAACCCCGCGTTCGACCCCCACAACCGCTACGACCCCACCGCGGAAGGGGCGTGCGACGGCGGCGGCAGCCCTTGAAGAATCTCACGCAAAGCCGTGGCGCAAAGCAGCAGCGCAAAGACATGACGGACCAGCGGACCGCATCGCGAGAGCTCGCCGCCGGGACAAAACATGCTTGCAATGGCCGAGGCGAATGGGACGCGGATGAACGCGGATTTGGCGGATGGACGCGGATCGGATCAAGAAGGTTCAGATGAGCCGCGACATATCATTGAGGCCCGCGCCGCAAATGATCCCACGACCTCGCCGGCTATCGACTATCGGCTGTCGGCCAGAAATAAGGCGTTTTCCTCCTGCCGACAGCCGACAGCCAGCGTGCCTCATTTTTTGTGCAGACGTCCATCAACCCGCGATCCTATTATCGACTTTCTTGATCCGAAATTCCGATCCGCGAAAATCCGCCAAATCCGCGTTCATCTGCGTCCCATTTCCGTCCAGTCCCGCCATGCGTGCAGCAATCAATTCCACGCCCCGGAAAGCGTGAACGCCGCCCAGAATTGCGGAGGGAGACGCTCCAGCCGACCTTCGTCCGGCGGCGCGTCGGCGCCGCGCGGGATGAGGTCGGGATTGTTGAGGGCCCAGATTTGGGCCGCCCGCAGCGCCTCGAGCGCCGACATCCCTTGTTCGCGGTCGAGGTAGTTGCGATAGAACTCCTCCATGATGCGGCGGGTGGCTTCGTCGTTCACCATCCACAGGCTGGCGATCGTGGTACGGGCGCCAGCCACCTGGAACGCGCGCTGCACGCCAAGCAGGCCCTCGCCGCCGGCCGTGGCGCCAAGACCCGAATCGCACGCCGACAGCACGACCAGTTGCGCGGCCCCCAGCGGTAGCACCGCGATCTCGTCGGCGGTCAAAAAGCCATCATCGGGCATCCGATCGAGCAGCGCGGGGTCGTCAGGAATTTCCGGCGGATTGTTGGCGCCCGCGAGCGCGAGACCCGAGAGCAGGCCCAAGCTGTATCCGTAGGCGGAACCGCCGTCGTCGAATCCGGCGGCGCGGCTTTCTTCAGAGCCATCCGGACCCAGCGCGTCCTCGCTGGCAAAGAATCCGTGCGTGGCCAGATGCATGATGTAGCATTGGGGCGCAAGGCGGCGAAACTCCTCCTCCGTGGCGGCGGCGCCGCGCAGTTGAACCACGCGGTCCGATCCGATGGGTAACTGCATCGCGTTCTCATACAATTGCCGGATGAAGCTCGCTTCGCTGTCTGAACCGGCGAGAAACTTAAGCGGTTCGTCGCCAGCCACGCTGCGCATGGCCAGCGCGTCGGCGTTGCGACGCTCCCAAGGTCGCAGCGGCGCATCCGGCGCCTCGACCGTTGCGGATTCTGCTGCCGCGTCGCGGCTGTCGTAGTTGACGCCGCCCATCACCAGCAGCTCCTTTGGCAGTTCCGCGGCCACGCCGCCTTTCATCAACTCGGGAATGAGCTGCGGCACCGGCACGAGCACGAGCGGAAAGTCCTCGATGAGGTACGAGTCCGGCTTCGCGCCTGGCAGCGCCGTGAAGGAGAGGCGCCCCAGCGCGCCGTCCGGCGAGTAAACGACCATGGTGGCGTCCGTGAGCAACGGTTCGAGCGGCGCCCAGATCGTTTGCTTGAGCAATTGGCCCGCCTCGAGGCTCGGCCCTGCAAGGCCATAGTTGATGCGCCAGCGATCGATCGCCTCGCTGATCGGCCGCACCGGCCCCAAGTCGAACATCTTGACGGGACCGGCCTCGCTGCCCGTCCTCACGACAAAGGCCGCCAGACGCCGTTCGGAAACGTAACGGCCAGGATCAATCTCGGACGGCTGGTAATCGGTGTACTCGAGGTAATCCACCAGCGCCCCGCCAGAAGGCAGGGAGGCGAGCAACGATTCGAGCGTCGCGTCGGCAGACTGTTCGGCGGCCCCCGCTTCGGCCGCCGCGACCTTCGCCGCGTTGATCTTTTCGTTCAGCTCGAGCTCCAATTCCTGCTTGCGTTTGCCCAACTCGTCGAGCCGGCCCTGCCACTTCTTCACCTCGCCGTCGCTGCTGGCCTGGCTGAGCATCGTCTGCAGCGCGGCCCATTGGGGAACGATCGTGCGCAGCTCGTTGCGCAATGCGGCCAGCTCCGGCGAATCCTCGAACAGCTTCTGGGCCCGCTGGCGCACGAGCGTGGCGCCCTTCCAGGCGAGCACCTGGCGATATGCGGACTCATCGCCCTCCCCTGATTTCAGCAGGCAACGCAGATACGCATCGAGGTAGATCTGCAGTTTGCGGCCGTAGTTGAGCTGCTCGTGCTCGGTTTGTTGGTAGGAGTATTGCTCGACGTGGCCAAACATGATCGTGAGCGCTTGCTGCAATTGCAGCGCTGCCGGCCCAAAGCGGTCCGTGCGCTCGTAGTAGCCCGCCAGGCTATAGAGCGTGTACGCGTACTCGGGATGATTACGACCGACCGCTTGTTCGAACTTCTCGAGCGCCTCGTCGTAACTGGCTTGAACTTCGTCGGCGTGCTCGTCCATGCGCGAGTAGAGGCACGACGTATCGCGCAGGACCGTCGCGTACTCCAAGGATTCGTCGTCCACATACGTCTGCGCTTCGGTGTAGGCGTCCTCGGCCTCGAAATAGTTGTCGATCGTCATGTGCGCCCCAGCAAGGCGGCGCAGGCTCATCGCGTGGTCCAGCGATCCCGCGCTCGTGTCACTGCGGATCGCCACGCTTTGGACGAAATAACGAACCGCATCGCGGCTGCGGCCCGTGTCGAGGTAAAGCTCGGCGAGCAGATCGAGACTCGCGGCGTAGGTCGGGTGATTGCCGCCGAACGCCTGACGACGGAGTGCGAGCGCCTCGTCGTAGCAATCCTCGGCCTGGCGGTTGTCATTCAGCGCGCGATACGCGCGAGCCATGCTCACCAGCGCGGTCGCGTAGCGCGGATGGGTTTTGCCCACGGTCTCGAGGCACAAGTCGCGAGCGGCCTCCGCTTCGCGCAGCGATTCGCCGTAGCGGGCTGCTTCGTACCGCTGCACGCTGCGGGAGTGAACTTCGTCCCACTCGATGTACTTGCGGATCTGCGCCAGCGTCATCTTGCGAAGCAGTTGCACGTCCGCCAGGGCGATCCGGGCGTCCACGGTGCGCCAGTCGTCCGCGCCGTTGTTCTTTTCGCGCCAGGCGACCGCCTCGGCATAGCGCTCTTCGGCGCGGGTCAGGTAGCTGGCGATCTCGCCGTCGGCAATCGCTCCATTTCCTCCCGACGGAGCGCGCGGCACGAGGGCGAGGGCCGCCTCTTGGCACGCGCTGGCGATCCACTCGATCGAGATCGGAATCTCCGTGTGATCGGCGCCGAGCCACTCGCGCTCGATCGCCAGCATGTCGACCGCCGCGGCGATCGCTTGCTCGTACTGTCCCGAGCTGCGATAGCCCTGGGCCGCGGACCACACTTGGTTTCGGCGGGCCCGGCTCAAATTGCCGCGATACAGCGAAGAGTCGGGATCGATCGCGATCGCCTGCTCGTAGTCCGCGATCGCGGCGTCCGCTTCCCCCTGCCCGTTGTAGGCGTCGCCCCGCGCGTTGTAACGCTCGGCGTTCTGGGGTTCGAGTTCAATCGCCTGGGCGAAGTCCGCGAGCGCTTCCTCCCAACGACCGGCTTCATCGCGCGACCGGGCGCGGTTTTCGTAGTAGACCGCCGTATCCGGCAAGAGCTCGATCGCCTTGGTGTAATCGGCGTCGGCCGAGGCTTGCTCGCCCATCCGGTAGTAGACGTTGGCCCGTGCGTTGAAATGCGAGGCGCCGCCCGGCTCCATTTCGATGGCCTGATCGTAGTCCAACAGGGCCGCGGCGTACCGCTGCAGGCGCCACAGCATGTACCCGCGATTGTTGTGATAGAGCGCCTTCGCGGGGCCGACGTCGATGGCCCGCGTGTAGTCGTCGATCGCCAGCGCGAAGTCGTGCGAATCGCCCGTATCCTCGGCTTGAGCGTAGTAGCCGTCGCCGCGGGCGTTGTAGCGGTCGCCGCTCTTGGGATCGAGCTCGATCGCGCGATTGAAATCCGCAAACGCCTCGGGCCATTGCTTCGCGTTCTGGTAGGCGACTGCGCGGTGCTGCAGATAACCGGCCGTGTCGGGGCGGATTTCGAGCGCCGTGGTGAAGTCCGCGATCGCCTCGGCGTACAAGCCCCGCTTCCGCCGGCTGATGCCTCGCTCCAGATAATTGGCCGCATCTTGCGGCGCCAGCTCCATCGCCCTGGCAAAGTCGGCGTCCGACTTCGCCCACTCGCCCATGTCGCGGTAGGAAACCGCGCGATTGAACCAGTAAAGGGCGACGTCCGGCGCCAGGTCGATGGCCTTGGTGAAATCCTCGACCGATCGCGGATAGTCGCCGTTGAAAAAGTACGCGTCGCCCCGCGCGTTGTAGTGCTCGGGATTGTTCGGCGCAAGCGCGATCGCTTCGTCGTACTCCGGAAACGACGCCTCGTAGTCCCCGGCCAGGCGCCGTGAGTTGGCCCGATTCACCTGATACTGGGCCTCGTCGGGATCCAGCGCGATCGCCTCCGAGTAGTCCTCGATCGCCCGGTCGTATTGCTTGAGGGCGTGGTAAGCATTGCCGCGGTAGTTGTAGTACGCCGCGGACTTCAGGCCCAAGTCCATCGCCTTGGTGAACGCGTCGATGGCCCTTTGGTTTTCGCCGACGGCGTAGTAGGCGTCGCCAATCGAGTTGTAGTGCTCGGGAACATTCGGCTCGAGTTTCAGGGCCTCGAGGTAATCGGGCAACCACTGGTCGCGAGGCTTCCCGGCAAGCCGCAGCGACAAGCCGCGGCGCACGTAGTACAGGCCGCGCGGGTTGAAGTTGATCGCGGCCGAGTAGTCCTCCACCGCCTTATCGTATTGCGACTCCAAGCGGTAGCAGTCGGCCCGCATCGAATAGCGCGCGGGATTCTCGGGATCCAGGCGAACCGCCTCGTCCAGCGATTTGAACGCCTCCTCCGCGTCCCGCATGAGGCGCAGCGCCAGGCCGCGGTTCTCCCAATACAAGGGATTCTGGGGATCGAGCGAGACCGCCTTGGCGTAATCGGCTTCCGCCTCTTCGTAGTCGCCGCGGTAGTAATACGCGTCGCCGCGGGAGTTGTAGCGTATCGGATTCTCCGGATCCAACTCGATCGCGCTGGCAAAATCTGCGATCGCTTCCTCCCATTTGCCGCCCAAGCGGTACGAGTTGGCGCGAAACTGGCGGTACTCCGAGTTCTGCGGATCCAGCTCGATGGCCTTGCCGTATTCCGCCACGGCTTCCTCGTAATGCTGCTGATCGTGGTATGCGTGGCCGCGGGCGACCAGCGGCTCGGGGCGCCCGGGCCTCAGCCGCTCCGCCTCGGCGAAATCCGCGTAGGCGTTGTCCCATTGCCCGGAGTAGCGATACGCCACGCCGCGGGATTGGCGAAACGCCCCGTTTTCCGGTTGAAGCTCGATCGCCTTGGTAAACGCCTCGGCGGCCTGCTCGGCGTCCTTCAGTTCGTCGTTGTCGCGCTCGATGAAGAGATCGCCCAAGTAGGAGTACGTGGTGGCGAGGCGTCCGCGCACGACCTCGGCTTCGGCGCTGTCGCCCGCGCCGGCCTCGACGAGCAACGCGAGCTGCTGTTCCCGCAGCGCGGTGCTCTGCCGGAAGGCGGCGAAGGCGCCGTCCCAGTATTCGACCGTTCCCGCAAGGGGAACGCCCCGCCGCGCCAGCATGGCCGCGTGTATCCGGTAGGCGAAGCCGAGGTTCTCCCAATAGAGCGTCGCCTCGGGCGCTCGTTCGATGGCGCTCGCGTAGTCGGCGATCGCCTCTTCGTACTGGCGCAGCCAGTAGTGGCCGTCGCCGCGCGTGTTGTAGTCGCGCGCCGCGTCGGGGTTCAGGTTGATCGCCGCGGTCGCATCGTCGATCGCCGCTTGGTAGTCCTTAAGGCGGATATAGACGGTCGCGCGATTGCCGTAGATCACGGCGTCGTCTGTTTTTCGTTCGAGGGCCTTGGCGTAGTCGGCGATGGCCTGCGCGTCATCGCCGAGGCCCTCGTTGCAGATCGCCCGCAGGTTGTAAGGCTGGTCGCTCGCGGCATCCAGCGCGATCGCCCGGTCGCAGTCGGCAATCGCCTGGCGGTACCGTTCCAGCGCTTCCTCCGTATTGCCGGCATTGGTCGCCTGGTCGGCAAAATCGCGGTAACACCGGGCGCGGGCGAGGAAGTGCTCGGCGTTCTGGGGGTTGCGATCGATCGCGCGTTGAAAATCGGCCAGGGCCTCGTCCATCCGGCCGGCATAACGACAAGCATTGGCGCGGAACTCGTAGTACGTGGAGTTGTCCGGCGCCAGGGCGATGGCGGCGGCGTAGTCGGCGATCGCGTTTTCGAAGTACTGGCGAGCTGCTTCATAGTTCTGAGCGTCGCGCTCATTTTCGCCCCACCAATACAGGGCGTGACCGCGATTGATCCACCGCGATGGATTTCCTTCGTCAAGGCGGATCGCGCGCGTATAAAAGACGATCGCCTCGTCGCGGCGATTCAAGTTTCGCAGCGAGATGGCCTTGTTCTCGAAATACAGCGGGTTCTCGGCATCGAGCAAGATCGCCGCCTCGAAATCGGCGATCGAATTCTCATAGGCGGCGAGTCTCTCCTTGGCATGGCGCTCGCGCTCGTCTTTGGATTGGACGTACTGGCCCTGGCGCTCGTGGAACTGGGCATAGTAGTAGTACGCATCGCCGCGCGTGTTGTATCGTATGGCGATGCGTTCGAGATCGATGGCCTTGTCATAGTCGAGAAAGGCATTTTCCCACGCGAGATTGGCCGCCTCCAAGTCCCCGATCCCGGCGCGGTAGGACGCGTCATTGCGGTGAGCGTTCGCGCGGTACTCGTAGTACGTCGCGAAGTCCGGGCGCAGTTCGATCGCGGCCGTGTAGTGCGGTATCGACGCGGCGTAACTTTTGGCGTCGTAGCCATAGTAGGCATGGTCGTAGTAGGCATTGGCCCGGATCACGTGCCGCAGATAGTTATGAGGGTCGAGGGCCACGGCCGCGGCGTAGTCGGCGAACGCTTCATCCCAACGTCCTGAGTTCCGATAGGCCCAGCCGCGGCTCTCCAAGTGCACGGGCGACTGGTCGTCGTTCTGGATCGCCAGCGTGAAGTCTGCGATGGCCGCGTCGTAGTTTTGCAGCGCGAAGTGGGCGTCGCCGCGGGCGGCGTGGGCCATCGCGAGCTCCGCCTCGAGCTCGATCGCCGCGTCGGCGTCGGCGATCGCCTGCTCGTAGTTCAGCAGCGTGTTGTACAGGCCGGCCCGCCGCGCCAGCAGCTCCGCGTTTTCCGGCTCGAGCCGGATCGCTCGCGTGTAGTCGCGCAGCGCCTGGTTCTGCAATCGCTCGGGGAACTCCTGGAATCTCGCGAGCGCTTCGTACGCCATCGCCCGCGCGCCGTAGCCGGCGCCGCTCGAGTCGTCGATCAGCAGCATCTCGTTGAAGTCGTCGATCGCCTCTTCGTAACGCCCGGCCTGGTGGTAGGCCCGACCCCGGTCGTGATAACGACTTGCGGCGTCGCGGTCGGCGGCAATGGCAGCGCCGTAGTCGGCGACGGCTGCGTCGTATTGGCCTAACGCCAGATTGGCGTCGCCGCGGCCTTTGAGGGCGACGAGGTTGCGCGCGTCGACGGCCAGCGCGGCGGCGTAATCGGCGACCGCGTCAGCATGACGGCCCGCTGCGGCGCTTTCCGCGGCGCGTGCGATGTAGGCGGCCGCGTCGGCCAGTGGCGGAAGCGTGGTCTGCGCCTCGGCCGGCTTGTCGGTTTGTGCTCGCGCGACGTGCACGAGCGGCGGACACGCGCTCAGCGAGAGTCCGAAAACCGCGATCCCCGCAGCAGCACACCGGGCTCGCCAAGGAGAGAACAACGCGCGTCCAGGCGATGGCATGTTTGGCCCCATCGAATCACAACTCCCTTGCAAGACTGGAGAGTCTTACCCCCTGAAGTTGCGCCGCCCGCGAGCTGCAGCAGCCGCCCGCCCCGTCTTCCCTCAGGGCGACGCACTTCCCAAGTATAACTTCTATAACCTGTCGTCACGACCGCGCAAGAGCTGGTTCCGGCAACTCCTGCCCCGGGGGCATCGCGCATTGCGGGCGCCCCGAGGGCGTCGAAGCGAGTCGCTTCGACCACGTAGCCGAAGCGGCTCGCTTCGGCGAGTCTCCTCTCCGCCCGTCTCACTCCGCTCCGCCCCCGCCGCGAATCGTCCACGACAAGCGGTGCACGACGTACTTGCCGATGTCGGGGGCGCTCATCCCGCCGCGCTCGCCTACTCCGAAGGCCGCCAATTCCGCCAACGCCTCCAATGGGCTGGGCGGCCTCGTCTTAATTTCGCGTTTCAACCCATCTTGCTCCAGGAAGACGAAATTCTGCGGCGTCGTTCCCGACTCGGCGAGCGTCGCGATCACGATCACGTCCTCCAGCCCCGTCGTGCTGTCGTTGATCGTAAACTCGACCGAGGCCGGAGCACTGTCTTCGGTGATGCGATTGTTGAACCCCTGCGACGCGCTTTGCACCCACGTGGGAAAGTAGCTGCGAATGCGAAACGCGCTTTCGATATAGAGGATCGTCACGTCGACGGCCGCGCCGCCGCGATTGAACACTTGCACGCGCACCTTATCGCGGTCGTAGAGATCCAAGCCGTTGAGCATGTCGACGGGTTCAAAAGTCTCCGTTTCCGGGTTCCAGCGCTCGACGACCAGCTCGAGTTCCGTGGTTGGTGCGTAGGGGTCGCCAATGAACGGTTGGCCCGCGCTGGCCGCGAGGCTGCGGACGTTGAGCGCCTTGGCCATGGCGCGAAGCGCCTTTTCGAACGCGGAGCCTTGCGTTCCGTCGAGGGCGAACGGCCCGAAGGCGCCCGGCGGATACTGCGCCAGGTCGGCCGCTTCGCCGCCGAATCCTCCCGTCGCGTCGAATCCGCGGCGGAGGTACGCGCCGTCGTCGGCGACCAGCACGTAGGCGTCGGGCGTCTCGCCCTCGGCGGCCATTTCGATAAGCGTCACGCGCTGCTGGGCGATCGCCCGAACCGCCGCCTCGGCCGCGGCCAGCCGCTCCGGCGACGGCTGCCCAAGCGGCGCCACCGCGACGCTCATCCTCAGCGAGCCGTAGGCGGCGTAAGCCAGCTCGCAGCGCGCCGGAGCGGGCAGTTCCTTGGCGGGCGTTTCCGCCACGTCGCCGTAGGAGCACGTCTCGACGCGGGCCGCCGTGGCCGTCGCCTCCACGACGCGGACGCAGCCCACCGGCACGTCATCGTTCTCGACCCCCACGGGCGGGTAGACAACGTACACGCTGCCCGCGGTGACGCCGTGCAACAAGCCGACGTTGATCGAGAGCCCCCGCAAGGGATCGAAGGACAACTGGACGGTCGACCGATCGGTCCACATGCCGTCGCGCAGGACCTCGCGGTCCAGTTCGTCGGCCGAGCCCATCAGAAAGCCCGGGTTCTCCCATCCCCACTCCTGGTACTGCCAGCGAAGGTGCTGGGCGAGCTCGCGGTATGTGAGCGGTCGCTTCGATTGACGAAGCACCCAGTTCAGCGCGTAGCTGAGCCGGCCGTACGGCGGCCCGTCGAGGCGACTGTCCGGCGGCATCGGGTGCTCTTGCTCCGGCGTGTCGTCGTTCACGGCGTAGAGGGCGATCAGGCCGCCCATGCCTTCCGTGGCGGGCGCCAAGTCGGCCACGCCGCCCGAGGAATTCTGGTCGTCCAGTTCAATCGGCCGCGGCTGCGCGCCGGCCGCGCTCTGCTCGTCCGGGCCGTTGATGATTTCGCGGTCCACGGACCGCTCGCGGTAGAACGAGTCGCCGGCGGATGGCCCGCCGCGGTCGATCGTGCCGCTGTGGCACGTGTCGGCCACGAAGAAGACCGAGGCGCCCTTGGCGCGAATCGCGTCGAGCCACGCGCGGATCTGGTCGTCCCGAATCGCCTTTACCACCGGCGTGTTGTACTTCCACTCGGTGATGTCCTGCGGCAGGAACACCTCGTCGAGCCCGTCGAGCTCCGGATCCTCGGGATTGTCGGGATCGTCGTCGTCCTGCTGGCTGCCGTGACCGGCCAGCAGAATGAACACCGTGTCGCCCTCGGCGGCGCGATCGATCAGCGCCGCGAACTCGCGAAAGATGTTGTCGTAAGTCGGCTGCAACGCCGCGTCGTTTTCGTAGACGAGCGCGACGATCTCGTCGTCGACGTAGCTGTAATGTTCACGCAGCAGTTGCGACGTGAGCGCCACGTCGTTCCCCGGGCCGGAGAGTTGATACTTGGACGTCAGCGCGGGATACACGGTGCAGCCGACGAGCAATGCGTGACGGCGGCCGGCCGTCGTTGACGTGTCCTGGCCAAGCGCTGCCGCCGCGGTGATCGCGCACAACACGAAGCTCGCTCGAACGCTCCATTTGCAAGACATGGCGCATAACTCCTTGGAATCGTCCGCCGGTCGCAGCGTTTTCGAAACGGTCGCCCCCACGGCGCCGCCCGTGCGTCTTCGGCATGTCTCTATTTCACCCCTTTGCCTGCCCTCGAATATCCGCTCGGCGCCGCCACCCGCTGGAGCAAGGGCCGCACTTCGGCGATTGGCCGCTCCGGTCGAGCGGCCCCGGCAGCCATGCGATTGGATGCTCCTGCGCGGACTGAAGTTCCCAGCGCCGTCGGCTGGGTTCCTGGCGCTTTTCTCGAATTCCGCAAAAAAACGCTCGTTTGCATCATGCTCATTGCAGATGGGCGTTATCGTATCGCGCGATCGAGCGGCAAACAAACGCCGGCAGCGCTTGCACCCCCCAACGGCGAGATCGAGCGCCACGGACACCTGCCGGTCCGGCGCCTCAAGATATGAGTCATCTAGTTGAATTATCGCTCCCAAACAGACAAACTGACGGCGGCTGGTCTTCTCTTCAGATGCGACAATTTCTTGTCTGCGGGAGGCGGTTTCATGCATCAGGAATGGGGAGTTTGTCGTCCGTTTAGAGCTCGCGTCCTGGCGTGCGTCCTGCTGACCGGCTGGCTGACGGCGCCGCCCGCAGCCGGCGAACTGTACGTCTACGAGCCGTTCGACTACCCGGCGGGCGAGCAGCTTGTGGGCAAGAACGGCGGTACGGGCTTCACCTCGCCCTGGCGCGACGAAACGTTCGCCAACTCGGCGACCATTCAGAGCGGCAGCATCGCGTATCCCGGTCTCACAACACTGGGCAACAGCGTGCTCATGACCGGCGCCAATGGCTCGCTGCAAATCTTCCGCGACCACGTGAACGTCCCGGGCGACGACGGCACGACGACCTGGATCAGCTTCTTGGGGCAGCGCTTGGGCGCCATTCAGGACCCGCCGGTCAATCCCAACAACCCGTACCCGCGCGGCGTGAACGTGAGCTTCTACAACACCGAAGGCTTCGCCGCCCACGGGCGCGAGCAGTTCGCCGTGGGCAGCTCCAGCGGCGGACCGACCAATGACTGGGCGTTTATCGGACACGGCCAGGTGGCCAACTTCCTGCCGGCCTCGAATCCCTCCGTTCCCTTTGGCGGCGCGCCGCCGGCGTTCGTCGTCATTCGCATCGACCATCACGGACCGCCCAATGTGGATGGCCCGGGCAACAATGACGACGTGTACTTCTTCGTGAACCCCGACCCCGGGATCGAGCCGTCGATCGCGTCGGCCAACGCTGTGCGGCTGGGAACGGAAGCCAATGCATTCGACTATGCGGGGCTCGACTACGTGCGGCCGTTCGTGGGCAACACCAACGGCGTGCAGCCCTACGGCGATCTGCTATGGGACGAGCTGCGCATCGGCAGCCTATTTTCCGACGTGTCGCCCGGCGGCGTGTCGATCCTGCCCGGCGACACGGACCAGGACGGCATTCCCGGCGAGTATCCGGATGACTTCAACCCGATTCGCGACAACTTTCAGAAGGCGACGGTTGAACGCACCATGGGCGACCTGGTCGACGACGACATTGTCGACTTTCTCGACTACCGCCAGTGGAAGACGGCGTTCACGGCGGCCGGCGGAAACTTGGCGGATGTGGACCTCACGTTTCTCAGCACGCCGGTTCCGGAGCCGGCGACGACCGGGCTGGCCCTGGCCGCGTGCGGAGCACTGGCCGGAATCGCTCGCCGCCGTTGCAGGGCGCCGGGCTCACCCTAACTGGCTTGCTGGCTTCTCGAAGAAGTCCGCCTTCGGCGGCAGGTGGGCGAAGCGATGGGCCGCCGGATCCCCCAAAAAGAAGGGGAGCGGCTCGAAGATGTACTGCCAGCTCCACAGCCGCTCGTCCACGCCAAGCTGCTCGCGGACCTTTTCGCATCCGATCGGAGCCATCGGATGCAACAGCGTCACGGCCACCCGCACCAGGTGGAACGCGTCGATCACCGCTTGCCGACGCACGGCGTCGTCGGTCGACTCGGCAAAGGGCTTGGCCTGCGTCCAGCGGGAGTTGATCGACGCGATAAGCGTCGCCAACTCCTTGATCGCACTGGGCGTCTCGTGCCGTTCCATCAGCGTCTCGTGCCGCAGGATCGCCTCTTCGCACTGCCGCACGACCTCTTCGCTCGGCTCGCCCGCGGGCAGGCCATTGTCGTAGTATTTCTGCACCGTGTAGAAGACGCTGCGCACGGCCGTATTGAACGCGTTGGCGCCGAGGTTGCCATCCTTGAGCACGGGGTCGGTGGCGCGCGGATTGCTCGCCGCCTCGGGATCCAGCGGCTTGGGTCGGAAGTTCGCGTTCCGCGCCCCGAGCGCCAGGCTCAGGAAGTGCAACCGCAACTGATCGGCCGAGTAGTAGTCGAGCAGCTCGCGGGCCATCGGCGGCTTCACCTTGCCGCTGCTGGACGCCTTCTTGTCGAGGAACAACAGGTGCCGGTTGGCGATCAGCCGCGACATCTGCAACTCGCCCTCCGGCGGCGGGGCGACGAACTCCTTGCCCTGCATCCCCAGGAACATCGCTTCCTGCGCGAGCCCGTAGAAGAACAAATTGTCCTCCCCAATAAACTGATAAAGCTTCGCTTCCGGCGTGCACCACCAATCCCGCCAGGACTCGCGTTTGTCAGCAGACTCGTTGCCTCTTCGCTTCGTCTGCAAAAGCGCCGACACAAACGAAATGGGCGCCCACAACGACTCGGGCCACACCCAGAACGTGAGCCCCGCGAGTCCCTCGATCGTCGGCGCCGGCAGACCCCACTCGAGGTTCCCCGTCAAGCGAAACGGCACGAGCGTCTTCCCCGTGCGGTACTTGATCCGGTGCTTGCCGAACAGCGCCGTCGCGGCGTCGAGGTCCACGAGCGTCTTGAACACGAACTTATCGCTCTTGGCGGCGCCCTCGCTCCGCTCGTGCGGCGGAAGCTCTTCGAGAGCCGCGACGATCGCCGGGTCTTCCAGTTGCTCCCGGTTGACGTGAACCGTCGGCGGCTCGAAATACTCAAGCACCGTCTTCACGCCAAACTCCCGCCATTCGCCGCTCGCCAATTGCGACTCCAGCCACGGCCGCAGCGCGTCGCCGAACTTCTCCAGCGGCACGTACCAGTTGGTCACGTCCCGCATCTGGGGCACATCGCCGGTGAGCGTGCTTTTGGGCGCAATCAGTTCCTTGGGTTCGTATTGGTGCCCCAGCGAACACTCGTCCGCGTAGCCCTTTTCGCTCTGGCATCCCGCGATCGGGCAGCGGCCGACGACCTGCCGGCCGTTGAGAAACGTTTCCCGCCGGGCATCGTAAAACTGCGGCGTGGTGCGCTTTACCAGGTGGCCGTTTTTGTGGAGCGTCTCGAGGAGATACGCTCCCATCTCCTCGTGAATCTTCTGCGCCGGCTCGAGCGCACTGGCCGCGAACAAGTCCGGAATCACGGCGTAGGCGTCGAGCGTTTCCTTCTGCCGCCGATGGTTTTCCGCGACGAATTCCTCGAGCGTGCCCGTGTAAGTTCCTGCCGCCATGCGGGCCGCGTGATCGGCCACGATCGGCGAGCCATAGCAGTCGGTGCCTGAGACGAACGCGACATTCTCGGCGCCGATCCGATCGCGCAAAAACCGGGCGAACGCGTCGGCGTGAATGAAGACGCCGCCGATATGGCCGAAGTGCAGGTCCTTGTTGCCGTAGGGCATGCCGCCGGTGATGACGGCGCGATTCGGAAACTTCGGTCGCGGTCGATCGCCGATAAATCGCGGTCCGGCAGGAATGGGCATGCGGTCCCTCGCTGACGTCAAAAGTCCAGAATGCGTCGATTCCTGCGGCCTGAAGGGCCGCGAGGTGATAGCCCAGGGCAAGCGAAGCGCCGCCCTGGGTGGGTGTTGCCCTCAACGGGTGCTAGCCCTGTAAGGGCGTCATAAGGCGGCCATCTCAATTCCGCCCTTTCAGGGCTCATGGTCTCTTGGGGCATCGTTACCCAGGGCGGCGCTTCGCTGGCCCTGGGCTATCGCATTTCGCCCTTTCAGGGCGTGATCAACGATGCGGACTAACGCGGTTGGCGATTGCGGGCGATGCGCACGGTGACGATCCCCGCGCTCACCTCGATTTGTTTCTCGCGGTCCGGCTTTGCTACCGCGGCGGCCGTGCCAAGCACTTCGTCCATGATGTAGCCCAACCATTCGCGCGGCGCGGGGCCGTCGAGCTGTACCACGATCCGGTCGCTGATCGCGTAGTCGGCGTCCTTGCGCATGTCCTGGATGTTCCGCACCAGCTCGCGGGCGTCGCCCTCGCTGAGCAGCTCCGGCGTGATCGTCGTGTCGAGCGCCACGACCAGCCCGCCATCGCTCAGCACGTCGTGGCCTGCGACGCCCTCGAATTGGATTTGCACCATCGCGGCGTTGACGGTCCAGCTCCGCTCGCCCTGGGTGACATGGACTTGTGAACCCTCAAAATGAACATTCCCGGCTTTGATCGCGGCGGCAACCTGCGGCATGTCTTTGCCCAGGACGGGGCCGAGCTGCTTGAAGTCGGGTACAAAACGCGTCGTGGCGATGGACGACACGTCTTCGCGCTGCACGACTTGCTTGACGTTGAGCTCCTCGGCGATGATCGCGAGCTGGGCGGCGACGGCGTCATGCGGCATGCCTCCCGGCAGCACGAAGTCGAGCGCGGCCAGGGGCTGGCGGATGCCGATTTGGTGCTTCTGCCGCAGCCGCAGCCCGAGGTGCACGATCTGCCGCGCCGCGTCCGTTTGCGCGATGAGTTCATCGTCGCGGCACGACTCGGGGATGATCGGCCACGCCGCGAGATGCACCGACTCGCCCGGCGCCAGATTGACGTAAATCTCTTCCGCGACAATCGGCGCCGCGGGGGCCAGCAGCTTGAGCGTTTGCACCAGCACGTAATGCAGCGTCGCATAGGCCGACTGCTTGTCCGCGTCGAGCCCGCTCGCCCAGAACCGTCGCCGCGATCGGCGGATGTACCAGTTGGTGAGGTCTTCGATGAACTCCAGCACGCGCGGCACATGCCGATCGATGGAGTAGGCGTCCATGCACTCGGTGAGCGACTTTTCGGTCTGGTAGAGCCGCGCGAGAATCCAACGATCGAGTGGATTCGCTGATGCCGGCGGTGATTCCGATCCTCCTCCCTGGAAGGGAGGGGGGCTCCAGCCATCCAGCCGAGCGTACGACACGAAGAACGAATACGCATTCCACAGCGGCAGGATCGCCCGGCGGAAGAACTCCTTCGGCCCCTCGTCGTCGAAGTTGAGGTCGCCCATGATCACCGCGGTCGACTGCAGCAAATACAGCCGCAGCGCGTCGGTGCCGTGGGTCTTCATGAGGTCCATCGGATCCGTGTAATTTTTGCTACTCTTGGAGATCTTCTTGCCGTCTTTAGCCAGAATCGTGCCGTGGACGATGCAGTTACGGAACGCCGGCTTGCCCGTGAGCGCCACCGCCAGCACGTGCAAGTAGTAGAACCAGCAGCGAATTTGCCCCGTGTACTCGACGATAAAGTCGCTGGGGAAATGCTCCTCGAACCACGCCTTGTTCTCGAACGGGTAGTGGCACTGCCCGAACGGCATGGCTCCGCTTTCGAACCAGCAGTCGAGCACCTCCGGCGTGCGGCGAAACACGCCGCCGCACTTGCACGCAAACTCAGCGGATCGAGCGTCTGCCGGTGCAGATCGCTTACCTTTACGCCCGTGCGTTCGGCAATCGCCGCGATGTCGCCCAGCACGTCGCACGTGCCGCACGCATCGCAAATCCACACGGGAATCGGCGTGCCCCAGTAGCGATTGCGGCTAATGTTCCAGTCGCGGGCGTTTTCGAGCCACTTGCCGAACCGGCCGTTCTTGACCGTCTCGGGCACCCAGTTGATCTGCTCGTTCACGCGCAGCAGATCGTCCTTGATCTTAGCGATCGACAGATACCACGCCTCCATCGCGCGGTAGATGAGCGGCTCGCGGCACCGCCAGCAGTGCGGGTAGTTGTGCTCGATCACCTTCTGCTCGACCAGCACGCCCATCTGCTTGAGCGTGCGGATGATGTCGCGATTGGCCTCGAGGACATACCGGCCCGCGAAGTCCGGAACCTCCGAAGTGAAGCGGCCTTGGGCGTCCACCGGATTCACCGGCGGAATGTCGTGCGCTTTGCACACAACGAAGTCGTCCTCGCCGAATGCCGGCGCCAGGTGCACGATGCCCGTGCCCTCGGCCACGTCGACGAACTCGGCCGGGATGACATGGAACGTCTGCCCCGTCCCGCGGCGATCGGCGAAATAGGGGAACAGCGGCTCGTACGCCGTCCCCGCCAGCACAGCGCCTGTAACGGTTTTCAACTGCTTCGCCTCTTCGCCCAGCACCGCCGCATGCTTCGCCACGAGTGCGGCCGCCAGCACGTAAACCGCGTCATCGACCTCCACCAGCGCGTAGTCGATCGCCGGATTCACCGCCAGCGACAGGTTCGACGGCAGCGTCCACGGCGTGGTTGTCCACACCAGCGCGTACGCCGGCTTCGCCGACTTCACGCCGACGGCACCCGGCAAGTTCAACTTGAACCGCACGACCACCGACGGATCCTGTCGCGGCCGCGTCGCGTCGCTCTCGCGCGTGTCGCTGATCGACAGGCTCGTCTCGCACCGCGTGCAGTACGGCGTCACGCGGTAATCGCGGTAGATAAGGTCCTTGTCGTAGCACTGCTTGAATGCCCACAACACGCTCTCCATGAACGATGTGTCCATGGTACGGTACGCGTTGTCGTAGTCGACCCACCGCGCCATTTCGCGGATGTACACGCGCCAGGCGTCGTTGCAATTGTCGACCAGCGCCTGGCACGCCTCGTTGAACGCGGCGACGCCGATTTTCTCCTCGATCTCCTTCTTGCTGCCGATGCCGAGGTTCTTCTCGACCGCCGTCTCAATCGGCAGGCCGTGGCAGTCCCACCCCCACACCCGCGGCACGCGGTTGCCGCGCATGGTGAGGTAGCGGGCGATGAAGTCCTTGATCACCGACACGAGCACCGTGCCGTGGTGCGGCGCCCCGGTGGGAAATGGCGGGCCGTCGTAGAACACCACTTCGTGTGGAGGTTGGGCGGCCGAGGGCGGCTGGTTCACGGACGTTTGGAACGTGCCGTCGCGCTCCCAGCGATCCAGGATGTGCTGCTGAACCTTCTGGATATCGAGCTGGGGGACCTCGTCGAACACGATCGGGCGATTCCTTCAACACGGGCGGCAAATTGGCGTATTCTCTCAGCCCCGTAGGGGGCGAAATCGTATAGCCAGGGGCGCGAGCCCCCTGGTTCCTGTGCAGCGTTGGCGCGAAAGCCCCGCGAGGGGCGACATCGATCGCCCAATTCGATGTCGCCCCGCCGGGGCTTCGATGATTCACCGACCCGTCATCCAGGGGCTCGCGCCCCTGGCTACATGCCTCGGCCCCGCCGGGGCCGCTCGCGCTGCCAAAACTTCCGCAATGGTAGACCCACGGGCCGATTTGTGGAAGTTACGTTAATACTACAGCGCTGAGTCGGATTGATGCCTGCAATGCCAGCGGCCGACGACGTGCTTGTATTCCCGATGCATTCGAGATCCCGCGTACAAGAGTCGACGAATCGTTGTCGCAAACAACGTCCGCTGCGATTTGCGCCGCAAGTCGCTGATGTCAAAGACCTTCGAGTGAGTCTGGAAAAACAACTTAGCGCTGTCGTATTAAGACCCCGCAAGGTGCGCCCCCGACGGGCCTCGCTGCTGCTAAAATAGACGCCGGCCGCCGTGCGGCGGTTCGTTCCCGTTTCGCTTCAGCACCTTCGGAGGCCGATGATGCCCGCCTTTGATCGTCGTGAATTCCTGGGCAGCTCGCTGGGCGCCGCCGCGGCGCTCGCCCTTCGCGGCCGCTTGCATGCCGCCGACGCCCTGCCCGGCCACCGGCCGCACGAGACGCTGCACCTCACCTGGCAGCGCAATCCGGCCACGACGATGACAATCCAGTGGGTCAACTGGCCCACCAGCGACGCGGCCTCGACGGTGTCCTACCGCCCGCTGACCAGCGACGTGTGGCAGACGGCCAAGACGCTGGCCCGCCCCTTCCCGGGCACCGAGCGCCACGTGTTCCGCTGCGAGTTGACCGGCCTCGAATCGGGCGCCGAGCACGCCTTCCGCATCGGCGGCGAGCCGGAGGAATACCGCTTCCGCACGATGCCCGCCACGGCGACCAACGAGTTCTGCTTCGTCTCCGGCGGCGACTCCGGCACGGGCTCGCACGCGGTCGACTCGAATCGGCTCGCCGCCGCTCAGGACCCCCACTTCGTGCTGCTGGGGGGCGACATCGCGTACGACAACGGCCGGTCGCCCGACACGGTGCTCGAATTCCTGCGCAACTACCGCCGGACGATGGTCGACTCCAAGAACCGACTGATCCCGCTCGTCCCCGGCATCGGCAACCACGAAGTCAACGGCAGTTTCGGCGAAGGGCGCGAAAAGGCCACCCACTTTATCCCGCTGTTCGAGGGGTTGTACCCCGAACGCACCTTCGCGACGCTCGACTTCGGCGACTATCTCAGTCTGGTCTTGCTCGACAGCGGCCACATCGCCTCGGTCGCAGGCGAGCAAACCGACTGGCTGGACGGCGTGCTGCGCGATCGGCAGGACCGGCAGCATGTGTTCGCCGTGAACCACGTGCCCTGCTATCCGTCTCACCGCAACCCGTGGCCGGAGGAAGGCGAAAAGGGCGTCGGCGAGGATCAGCGGAAATTCTGGAGCCCGCTATTCGAAAAGTACCGCGTCGATGCCGTGCTGGAGCACCACGACCACACGTTCAAACGCACGCATCCGCTGACCGGCGGCCACGTCGACAAGAACGGCGTGCTCTATCTCGGCGACGGCTCGTGGGGCAAGCTCCGCAAGCCGCACTCTCCGGACGAGTACCCTTACCTCGCAAAAAGTAGCGAGGCATACCACATCAGCGTGCACCGCTTCGAGGGCGACCAGCGATTCCACATCGCGCTGGAGAACGACGGCGGCATCGCCGACGTGACGACGACGACCAGCAAACGGCCGTCCCGCCGGGGGTAGCGGTGCACGACAAACGGATTTACCACGGAGGCATAGCCCTACCGTTGGCCGGAACCACGCGGTGGGAGCTCAGGACTCGACAAACAACGGTGCGAAATCTTCGCGGCGCGCGGCGCCAGGGAGAAGATTTACCACAGAGGGCACAGAGGACACGGAGATTTTTAGGAAGGGAAAGAGGCCGTAGGAATTGGGGGCGATGAGCTGAGGGCTCGCGAGGTTCTTCTCAAGGATCCTTGCTTGAACTTATCCGACCTCTGTGCCCTCCGTGCACTCTGTGGTAAATCCGTTCCGTAAGAAATCTTCGCGGCGCGCGAAGAAGTTGGCGGATAGTAATACAGAGAGCACGGAGATGGAGGACGTCAAGGAAACGATACGCCCCAAGACGCCCCCTCATCTGCGAGCGTCTGCGTTCAACTGCGGATAGGCCTCATCCGGCGAATTGCTCCGTGCCCTCCGTGCCTCCGTGGTCAACCTGCCCCGGCCAATCGAAGATGCGGCAAGCTATTTCTGCAGCAGCACGCTGATCTCGGGATCGTCCATATTCTCCTTGGTCACGAGGTGCACGTCCGTGGTCACCAGCGGCTCAATCTCCTGGCCGCGCAAGTGTTCGACCATCATCTTCACGCTCAGGTAGCCCATCTGCACCGGGTCCTGGGAGACAATGGCCGCGATCTCTCCGTCGCGCAGAGCCTGGGTGAGCAGCGGCGAACTGTCGAACGCCACGACCTTAATCTTGCCGGCGAGATTGTACTGACGCAGCGCGAGTAGCAGCCCCTCGGACGAGGACTGGTTGGGGCAGAAAATGCCGTCCGCCTCGCGGATCACGTCGATCATGAAGATCGCGGTGTTCTGGGCCTCAGCCATATTCTCGCCGCTGTAGCGATCCTGGGCCAGAATCTTGGCATCGGCGGCGCGAAACTCTTCGAGGGCGCCCTCTTCGCGGTTGCCCGTACTTTGATGGCCTTCCATGTGGCGGAACAACACCACCTTGCCGCCCTTGCCCACCAGGTCCGTCACGTGCTTGCCGCCGAGCCGGCCGGCCGCACGGTTGTCGGTTGCCACGAAGCTGATGAAGTCCTTGCCCTGCTCGCCGTCCACAGCCGAATCGAAGATCAAGACGGGAATGCCGCGCGCGGACGCCGTGCGCACCTCCGGCGCGAGCGCCGCCTGGTCGGTGGCGGCCAGCAGAATGCCGTCGACCCCCTCGCCAGTGAACTGCTGCATCACCTGCTTCTGCAACGCCCGATCGTTGTCGCGCGCGGGGCCCTTCCAGACGAGCTCGACGTCGAATTCGTCGCGCGCCTTCTCGGCGCCTTGGCGCACCGAGTTCCAGAAGGAGGTTTGCACTCCCTTGGGGATCATCGCGAGCCGGAGCTTCTTGTCGCTGCTAGCGTCGCCGGAAGAGGACGTAGGATCTTCCGCCGATGACGGCGAAGAGTTCGAACTGCAACCGGCACATGCCGCGAGCACCAACGTCACCAACAGAACAACGCGATGAGTCACAAGCAGATCCTCCGTCCCCCTCTCCTCGACGGAGAGGGGCTAGGGGAGAGGTGATGAGCGAGGTACATGCAATGATTCTCTATTGAGGCCCGCTGTGTACCTTATTCTCCCCCCTCCCCCAACCCTCCCCGCCGAGGGGAGGGGGCCAGAAAGGGAATGGGGTTTAAAACGCCAACTGCTCCGGCAAATACTTCGCGATGAGATCCGTGTAATACGGCCGCAATTGCTTCCAATCCGGCAGCGTCGGGCACTTGGAATACAAGTCATACGGGTTGAATTTCTGCACCCACGGCAGCATCGCCCGATCGTGCTCGTCGCACAGCCAGTCGTACTGCCCCTCGCGATGCCACGCGTAAAACGAGTGGTACCGCAACATCGCGATCGCGGGATCCGGCAGGTACGGCTTCATCACGTGGTACACGTACTCGTCGTGCCCCCACGACATCATCACGTTCGACAGCCCGCAACCCGCCTCATACACGCCGTACTGCGTGTTGTAACGCGGATCGTTCGCATCGGCGTTGGCCGCGAAGTATTCGTGGTACACGATCCGCTCGCTGAACCGGCAGCCCAGCGGGAAGGTGTCGCCCACCACCGCCCACTGCGGTTCGCCATACAGGCACAGCACCTTGCCCAGGTCGTGCAGCAGGCCCACGAGCACGAACCAATCCTCGTGGCCGTCGGCGCGAATCGCCTCGGCCGATTGCAGCAGGTGCTGCAACTGATCGAGTTCAATATCGGGGTCCGAATCGTCCACCAGCGTATTGAGATAGTCGAGCGCCTCGAACACGCTCATCCGCCGACGATCGAGCCCCAGGAACTCGTCGCGTTTGGCCTTCACGAACTCGAAGGTCTGATGCTTGTGGTTCTCCTGGTAGAACCTTCGCACGGTGTCGCGGGCCGGCGCATCGTAATTACGGTAGTCCTCCTTGGCCTTCTTGCCCGGCTCGGGATACACCTGCGTGACGACGAACTCCTCCCAGGCGTGCCCGGCGTCGAGATCGGCGGGAACCGGGGCGCGAGCGGCAGGCGTCATGGCGAACTCCGCAAGATTTTGGGGAACGCGCGATAAGTGGTCGCACAACACAAAATTGTATCGACCAAAATCCACCCGACGCAACGGGAACACGCCCGATTTCGCCGCGGCGCTCGCAACGCGCGCCCGCCGCGAGCGGCTCGCGCTAAATCCTAGTTAATCCACCGGCTCTGCCGGTGAGAATTGCCGAGGCTCTGC
>CAYSFP010000076.1:0-26056 GCA_964430075.1 uncultured Planctomycetaceae bacterium | reverse complement strand
GCTGCCCCTGACCCCTGACCCCTGACCCCTGACCCCTGACCCCCGACCCCTGACCCCTGACCCCTGACCCCTGACTCCTGACTCCTGTCCCCTAATGCAGTTCCTTCTCCAGAATCTCTCGTATCCGCTCCGCCGTCCGCCCGTCGCCGTACGGGTTCGCCAGTCGCGACCGCCGCTCGTACTCCGCCTCGTCCCCCAGCAGGGCCGCCGCCTCGCGGCAGATCGTCGCGACATCCGTTCCTACCAGCCGACAGGTCCCTGCCGCCACGCCCTCGGGCCGCTCGGTCGTGTCCCGCATCACCAGCACTGGCTTGCCCAGGCTGGGCGCCTCTTCCTGCACGCCGCCCGAGTCGGAGAGCAGAAACCGGCACCGATCCATCAGCCAGACGAAGTCCTCGTATCCCACCGGCTCGATCAGCGCGATCCGCTCCTGCCCCATCAGCAGCCGGTTGACGGGCTCCCGCACCTGGGGATTGAGATGCACGGGATAGAGAATGCCGACGTCCGCGTGGTCCTCGACGATCCGCAGCAGCGCCTGGCAGATCTGCTCGAAGCCCGCCCCGAACGACTCCCGCCGGTGTCCGGTGACGAGGATCCACCGCCGGCCCGCCGCCGCCAGAAACTGGCCAGCGAACGCTTCGGGAATTCCCAACCGCTCGGCGAGGTCCGCCGCCGGCTCGGTGCGGGACCGCACTTTCTCGCGGATCCACAGCAGGGCGTCGACCACCGAGTTGCCGGTGACGTGGACCGTCTCGGCCGGAATCCGCTCGGCGAGCAGGTTCTGCCGGCTCGTCTCGGTCGGCACGAACGACCAGCGGGCCAAAGGCGACGTCAGCCGGCGATTCATCTCCTCGGGCCACGGCGACGTCATGTCGTGCGTCCGCAGTCCCGCCTCGACGTGCCCGAGCGGAATCTTGGCATACGCGGCCGCCAACCCAGCCGCCAGAACGGTCGTCGTATCCCCCTGGACGAGCACCGCCGCGGGCTGCGTCTTGGCCAGGAACTGCGACACGCACGTGAGCACCCGCGCGGTGAGGTCCGGCAGCGTCTGCCCCGGCTGCATCAGTTCGAGGTCGTGGTCCGGCGCCAGCCCGAATGCTCCCAGCGCCTGGGCGAGCATCTCCCGATGCTGGCCGGTCGACAGCAGCACCGGCCGCAGCGTGGGACTCTTGCGCAGCTCCCCATACACCGGCGCCATCTTAATGGCCTCCGGCCGCGTTCCCACCGTCACGACCACAGTTCGGCTCATCCAACCGCTCCTTCCAAATCCCCATTCCGCATTCCCCATTCGTCATTCCCTCGTCCGCCGTATCAAGCCCCAGCCCCCAGCCCAATATCCGCCTCCACCATCACCCGCGCCAGCTCCGCCACCTCCATCGTCGGCTGCCACGGCAGCTCCCGGGCGGCCAGGCTCGCATCCCCCACCAGTTGCTGCGGATCCGCCGGCCGCAAGAACCGGGGGTCGATCGTCACATAGCGTTTCCACGACTGATTGATATGCCCGAACGCCATTTCGAGAAACTCGCGAATCGTCGTCAGCCGCCCTGTCGCCAGCACGTAGTCGCGCGGCGTCTCGGTTTGCAGCATCTGCCACATCCCGCGCACATAGTCGCCGGCAAAGCCCCAATCGCGCGCCGTGTCGAGATTGCCCAGGGCCAATGTGGTCGGCTTGCCCAGATGAATCGCCGCCACGGCCCGCGTGATCTTCCGCGTCACGAACGAAGGCCCGCGCCGCGGCGACTCGTGGTTGTAGCAAATCGCATTGCACGCAAAGAGCCCGAACGACTCGCGATAGATCCGCACCATCTGCACGGCAAACGCCTTGGCGACGCCATAGGGCGTCACCGGGGCGCACGGCGTCTGCTCGTTCTGCGGCGACTCGGCGGGCCGTCCGAAAATCTCGCTGCTGCCCACGTTCAGAAACCGCGGCCGCTTTTCCATGTCCCTGAGGATTTCCAAAATCCTCAGCGTCCCCATGGCCGTAAAGTCGCACGTCGACTCGGGGATTTCAAAGCTCAGCCCGACATGAGTTTGGCCCGCCAGGTGGTAGAGCTCGTCGGGCGCGATCTTGGTCAGCAGTCGCCGCAGCGTGGTGATGTCCTCCAGGTCGGCATAGTGCAGAAACAGTCGCGAACCGTAGATGCTCCCGTCCAGCGCCAAATGGTCGATCCGCGGCCGCGCCGTCAGGCTCGCCCGCCGCACGATGCCATGCACGGCGTACCCTTTCTCCAGGAGCAACTCCGTCAGATACGAGCCATCCTGCCCCGTAATCCCAGTAATAACCGCTGTCTTCACCACGTCCTGCCCCTGCGTTCTGTTGAGGCCTGCGCCGTATTATGAATCTCACGACTTGGATGGCTATCGGCTGTCGGCCATCGGCCATCGGCCATCGGCCAGAAGAAAAACACCTGCTTTCCGGCCGACAGCCGACAGCCGACAGCCAGCGTGGCTCATTTGTTGCGCAAACCTCATTAAAAGGTCTTCTCCGCGTCCCCTGCGCCCTCTGCGGTGAGTCATTTCCCCTACTGGAACGCACCACCCCACGGATCACAAGCACCGCGCCCGACCTCCCCTCATAATCCGGAACGGCATGCGGACGACTTTGTCCCCGGCCATGCCCCCAAAGGCCGCGACCGTTGGTCGCGCTCCCCTCCGCCGCCCGAACAACCCCCCAAACACTCTGCAGTCGACAAATTCCCTACACATTGCCGGGAAATCTCGCTCCCCGCCCTCGCCGAATGTTTGTTCGCCACCCCCCAACCGGATAAACTGCGAGGGAGGCGACGAGGACGGCCTCAGGCTGTAGTCCGTAGACTGTAGGCTGTAGGTCGGAGCGCGACCCCCCGCCCGCTCCCATTCGTCATTCGGATTTCGTCATTTCCGCATCCTCCCCGCTGAACCCTGAACCCTCCGCCGCAGGCGCCCTCTATGTCCTCGCTCGTCGAAGTCAACCCCTACCCGCTGGCCGAGCAACCTGCTGAAGCGTCCCTGGGCGAAGCGGCGGAGCGCCGCCGCGAGACGAACCTGCTCGCCTTGGCCTGGCGCAATCGCTGGCTGCTGTTGCTCACCACGATCATCGGCGGCACGGTCGGTTGGGTTTTGCTGGAGCGCGTCACGCCCCGCTATACGAGCCTCTCGCGCATCTACGTCGACCGCGGCATGCCGGCGTTCCTGCAGGACCAACTGCAGCCGATTCAGTCGGCCAGCTATCTCTACACCCAGGCCGAGCTGATTCGCTCGACGCCCGTCCTCTCCGCCGCGGCCGGCGCCACGGCCGGCCTCGACGCATTTCGCGAAGTGGACTCGCCCGTCACGTTTCTCCGCGAGCAGCTCGACGTTTCGGTCGGCACGAACGACGAGATCATCAATGTCTCGCTCGAATTGCCCAGCGCCGAAGACGCCGCGCAGATCGTCAACGCGGTCGTCGAAGCGTACTGTGAAAAGTATGCCGACCAGCGCCGCACGAGCGCCGCCGACATCCTGACCATGCTTCGCACCGATAAAGAGCATCGCGACAGCGACCTGGAACGAGCCCGCCGGGAGCTCGATGAATTCCGTTCCCAGAACTCCGAGGTCGCCGTCCGCGTCGCCGACGGCGACGTCGTGACGCTCCGGTTCAATGACCTCGCACAGAGCCTGAGCCGGGCAAAGGCTGACCTGGTCGACGCCAAGACGGCGTACATGCAGGCCAAGGCCATGTACGACGATCCCGACCAGCGGCCCTTTCTGCTCGAATTGGCCTATTCGGATCAGCAAAACATTCGTGCCGTCGAACTCGAACGCCGGATTCAGGAGGTGCGCGCCCTGCTCACGTCCGAACGCGCTCGCTGGGGAGAGGGCCATCCCAGCGTCAAGCTGCAAGACGGCGCCCTCAAGGAA
This sequence comes from uncultured Planctomycetaceae bacterium, assembly GCA_964430075.1. Classification (GTDB taxonomy): domain Bacteria; phylum Planctomycetota; class Planctomycetia; order Pirellulales; family Lacipirellulaceae; genus Lacipirellula. The sequence continues at coordinate 22,177 of CAYSFP010000076.1, read as the reverse complement.
CTCGAGGAGCAGCTCAAGCAGAAGCAGGGCTCGACCATCGAGGGCTACGTCGAAACGCTTCGCCTTCAGTACGACTTGCTTGAACGCAAAGTCACTGACTTGACCGCCCAACATGATGCTCAGTTCGAGGAGGCGAAGCGCGTCGGTAAGCTTTCTCAAAAGCTGGCGCTGCTCGAAGATGCCTACACGCGTGCCGTTGCCGCATGTGATCTCATGGACGATCGCATCAAGGAAGTCAGCCTCATCGAAAATGTCGGCGACATGCAGGTCGAGATTCTCGAAACGGGCGGCGTCTCCGACGTGCCGAGCTTTCCCAGCCGACCGGGCTTCCTCGCCGCCGGCATCCTGCTCGGCGGTCTCAGCGGCTTCGGACTCGCGTGGCTCCGCGACCTCCTCGACCACCGCCTCAAGAGCGTCGACGAGGTGGCCGAAATCCTCCAACTGCCCGTCCTCGGCGTCGTCCCGCAGACGACCAGCACCGGCCGGTCGCACGTCGGGCGCCTCGTGGCCGACGCCCCGCGCTGCCAGATTGCCGAAGCCATTCGCACGCTGCGCACGGCCTTGCACTTTGGTCTCGCTGGCCATGATGCGAAGGTCCTCGCCGTTACTTCGCCCTCCCCGGGCGACGGCAAGAGCACGATTACCAGCAACCTGGCCATCGCGCTCGCCCAGGCCGATCAGCGTGTGCTGCTGATCGACGCCGACCTTCGCAAGCCGACGCAACACCTGATCTTCGAGGTTAGCCCCGAGCACGGTCTCGGCTCGGTGCTCACCGCCCGCAGTCCGGTCGTCGAAGCCATCGTCCCCTCAGGCGTCGAAGGTCTCGATCTGCTGCCGTGCGGTCCCTTGCCGGCCAACCCGGTGGAACTGCTCAACAACGGCTTCTTCGCCGAGATGCTCGAGGAGCTGAAAGGCCGCTACGACAAGATCGTCATCGACGCTCCGCCGGTGATGCCCGTCGCCGATGCCCGCATCATCGCCGCCGTCGCCGATGCCACGGTGATCGTCCTCCGGGCCCTCAAGTCATCGCGGCGCCTCAGCCTCGCCACCCGCAACGAACTGTGGCGGGTCCGTGCCAAGCGCCTCGGCGTCGTCGTCAACGGTATGCGTCGCACCGGCTCCTTTGGCTACGGGTATGGCTACGGCTACGGCAAGTACGGCCACGGCTACGGCGGCTATGGCCACACCGAGAGTGACCGCCTGCCCTCCAGCCGTCGCAAGAAGAGCCGCCCGCTCCCGGCGCCGGCGGTGACGGCTGCAGCAGCCGCTCCTGCCGCCGCTGCCGCCAACGAGTAACCGCCGATGGGCGCTTCCCTAGCCGGCTCGCCAGTCCCGTGGTCGCCAAACCAGCAGGCCCGCCTCGACCAGTGGGGCGTGCCGCGCTGCGTCGACGTGCACTGCCACTGCATCCCCGGCGTCGATGACGGCCCGGCCACGCTCGACGATGCACTCGACCTGTGCGAGGCCCTGGTCGACGACGGCGTTACCACCGTCTGCGCCTCGCCCCACCAACTCGGCAGCTACGACGGCGTCAACACGGCCAAGCTGATTCGCGACGAAGTCGCCGCCCTGGCCGCGGCCCTCCTCGAAAACGGCATCCCGCTGGAGCTCTACCCCAACGCCGACGTCCGCGTCGACGAACGGCTCGCCAGCCTCGTCGATCGGGATCGCGTCGTCACCGTCGCGGACCGTCGCCGCCACTTGTTGCTCGAACTGCCCCACGAGCTCTACGTCGACCCCATGTCATCGATCGAAGCGATGAACGCGGCCGGCATCCAAGTGATTATGACCCATCCCGAGCGGCACCGTTACCTCGCGACCGCGGCCGACCAGATCGCCGCCTGGGTCGAGGCCGGCGCCGTCCTGCAGATCACCGCCGGCAGCCTCCTCGGCGAATTCGGCGGCCGCGCCAACGAGGAAGCCTGGCGCCTCGTCCACGCCGGCCTGGTCAGCATCATCGCCACAGACGCGCACGACCATCTCCAGCGGCCCCCCCTGATGACCGAGGCCCTGGAAGTTCTTCAAGCCGAACTGGGCGACGCCTACGCCCGCACGGTATGTTTGGAAAACCCCTACCGAGTCCTCAACGGCGAGCGCATCACCCCCGTCACCGTCCCAGCAGCGTAGCCCTCCAGTGGAGCCCTCTCGCTCCGCGAGAGGATTCCGTCTCGCGGAGCGAGACCAGACCCGAATCGTATCCACTTTAAGCCGCCACTGCCCCCCATGCCCTCGGCCGTCCTCCCACACGAGCTCCTTGCCGCCCCGCGCAATCGCTGGGACCTGGCCGTCGAAGGCCTCCTGGCGGCGCTGCTGGCGTTCATGCCCTTCGCCTTCGGCGCGGTCGACGCTTGGAGCGAGCTGATCACGATCGCGCTGGCCGCGGGCCTGTCGCTCACCGTCGTCCTCCGCGCGGCTATCGACCGCACTTACCGCCTGCCCTGGACCTGGGCCTACGTGCCCCTTGCCGCTTTCGTCCTGCTCGTCGTCCTCCAGATGATCCCGCTCTCCCGCGGACTTGTCGAAACCCTCTCCCCCGCCACAATCGCCACCCACGACGAGTTTCTCGGCCCCCCCTCTCAAGCCGCCGCCAACGACTCTTCATTCCGCATTCCGCATTCCGCATTCCGCATTTCCCTCTACCCCCTCGCCACCGCTCACGGTCTCCGCCTCGTCCTCGTCGGCGCCGCCGTGTTTTTCGCCGTCGCGTCGACCTACCGCACGTTCCCGCAGATCTACCGCCTGCTCGTCATCGTCTTCGCCATCGGCTGCGTCGAGGCCCTTATCGCCTTGCTGCAGGTCGTCACCTTTGCCGACCACATCTACTGGATCGTCGACATTGGCAGGGCCGGCCAAACCCACACCGCCGGCAGCTTCATCAACTACAGCAACTTCAGCCAGTTCATGAATCTGTCGATGGGCGCCGGCCTCGGGCTGCTGCTCGTTCGCCTCAGCGAGGACCGCCGCCTGAGCCGCTCCGGCGGCACGCGCGCCTTCGGCGGCGTCCAGATTACCGACCACGGCACGATCCTCGGCGGCCTCATCCTCTGTGGCCTCGCGGTGCTTGCCTCGATGAGCCGCAATGGCGCCATCTCGATGATCCTCGCGGGCGCCGTGGTCGGCAGCGCCCTGTTCGCCCGCGGCACGCTCAGCCGCCGCGGCTGGGTCCTCGCCATCCTGCCGATGGGCGCCTTGTTCATCCTGCTGATGTTCGGTTTCGACGACGTCTACGAGCGGCTCGCTACGCTCGAAGAAAACAAGTACTTCGACGACCGTTGGGAGCTCACCCTCGGCGTCCTCCGCGCGTGGATGGACTTCCCCATCTTTGGCGCGGGCCTCGGCGCCCATGAATACGTTTTCCCGATGTACGAGACCGCGTCGCTCGCCGCCGTCGCCGAGCACGCCGACAACGACTACGCCCAGCTCCTCGAAGAAACCGGCGCCCTCGGCGCCGCTTGCGTCTTCGCTTTTCTAACGATTATCGGAGTTAAACTTTACAAGCTCTGCCGCCGCGGCAAATCGATCCCCTCGTCCATCGCGTTCGGCTTGGTCTACGGCTTGGTCGCGGTCGCGATTCACAGCGCCAGCGACTTCGGCCAGCATCTGCCGGCCGTCTTCTCGCTTTCGGCGATCGCTTGCGGCTTAGCGGCGGCCCTCCATCAGATTGAACAGACCGCCGCCGTCACCTCCGCGCCCGCCCCGGCAGCACCGAATGTAATGCCCCGTCGCATTGCCTCCGGCGTTCTCGCTGCAAGTCTTGCCGTCGTGTGGGCCTGGTCGCTCACCGGCGCCTATGGCGCCCAGGTCGGCGAACAGTGGTGGTGGGCTGCTAACCAAATCGACGAATCGATTCAAAAAGCTCCCGAGGATGCCACCGACGGCGATTACGCTGATTTGCTCGCCGCCGCCCAGATGGCGTTCGACACGGTTCCCGGCAATGTGCGCTACGGCTACTGGCTCAACTTCTATCGCTGGCAATCGATGGCCCGCCGCGTCGACCCCGTTACGGGCCAGGTGCGGCTCAGCCAGCAATCGCTGCCGTTCGTCGCGCGGCTCGCCGACGAGCTCGCGGTCGTCCGCGCGATCTGCCCCACATACGGCCCGCCCTACGGCCTCGAGGGCCAACTGCGCCTCAATGTGCTCAAGGAAGACGCCGGCGCCCAACTGATTCGCCACGGCGCACGCCTCGCGCCCTACGATCCGCCGACGTGCCTCATTGCTGGCGAACTGGCGGCACGCGAAGGCCGTAAGGAGGAAGCCACCACGCTGCTGCGTCGTACGGTCGAGATGGCGCCGGGCTTCTTCAACGAGGTCGCCGTGCTCGCACTCAAGGAGCTCGACGACCCGGAGTTCGCGCGCGAATTGGCCGGGGACAATTACCGCTGGCTCGAGCGGTTGGCCGTGATCGCCGAGGCCAGCGAAAAGCACGCCGGGCTCGCCCCCGACTTACATGCCGCGGCCGAGGAGGCCCTGCGACGCAAAGCCAAGACAGCCGACGTCACCCCCTCCGAGCTCGCCCTACTTGCTTCGATCGACGCGAAGCGCGGCGATCACGATCAGGCCATTGCCAACTACAAGCGGGCGCTCAACCTCCAGTACAGCCACGTGAATTGGCGCGTCGCCCTCGCTCAAGTCCTGATTGCCGCGGGAGACGACGTTCAGGCGATGAAAGAGGTTCGCATCGTCTTGCGTCTCCAGCCGAACCACCCGGCAGCCCGCGCGCTGGTCCAAGAGCTCAGCCTCCGCGTCGACGAGGAGCGCGGCCTGCCCATTCAAACCGCGACAGCAGACGACCTGGACTCTCCCGTCGACGCAGAGTGACGTTTTCTGCGGCAACGTCCCTCGTCTGATCCTCAGCCGGGGCGTCGTCCAATTGATCGCACGTCCCGCACCCATCGCCGTCTGCGTAGACGAGTAGGAAGTCTGGGTCGACCGGGGGCCTTTGGTTCCCGCGCTGATCTGCGGCCTTTCGGGCCCTTGCGATAGCTTTGCCGGCGCCATAGCATTGGCGGCCCCGATTCAAATCGGGGAACGCGTCACGATGATTCGACTTCGGCGTTCGGCCATGGCGGCAGGGATCCTAGCATTGTGTCTGAATACACGCTTCTGACGGGCGCAACAGGACTGTTGGGCCGGTACCTGCTTCGCGATTTGCTCCGGACTGGCCGCCGTTTGGCTGTGGTTGTCCGCGCCGCCAGCCGCGAAAGTGCGATTCACCGGGTCGAGGCCATCCTCCAGCGCTGGGACCGCGAACTCGGCGCGCCCCTGCCCCGCCCGGTCTGCTTCTCCGGCGATCTCACGCAGCCCTATCTGGGCCTGGACGACGCGGCACGGCAATGGCTGGCCGAGAACTGCGGCGACCTGCTCCACAACGCGGCGTCGCTGGAGTTCAACGAGGATCCGTCCGGCGAGCCCTGGCGTTCGAACGTTACCGGCACGCAGCACGTCCTGGACCTCTGCCGCGATGCGAACATCCGCCGCCTCCACTACGTGTCGACCGCCTACGTCTGCGGCTTGCGCCACGATCGCGTCCTGGAGGACGACCTCGACCGCGGCCAGCAGTTCCGCAACGACTACGAGCGGAGCAAGTTCCAGGCCGAGCAACTCGTCCGCGGCGACTTGTCGCTCGAACAGCTTACGGTTTATCGGCCCGTCGTGATCGCCGGCGATTCCCAGACCGGGTACACCAGCACGTATCACGGGCTGTACATGTACCTGCAGATCATGAGCATCCTCGCCCGCAACACGCCTCCTGGGCCCGACGGCGTGCGGAACACCGAGGTCGATCTCCACCTCACCGGCGACGAGCAGCGCAACGTGATTCCCGTCGACTGGACCAGCGCGGTCATCGCCCATCTGCTGCAGTCGCCCGAGGCCCACGGCCGCACGTTTCATCTCGCTCCGCGGCAGCGGATGACGCCGCGCGACATGATCAACGCGGGTTACTCCTATTTCAACTCACGCGGCGTCAGGTTCGTCGGACACGAGCCCATCTCGTGCGACCCGACGGACCGCCTCAAGCGGCATGCCTACGAAAACTCCGACATGTACCGCGACTACGAGGTCGACGACCCCAAATTCGATACGTCCAATCTCGATCGCTTCGCGGGCCACCTGCCCTGCCCGTCGATCGACGAGCCGATGCTGCACCGTTTCCTCGCCTACGGCGAACGCGACCGCTGGGGCCGGCGGCGCGAGCGCCCGGCAACCGAGCCGTTTTCCGTTGGCGCCTATCTCGCGCAAGTTCATAATGCGGCGACGGCGCCGCTGAGGGCCGTGCACCCCGCGCGAAAGCTGAGCATTGGGCTGGATATCTGCGGCGCGGGCGGCGGCCAGTGGACGATCGTGTTTTGGGGCCGGCAGACCGCCGCCGTCGAGATCGGCATTCGCGCCCAGGCCGATGCGCTGCTGACCATGTCGGCGGCGCACTTTGTTCAGTTGCTGTGGGAAGGCCAGGCACAAACGATTCCGGGAGAGTTGTGGGAACGCCTGACCTACCGCTCGCCGGAAATCGCCGCCGCGGCCGTGCGCCGTTTGACGTCCGAGCTTTTTACGCGTCCCGCCGCGGCCAGGGTGAGCCGCGAACAATTTGCCATGGGAAGGTATGATGATGCGAGCTGACGGCCGTTGAGTTCGTTGCCGCCCATGTCGATTGCCAGCAGCTCTGAAATCGTGGCAGGCGCGGCCGCGCCCGCCGCTGCTCGCGTGCGGGTCGACGCCTCCCGGCTGTCGCGGGCCCAGGAAACGTTGCTGATTCCGCTCTGGGCCCGCGCCGTCGATGCGGTCCACCCGGAACCGATTCTCGGCGACCGGCACGCGCTCGAGTTGGTGGAAGCCCTCGACTACCCCTTCTCCAGATTCGCGGACGCGCGCGTCGATGCCGTGGGCTTCTGCATCCGCGGCGCGATTTTCGATCGACTCGTCGGAGATTTTTTGCAGCGCCATCCGGACGGCGTTGTCGTCGAGCTAGGACCAGGCCTCGACGCGCGGTTCGAGCGGGTCGATAACGGCCGCGCTCACTGGTTCGAGGTGGATCTTCCCGACGCGATGGACCTGCGGCGGCGGTTGTTCGATCAGACGGATCGCCGACGCATGTGCGCCGATTCGGTGCTGAACGAGGCGTGGCTCGGCGAACTCGCCGCCGTGGGCCGTCGCCCGCTGCTGTTCGTCGCCGAGGGGATGTTGTATTTCCTTGCCAGGCCCGACGTGGAGCGGCTCCTTCGCCGCCTGGCCGAGCGGTTTCCCGGCTCGCAAGCTGCGTTCGATTGCCAGTCGCCGCTGTTCCTGTGGCTGAATAACCTCCGGCAACCCGTCCGCGACGCGCGCATGAGGTGGTCGCTGCGCGGCCCGCGCGATCTCGCGCGGTGGCAGGCGCCGCTGACCGTTGAGAAATCTATTGGCTTCGGCGATCGGCCTTACTATGAACCGTCGTGGTTAGCCCGCTTGCCCCGCTACCAGCAACTTGCCCATCGCTACGTGCCCGGTGCGAGGCGGTCGTTTTCTATTTGTCAGGTTCGCTTGGGCGACTCTCATGCATAGCAACGGCGTCCTGGCGCAGCAGCTTTCACACCCTCCGTCGACGGGCGGGCAGCCTGCCCGCACGGTCGGCGGTGCTTCGCAGGAGACCGCACGCGAGTTGGTGGAGCGGGTTGCGCGCGTCACCGGGTTGACTCGCGACGAGGTGATCGACCGCCTGGTGCGCGAGCGTCGCGATATGGGCGGCACAGTGCGGCGCGAGTTGGAGGCCGCAGGCATTCGGCCCCATGTTTGGTCGGATGAGTTGATCGAGTTCTACTCGAAGTCAACCGCGATGCTGTTTGAAACGATCGTCTGGAATCACACGCCGGCGAAAGTCGCCATGCGGCAATGGATCGTCGACTACCTGCGGGCGATTCATCCCGCGGGCGCGTGCGTGCTCACCTTCGGCGACGGGCTGGGCTACGACAGCGCCGCCCTGGCCGCCGCGGGAAACTCCCTGCACTACTTCGAAGTTGGCGAGCGGAGCGTCGCCTTCGCGCGGGATTTGTTCGACGCCCAGGCGGTAACGGTCGAAGTCATCGAGACGCTCGAGCAAATACCCGCTCGGAGTTTCGACGCGGTCGTCTGCCTCGATGTGCTGGAACACGTCCCCGACGCTGGCGGGGTCGTGCAATTGCTTGCCGACGCGCTCAAACCGGGCGGACGCTTGATCGTGCATGCGCCGTTCTGGTACCTGTCGCCCGCGGTAGGAACGCACCTTCGTACCAATCGTCGCTACAGTGGCGACGTCGCCCGACTTTACGAGCCGGCCGGGCTCCGGCCCATCGACGGACGATTGTTTTGGGATCCCCTCATCCTGGAAAAGCGCGGTTTGACGGAGCCAGGGGCGCCAGTCCCGCGGGCGACCCGCCTGCGGTTACGTGCGGGCGGTCTCCTGCTGAGCGTGGGACGCTATTGGTCGGCGCCACACATTGCCGTCGCCAAATGGCTGATGAGCGCCACCGACAATTCGTGGCCCGAACTCGATGAACTACGATCGAGTGCGGCGGTGAGCGCCGGGTAACGCGATTCAGACCTCCAATGGTGGGCCCTGCCGGCATGGCCTTATTCGCCCAACTTCTTGCCGTCTATGTCCTTGTTCTTGTGGCGTGCCAGATTGGCGCCGTGGCGGGCTTTGTCCGCGCACTGCGCGGCAAGAGCGCCGGAGCGTCCTCGCCAGCGTTCGCGCCCCGGGCGGCCGTCATCCTCAGCGTGCGCGGCCCAGACCCCGACCTGCCGGTCACGCTGCAAAAGGCGTTGCAGCAAGATTACCCAGATTACCGCCTCATCATCATTGTCGACAGCGACAAGGACCCGGCTTGGCCCTTCATCCAAGAGGTCATGCAGGACGAGCTCGCCGATCGCATTTCCGTTTTCACACTCGAACAGCCGCGCTTTACGTGCAGCCTCAAATGCAGTGCGCTCATCGAGGCCGTTTCCAAGATCGGGCAAGAATTCGAAGTGATCGCGTTTCTTGACGGAGACGTGGCGCCTCACCCGTCGTGGCTCGCCGAACTTGTCCGGCCGCTTGCCGACCAGAGCGTGGGCTGCACCACCGGCAACAGGTGGTACTTGCCCGCGGAGTCCAACTGGGGATCGCTGGTCCGTTACTTCTGGAACGCCGGCGCCGTCGTCCAGGTGTGGCTCAATGGAATCGTCTGGGCGGGCAGCATGGCGTTGCGGACCGAGACGATTCGCGCCATCGGCTTGCTCGACGCCTGGGAGCAGGCACTCTCGGTCGATGCGACCGTGTATCGGCAGCTACGGGATCACCGGTTGCGAGTTCAGTTCGTCCCCTCGGCGCTCATGCCCAATCGCGAATCGATCTCGCTGGCTCAGTTCACGCGCTGGGTGCAGCGGCAGCTCATCGCGGCGAAGTCGTGCGGGTCGGGTTGGCGATTGGTCGCTGCGCACGCGCTGGGACTCGTCGGTTCGCAAGTGTGTGCAGTGGGCGCGCTGGGGTATGGTTTGATTCGCGAACAGCCAACGACTACCCGCGCGGCAGCCTTTTCGCTCGCGGCTTATTGGCTGTGCACGATCGGCTGTGCATTGACCCTGGAACTGGCCGCCCGCCGCCGCATGGCCGCCCACGGCGAGCCAACGCAGTGGGACGCGCCGCAAACCTGGCGGCGCGCCGTCCCCGCCATTGTGCTCACGCACTTCGTCTACGCGTATGCCATCTGCGGCGCCTATGTTCGCAACCAGGTGAGCTGGCGGGGCGTGGAGTACAAGCTCCACGGCCGCGGGCGCGTCTTGATGCTCGGTTACCGCCCCTACGGCGACGGCGCGACGCGCACAGAGACGCAGTCCGTCGTATGACGTGCCGCGGGCTATAACGAATCGCCGTTCGCCTCCGCAACTCGATAAGGTCGATATTCGAGCATCTCAATGTCCCACGGCCCGCCGATGCGATAGTCGATCCCGCGCCAGTCGGTTGACCGCATCCAGCATGCCTTCGCCAGGGCGATCGGATGGACGAGTTGCGTGATTGGCGCCGCAGCCGCCCATCTCATGACCTTCCGCGCCGAGACCGCCTCGATTGGTTCGCCGCGGCGAGCTGCGATTCGACGCGCGGCCCGCTCCATCGGCGGCAGCAGCGCCGCCAGCGTCGCGGCGTAAACCGTCAGCCCGACGACGCCGAGCCATGCGGTCGCCGAATCGCCGCGCGCGATCGCCGCGATCAACAGTGCCGTGGCCGCCGCCAATGCGGTCGTCGTCGCAACGCCGTGCACGACGACGGCAGGCCACGCCGGATGATAGAGCCGGGCCGTCGTCATCTGTCTCGTGACCCAGCGATAGAAACTGCTTAGCGAGCAGCTTTCGCGGTTGATCATCAGCAGCTCGGGAACGAACGCCACGCGCAGGCCGACTTTGCCCAGCATGGCGCGCAGCATCGTGTCTTCGCAAAACGCGTGACGCCAGCGCTCGACGAGCCCCGCGTCGCGAATCGCCGACATACGCACCGCCAGCGTGCCGCCCCATGCGATTTCGTACCAGTACATTTGCACAATGGCCGCAGCGTTCCATGTGTAGCGCACGAGCGATCCGACCGTCGGGCGCTCGGGCGCATACCACCGATTGCCGGTTGCCGCGCCGACGCCGGGCTGCATCACCGCGGTGGCCAGCTCCCGCAGCCAGGTGCGGTGCGGGATCACATCCGCGTCGAGCTGCGCGATGAACTCAACGCTGTCGTCGAGAGACTCGACGGCCTGCGCCAGGCTGCTGCACTTGAGGCTGCACGTGGACCGGGGCGCCGCGAGGTTTTCGACGCGGACGTGCTCGGCATCGCCCGGGAGAATCGCCGCCGCGATGGCCGCGTGGGCCGCGTCCTCGGCATGGTCGACGATGATGCGCACTTCATAGTCGGGGTAGTCCTGGTCGAACAGTCCCCCTAGGCAGGCGCCGAGGAAGGGGTCCATGCCCCGCAGGCAAAGAATCACGGCGGCTCGCGGCGCCGCGTTGTCGTCGACCAACACCGGCGGCGAGCGGCGCAGCACGCGTACGAATCCAATTACCAGAACCGCTTGGACGAAGGCCAGGACGAGCAGGGCGATAGTCGCGATCAACAAGGCTCGGTCCTCGGGACGGCGGACAGGTGGCAGCGCGGGGGGATCTCCGCTTGGCGACTCCATTTGTTTGGTCCGAAGGAGGCGATCCCGCGCTCTCTGCCATTCGTACCGTTATAGTTCGCCAAGCCCCGCCCGCCACCGAATTCGCCCCCGGGGTGCGCGGGATACGCTCGCGGGACGAGTCGGTTCGCATGGTCCCGCGGATCGAGTAGAATCAAGCGATTCGGTGCGGAACGCGGCCTCCCCCACATCGAATCTTGGGCCCGCGGGCGCGTCCGCCCTCCACGACGAATCCGACGACAAATTCGCCCCTCTCTCCTCGAAACGCTATGAATCGATTCCATCGACTGACGTTGCTTGCCGTTGCCGTCGTTGTTGCTGCTGCATCGCGCACCCGCGCGGCCGAGCTCGCTTGGGTCGAGTACTCCGGCGAACTGGGGCCCGGCCGCGGAAAGCACATCGTGTTTCTTTCCGGCGACGAGGAATATCGCTCCGAGGAAGGCCTGCCGATGCTGGCGAAGATTTTGAGCCAGCGGCACGGGTTCAAATGCACCGTGCTCTTTGCGGTGGATCCCGACACCGGCGAAATCGATCCCAAGAACAACGCGTCGCTGCCCGGCGCCGAGGCGCTCGATTCGGCCGACGCGATCGTGATGCTTACCCGGTTCCGCGCCTGGCCCGAGGAGGCGATGGTGCACTTCGTGAAGGCGTTCGAGGCCGGCAAGCCGATCATCGCGCTGCGGACGAGCACGCACGCGTTCAACTTTCCCGCATCGAATTCAAATCGGTTTTTTCGCGAGTACAACACCTTCGGTAAGCGAGTGCTGGGAGAGGGATGGGTGAGTCACTGGGGTCGCCACAAGGAGGAGGCCACGCGCGGCGTTGTGGAGCCGGACGCCGCCTCTAGCCCGCTCCTTCGCGGCGTCGAGCATGTCTTCGGCGACTCCGACGTGTACGAAGCGTATCCGCCGGCCAACGCCACGGTGCTCTTGCGCGGCGAGGTGCTGCGCGGAATGTCGCCGGATTCCGCGGCGGCCGATTACGCGAAGAAACGCGCGAGCGACGGCCAGGAACAAGGCGTCAACGATCCGATGATGCCGATTGCGTGGACGCGTATGCAATTGCATGACTCCGGCGCCGAGAATCGCATCTTCTGCACCACGATGGGCGCTGCCACAGACCTTCAAAGCGAAGGGCTGCGGCGGCTCATTGTGAATGCCGTCTACTGGGGCCTGGAGATGGACCCGCCGGCCAAGGCCGATGTGCGTTACGTGGGCGACTACCAGCCCACGGCCTACGGATTCGATAGCTTCCAGAAGGGGTTGAAACCGGCGGTATTCGCCCTGCCCCGGGCGACCGACGTCGAGCAAACCAAGGCGGAGGACCTGCTCAAGCTGTCGCCGCGACCGGCGCGCGCCGCCCTGCCCTCGAGTACGCTGCCGCTGGTGTTTCTGCCTGGAGAACGCATCGCCCTGGTCGGCAACTCGACGGCCGAACGCATGAACCTTTTCGGGCACTTCGAAGCCCTGCTGCACAGCCGGTTCCCGAACAGCGAGCTGAAATTCCGCAACTTCGCCCGCCCCGCCGACGCGGTGGGCGACCGCCAGCGGCCCAGCAGCTACACGTTCCTGGACGATCCCCTGCGGGCGTTCGGGCCCGACACGCTGTTGTGCTTCTTCGGCTTCAACGAGTCGTTCGACGGCGAGGCCGGCGTCGAGAAATTCCGCGCCGACTACAATAAGTTTCTCGAGGAGATGGCGGCCCAGTATCCCCGCGACGACGAGGGCTCGCCGCCGCGGCTGGTGCTCGTGTCGCCCATCGCCTGGGAAGCCACGGGTAACCCGCTGTGGCCCGAGGCGGAGCCTCGCAATCGCGAGCTGAAGCGTTACGCGCAGGTCGTGGCCGACGTGGCCCGTGAACATGGGCTGGCATTTGTCGATCTGTTTTCGCTGACCGAGAAAGCGTTTGCCGCTGACCAAGGCATGCAGTTCACGATCAATGGATGCCACGTGAACGAAGCCGGCGATCGAGTGGTCGCGCTGGTGCTTGGCAAAGCCCTGCTCGGACCCGGCGCCGAAGAATGTTTGAAGGCCGAGGGTTTCGAAGCGTTGCGAGCGGCGGTCAACGACAAGTCCTGGGTGCACATGCAGGACTACCGCATGATCAACGGCTGGTACGTTTACGGCGGCCGCCGCACTTGGGACACCGAAACGTTCCCGCGCGAGTACCTCAAAATTCGCGCGATGGCCGACGTGCGCGACCGCTACGCCTGGGACCTCGCCCAGGGCAAGTCGCCCGAGTCGCCGGACGATTCGAACACCGGCGAGTTGTATGTGCCGGAGACGCGATTCGGCAACCCCGGCCAGGATTACTCCGAGCCCGAGGAGCTGAAGTACCTCACGCCCGAGGAATGCATCGCGACGATGAAAGTGCCGGACGGCTTCGAGGTGAAGCTGTTCGCCAGCGAGCGGGAGTTCCCCGAGCTGGCCAAGCCGTGCCAGCTCGCGTTCGACAACCGCGGCCGGCTGTGGGCAGCGTGCATGCCAACGTACCCGCAATGGAAGCCGGGCGATTCCAAACCGAACGATCGTCTGTTGATCCTCGAAGACACCGACGGCGACGGCAAGGCGGACAAGTCGACCGTGTTCTACGACAAGCTGCACTGCCCCACCGGCTTCGAGTTTTACAACGGCGGCGTGACCGTCACCGACCAGCCGCGGCTCATCTGGCTCAAGGACACCGATGGCGACGACCGGGCGGACGAGGTGGTGCATTTGCTCGACGGCTGGGCCACGGATGATACGCACCACACGGTCGGCGCGTTCGAGTACTCGCACGGGGGGCTGCTGCACATGCTCGAAGGCGTGGCGATGAGCACGACGGTCGAGACGCCGTGGGGCCCGCATCGCACGAAGGGCGCCTCGGGCTGCCATGTGCTCGATCCGCGCACATTAAAGGTGACTCACTACGAAACGCCGGGCTATGGCAATCCCTGGTGCTACGTGTTCACGCCGTGGGGCCAGGGGATCGTGGGCGACGGCACGGGGGCGGCCCAACACTGGGATTCGCCGCTCTCGGGGGCCGCTGTTTCCGGCCGCCGCGGCATGGACGCGGTGTTCGATACGCAAGGGATGCGGCCGGTCGTCGGCAGCGAGTTCCTGCTGTCGCGGCACCTGCCGGACAACGTGCAGGGGCAATTCATTTATGCGTGCGTCATCAACATGAACGGCCTGACGCGGTTCAACGTGCGCGACGCCGAGAACGGCGCCGGCTTCGTTGGCGAACGGGCCATCGTCGGCGGCAGCAGCGAAGCGCAAGGCGACAACGAGGGCCGACGTCGGCGTCGCCGGCCCCAGGGGACGCCGGACGACCTGCTCGTGAGCACGGACAAGAATTTCCGTCCCGTCGATCCGCAAATCGGCCCCGATGGCGCCATTTGGTTCGGCGATTGGTGCAACGCGCTCATCGGCCACATGCAGTACTCGCAGCGCGATCCCAATCGCGATCACCACTACGGCCGCATCTACCGTATGGTCGCCAAGGGTCGCCCGCTGCTGAAGCCAGTGACGCAGTTCGACAAGCCCGAACTCGAACTGCTCGAGCAATTTCGCGAGTACGAGCCGCGCACGCGGTACCGGGCCCGCCGCGAGTTGAACGACCGCCCGACCGATTTCGTGACGGAAGCCGTCCGCGAGTGGCTCCATGGGCTCGACGAAAACGATCCGGAATATGACCGCCTGCGCTGCGAGGCGCTGTGGGTGCTCCAGCGGCACAAGGCCGTCGACATTGACCTCGTCAAGCAGCTCCTCCAAGCGAAGACGCCGGACGCCCGCGCGGCGGCCGTGCGCGTCGTCGCCGACGAGCGGACCCGGCTCCCGGAGGCGTACGAGTTGCTGGCCGGCATGGTGAACGACGAGCATCCGCGCGTGCGGCTCGAGGCGATCCGCGGGCTGAGCTTCTATCCGACAAAGGATGCGGTGGGCGTCGCGCTGTCGTCGCTCAAGTCGCCGCAAGATTCGTGGCTGGCCTACACGCTGGAGCACACGATCGGCGCCTTGGAACCCGCCTGGCGGAACGCGTATCAGTCGGGCAAACTGGCGACCGACGATCCCAATGCGTATGAATACATCAACAATTATGTGTCGCGGCAGGCGCCGGGCCTGGCGGCCCAATCGCACTTGGCGATCGCGCTCAACCCCGACAGCGGGGACCATGTGCGAGACCGCAGCTACACCGCGCTCGAGCGGCTGCGCGGCAACGCGGAAAACGGCCAGGCCGTGTTCAAACGCGTCTGCGCCACCTGCCACAAGGTGGGCGATGAAGGCTATGACTTCGGCCCCAACCAGAGCGACGTTGGCAAGCGGCTCACGCGGGCCGACGTCATCGAATCGATCATCGAGCCCA
This sequence comes from uncultured Planctomycetaceae bacterium, assembly GCA_964430075.1. GTDB lineage: Bacteria > Planctomycetota > Planctomycetia > Pirellulales > Lacipirellulaceae > Lacipirellula. The sequence goes on along the minus strand of CAYSFP010000076.1, from coordinate 6,689 downwards.
GCAAGAAGGTCGACGAGAAGTATGTCACGACGAGCGTGCTGACGATGGAGGGCAAGATGGAAGTCGGCTTCATCATCGACCAGTCCGAGGACTCGATCACGCTGCTGATGGCCGAGGGGAAGCAGCAGACGTTCGCCCGGGACGACATTGACGAGATGGTCGAGATGAATCAGAGCAGCATGCCCGAAAATCTCGCGGCGACGATGGCGCCGGCGGAGTTCCTCGACGTGGTCGAGTACCTGATGACGCTCCGCGATTCGCCGATCCAGCAGGAGTCGGAGTGATGGCGGGGGAATTCGGATTTAACCACGGAGGCACGGAGAGCACAGAGAGGGGAGAAGATTTTTTGTCCGCAGATCAACGCAGATATTGAAATAAAGCAACGCGACGATTGGTGTAAACGTGCTGGACGGCGAGTGCCTTCTCGGAGGTAGATTCTACGATGCCTAGGTCTTTTCGGGCGAGTCTATTGATATTGGTAGTGACGATGTCCGGGTGTGGCCAAAAAGAACCAACGAAACGTGATTTGTCGCACGACGGCACAGATTCGCAAGAAACGTCGACGCCGATCAATGCGAAACGCAAAGATGCGGCCGAACAAGCGGCTATTGCAGAGGTTGCCCGTCGGGAGGGTGTCGACGTGGCAACTCTTCAAGCGGACGCCATACTGAAAGACGGCGATTGGGAGGTATTGGTGACAGTTGAGCCAGCTTTGCCGGGAGGTTTTTATCATCTTGTGGTGAGTGATGATGGAAAAGTGAAGAAGTTTGTACCAGGGGAATAAAAAGATCAGCACATCTGCGAAATCTGCGGACCTAATCCTGTATTTTCTTTCTTCTCCGCGTCCTCTGTGCCCTCTGTGGTAATTTCTTCTCCTAAGCCAGCAGTTCACGAACCACGCGGGCCGGCAGGACGCCGGTGAGCTTGAGGTCCAGGCCCTGGCTCTTGAATGTGAACCGTTCGTGGTCGAAGCCGAGCTGTTCGAGCACCGTGGCGTGGAAGTCGCGGATGTGCACCGGGTCCTTGGTGATGTTGTAGGAGAAATCGTCGGTCTCGCCGTGGATGGCGCCGCCCTTGAAGCCGCCGCCGGTCATCCACATCGTGAAGCATCGCGGATGGTGGTCGCGGCCGTAGTTCTGCTCCGACAGGCCGCCCTGCGAGTAGATCGTACGGCCGAACTCGCCGCCCCAGATCACCAGCGTCTCATCGAGCAGCCCCCGCTGCTTGAGATCCTGAATCAGCCCGAAGCAGGCCTGGTCCACGTCGCGGCACTGGTCCGGCAAGCGGCCGGCCACGTTGGCGTGCGTGTCCCAGTTGTTGTGGTAGATCTGCACGAACCGCACGCCGCGCTCGACCATCCGCCGGGCCAGGAGGGCCGTGTTGGCGAACGTGCCGGGCTCGCGGGCCTGCTCGCCGTAGAGGCCGAAGGTGTGGTCGGGCTCGCTCGCCAGGTCGGTCAGCTCGGGGACGCTCGCCTGCATGCGGAAGGCGAGCTCGTACTGCTGGATGCGGGTGTGCGTCTGCGGGTCGCCGAGCGCCTCGTAGTTCATCTGGTTGAGGGCGTTGATCGCGTCGAGCGTCGTGCGCCGCACCTGCCGCGGCACGCCGGGCGGATCGTTGATGAACAGGATGGGGTCGCCCGCGGTGCGGAAGCTCACTCCCGCGTGCTCGCCCGGCAGCGGGCCGCTGGACCACAGCCGGGCCGAGATCGCCTGCACCTGCTCGGTGTTCGAGGGCCTGGCCACCATGACGACGAACGTGGGCAGATCCTCGTTGAGCGACCCCAGCCCGTAGCTGGCCCACGCGCCCAGGCACGGCCGGCCCTGCACTTGGTTGCCGGTTTGCATCAGCGTGATGGCCGGATCGTGGTTGATCGCCTCGGTATGCATGCTGCGGACGAAGGTCAGGTCGTCGGCAGTTTTCTTCAGCCAAGGCAGCAACTCGCTCATCCACATGCCGCACTGGCCGGCCTGCTCGAACTTGAACATGCTGGGCGCGATGGGAAACCGCGCCTGGCCGGACGTCATCGTGGTGAGCCGCTGGCCCATGCGTACGCTTTCGGGCAGGTCCTTGTCGTACCACTGGCGCATGACCGGCTTGTAGTCGAACAGGTCGAGCTGCGAGGGCCCGCCGACCATGTGCAGGTAGATGACGTGCTTGGCCCGGGCGGGGAGCGCGGTGTGCGCGAGCGGGCTGGCGCCGGCCGAGCGCGCCGCGGCGGAGGCGCCGAGGTACGCCATGGCGGCCGTGCCGAGCAGGTGCGAGCCCTCGGCCAGGAAGTGGCGGCGGGTCAGGCTTTCGCGAAACGTGGAAAAGGCGTTCATGGTTCGTTTCGCCTCGTCGCTGGAGGGGCATGCTCATCCGCTCGGCTGCGGAGTTGGGAGTGCCGCGCTGCCGGGTGGATCGTCTTCTCTCATTGTCGCAAAGGCCCCGCCGCCCGCCAATCCCGCGGTCGCTTCGTGGATGGGACCGTTCGGCGTTTTCGGAGGCGGAAGGGCCGTTGTCCAACGCCCTTCGGCGGGCCCAAGCGGCGAGCGATTTTGTCACTTCGTGAAAACACCGCCGGGCGGACAATATTCGGGAGTTCTGTCCGGCGGGGCGGCGAGAATCGTCGAGGATTTGCGGGACTTTGCCGGGATGAAGGCGGTCAAAATGGGGGCGATTATTGTCCGGTAGCGCCGGGGCGGAAACGGACAAAACTCGGGGCCGCGGTGCGGAGTCGATTGTCGGCGCCTCGGCGGGCGAGCTTCCAGCGCACGGGGCGGAGGTTGCGGGGCGGCGCGCGGTTTGTTTAATATACAAATGTATACACAACGGCGCGGCCGATTTCTAGGGAATTGTTTCAGAAAAAATTGACGTCATTTTGAGCGACGGCCGGGGAGAGCGACCCGCGAAACACGCGAAAGATCGCGAAATGGCTGAGAGAGGAAGAAGTCCTTTTCGTGGCAATTCGCGTGTTTCGCGGGCCGTTCCGCGACGGCGACGCGCGGACAAGGATGGGCGCAAGCAATAGCGGGGCGGTTGCGTGCACTTCAGTCTTTCGTCAGCATGCGGGTCATTCAATCCCCCTGGCCCCGAGCGAGGGAGGGGAATTGAAACCAGCTCGCGTTCGGAACGGCTGGCGCGTTGCCGCGAAAACGCTGGGGTTTGAGACGGCGGCACAATATGATGGAGCGATTGCCTCGCTCACAGGGGCGACGGCTTGACTCCACACCCCGCAATCTTTCAGGCCCATGGCACGTTGTTCTGTTCCGCGCCGGCTCGTCGGCGTCGCGCTGCTTGTCGTGTTCACGTCGGCCCCGGCGGTATCCCAAGATGCCGTTACTGACGCCGCCCCCTCCCCCGGCGCCCGGCTGGCGGCCGGGACGATCCAGGCGCCCGAGGGTTACACCGTGACCGCCGTGGCCAGCGAGCCGCTGTTGTCCAATCCCGTGGCGTTCTGCTTCGACCCATCAGGGCGGATGTTCGTCGCCGAGACGCATCGCATCCACAACGGCGTGGAGGACAACCGCGGCCACATGGACTGGCTGGACGACGATCTGGCCGCGCGCACCGTGGAGGATCGCCGGGCGTTTTTCGAGCGGCGGCTCGGCGACCGGATCGGGAGGTATCGCGAGGCGAGCGAGCTGGTGCGGCTCGTGGAGGACCGCGACGGCGACGGCGTGTACGACGCCTCGAACGTGTTCGCCGGCGGGTTCAACGACGTGGTCGACGGTGCCGCCGCGGGGGTGATGTGGATGGGCGATCGGCTGTGGCTGACGTGCATCCCCTCGCTGTGGGAGCTGCGCGACAAGGACGGCGACGGCGTAGCGGAAGAGCGCAAGGCCCTGGCCAGCGGGTTCGGCGTGCACGTCGCGCTCTTCGGGCACGACATGCATGGCCTCACCGTCGGGCCCGACGGGCTGATTTACTTTTCGATCGGCGACCGGGGGCTGCACGTGGAGGTGGATGACAGCCCAGGCTCGCGTGCGAACACGGCCCGTGTGCTTTCGAACCCCGACAGCGGCGCCGTACTGCGCTGCCGGCCCGACGGCAGTGGACTGCACCTGTTCGCCACCGGGCTCCGCAATCCTCAGGAGCTGGCGTTCAACGAATACGGCGACCTGTTCACGGTGGACAACAACTCCGACGGCGGCGATCGGGCGCGGCTGGTGCACATCGTGGAGGGGATGCAGGTCGGCTGGAAGATATCGTATCAGTACCTGAGCGACCGCGGGCCGTTCATGCGGGAGCGGGTGTGGGAGCCACAGAACCCCGCGCAGCCGGCGTCGATCGTGCCGCCGGTGGCGAACATCACCGATGGGCCCTCGGGGCTGGCGTATTATCCGGGAACGGGGATGAGCGAGGACTGCCGCGGCGGGTTCTTCATTTGCGATTTCCGCGGGTCGTCGTCCACCAGCGGCGTGCGAAAGTTTCATGTCGAGCAGGCGGGCGCCGGATATCGGCTGACCGACGACGAGCAGTACATCGGCGGCGTGCTGGCGACGGATTGCGACTTCGGCCCGGACGGCAATCTGCACGTGCTCGACTGGCTGGAGGGGTGGAACGGCACGGGCAATGGGCGCGTGTTTCGCGTGACGAGCGACGATAAGAAACACCAAGCCGAGCTAAAGGACGTGGCGGAGCGGATTCAAGAAGCAAAGCAAGCCGAAGTGAACCGGCTCGTCGAGCTGCTGGGGCACGCTGACCTGCGGGTGCGTCAGGCGGCGCAGCGGCGGCTGGTTGGGCGGGATGCCTTCCAGGCGCTTGCCGACGCGGCAGCAAACCCCAACACGCCGCTCTTGGCCCGCATCCACGCGATATGGCAATTCAAGGCGAACCGAGGGGAGGTGTCGAGATATGACTTGCTGGCGTCCCTGTTGCAGGACGCGGACGCCGAGGTTCGCAATCAAGCGGCCAGGGCGCTTAGCTGTCTCTTCGAAGGAGGCTACGGCGGGCCGCCTGACTGGGTCGGCGAGCGACTCGCGGAGAAGTTGACGGATCCCTCGCCGCGTGTGCGAAGTTCGGCGGCGATTTCGCTCGGCAGGCTGCGCCACGGGCCGGCGCTGGAGGGATTGCTGCAACTGGCGCGCGACAATGCGGATCGCGACCCCGTGCTACGGCACTCGGCCGCATTTGGGCTGGCCGGCAGCCAAAAGGCCGACGGGCTCGTGGCCGCGGCGAACGGCGCCGGGGAATCGGAGCAGCTTGCGATCGTCGTCGCGCTCGGCTATCAGAAGTCGCCGCGGGTCGGCGAGCTGTTGTCGGTGGAGTCGGAGCCAGTGGCGCTGGAAGCCGCCCGCGTGATTTGGGATACGCCGATCCCCGAGGCGTACCCGGCGCTGGCCGCCGCGGTCGCGGATGAACGATGGACAAGCGAGCCGCTGTTGCGCCGCGCGCTGGCCGCCGCGCTGGCGGACGGTTCGACGGAGCGGCTCGAGCAGGTGATCGCGCTCGCGTTGCGGCCGGGGCTCGACCAAAAGGTGCGCGACTTGGCGTGGGACGCCGTGCGGCAATGGTCCAACCCATCGCCGCGCGATCCCGTGCACGGCTTGTGGCGGCCGGCCGCGCCGCGCTCCGCTGAACAGACGCGCGAGACGCTCGCCAGCCTGTGGCCGCGGATCGCCGAGGCCCTGTCGGAAGACGTGGCCGGAGTCGTCGTGGCGGCCGAGTTGGGCGTGGCCGACGCACGCGCGCTGCTCCTGGGGATCATCGCGGATGAAAGGCAAGCGGCGGCGCTGCGAGTGCGGGCCGTCGAGGCGCTGCGAGACGCCGAGGAGGCGATGGTCGATGAAGCGATGGCCGCGGCGCTGGCGTCCGCGAGCGTGGAGGTGCGCATCGCCGCGCGGATATTGCTGGTCGACCGCAATCCGCGGCAGGCGGCCGGGCCGCTGGTGGAAACGGCCGAGAGTGACGAGATGACGATTACCGAACGCCAGGCGGCGATTCGGATGCTCGCGGGCTTGCGCGGCCGGCAGCCGCGCCGAGCGCTGCGGGCGTGGCTCGATCGCGTCGAGACCGGCGATTGTCCGCCGGCGCTCGTGCTGGACGTACTGGAAGCCGCCGAGGCGTCGCGGGACGAGACGATGGCGGAGCGGGCCGCCGCGTTCCGCCAGAAGTTGGTGGGCGACGACGCGCTCGCCCCGTTTGCGATGTGCCTGGACGGCGGCAACGTCGCCGAGGGCGAGCTGGTGTACCGCAACAAGGAAGCCGTGTCCTGCCGCCGCTGCCATTCGCTCAAGCCGAACGAGCTGCTCGTGGGGCCAAGCCTGTCGGACGTCGGCGCCAAGCGGACGCGGGCCGAGCTGCTCGAGTCGATCGTGAAGCCCAATGCCAAGATCACCGAAGGCTTTCAAACGACCAAGCTGCTCTTGGATACCGGGGTGATTGTATCCGGAATTATGCGCCGGCAGGACGACGCGCACATGGTGCTGATCGACCCCGACGGCAAGGAGCAGACGGTGGAGCTGGCGGAGATTGAAGAGCGATTGGAGGGATTGTCGGCGATGCCGGAGGACCTGGTGACGCACCTGACGCCGCGGGAGCTACGGGATCTGGTAGAGTTTCTGGCGGCGCAGCGGACGGCGGCGCCGGAGGGAGCGGCCGCGAGCGGGCATGGGGAGGCGGAGGAATAAGGCGCGCCCTATGAAATCCTCCGGTCCCCTCCCCTTGATGGGGAGGGTTAGGGAGGGGTGAGGAACAAGGTACAC
>CAYSFP010000075.1:0-26068 GCA_964430075.1 uncultured Planctomycetaceae bacterium | reverse complement strand
AATGCTTCTTCGCGTCGTCGCGCCTTAGTGGTTCTCTCTCTTTCCGACCTTGGCGGTTTCTCCGGATTCCCAGCGATTCTCCAGAGAGTCTCCGTCGACTCATCGCTGGTGGAGTATTTCGCGGCAAGCTTCTACATTGAGGACGTGGCGCGTCGCCCCCCTGCGTTTTTGCTAGCCGGCTCGATCGTTGTCCGCCGCCCTGCCCCATCGCGAATCGGCCGCTCCGCCCCGCCGTCGTGGGTTCGCCTGGCGGCTTGTCGCCGCGTTCGCCGCGCTCGCGCTCGTGGCGATTCTCGTGCTGACATTGTTGTTCGCAGACACGTACAAGGCGCTGCTCGCGCGGGAGCTCGACGAACGGCTGCGGGCCGCGGCGTCGGCCGTGAGCCAGCTTGCCGCGCGCGACTGGCCCGCTGGGCCGGACGCCTCGTTGCAGGCGATCATTCAGAAAATTGGTCAGTCGAGCCGCGTGCGACTGACCCTGATTGCGGTCGACGGCCGCGTGCTGGCCGACTCGGACCGTCCCGATATCGAGTCCGTGACCCGAATGGAGAATCACCGCAATCGCGTCGAGTTTCGCGAGGCGCTGCGCACCGGCGTCGGCGACGCCCGCCACCCGAGTCCCACCGTCGGCACGCGGCAGGAGTATCGCGCGGTGCGCGTCGATCGCGACGGCAAACCGCTCGGGGTGGTGCGGGCCTCCTATCCCGCCGAGAAAGTCGACGCGGAAGTGGCTGCGCTCGGGGGGCGCATGGCGCTGATCGGCGGCGGCGCCGCCGCGATCGTCGTCGCTCTCGCGGCATGGGTGATTGCCCGGGCGACTCGACCGCTGCGGGAACTGTCGGCGGCGGGCGACGCCCTGCTGGCCGGCCGGTACGACCATCGCTTCCCGACCCAACTCCGAGAAGGAGCGGAGTTCGCCGGCCTTGCCAAGGCGCTGGCCGAAGCGAGCGGGCGGCTCGCGCGCGGTGAACGTCAGCTCCGCAGCACCAGCCAAACGCAAGCCACGGTGCTTGAAGGCATGACCGAAAGCGTCATCGCGGTCGATCGCGGCGAGCGGGTGCTGTTTGCCAACGCCTCGGCGGGGCGGCTGCTGGGATTCCGTCCGGAGACGGTCGAAGGACTGCCGCTGCTGGAGGCGGTGCGCAGCCACGAACTGCGCGACGTGGTGCAACGGGCCTTGCGATCCAAGCGGCTCAGCAGTTGCGAGCTGGCGTGGCGGAGCGGCTCGCAGCGGACGTTCGACGTGCTCGCCACGCCGCTGCCGGGCGACCCATCGCCGGGCGTGGTGCTCGTGCTCCGCGACGTGAGCGAAGTCAGGCGGCTGGAGCGGATGCGGCAGCAGTTCGTGGCCAACGTGTCGCACGAGCTGAAGACGCCGCTCAGCTCGATCAAAGCCTACACCGAAACCCTGCTGGGGGGCGCCCGCAACGATCCGGTGCACTGCGAGCGGTTCCTCAACCGCATCGACGAGCAAGCCGGCCGCCTGCAGGACCTGATCCTCGATATGCTCAGCCTGGCGCGGATCGAAAGCGGGCAACTGGCCCTCGAGCTGGCCGACGTGTCGGTAGCCCACGTCGTGCGCCGGTGCATCGCCGACTACGAGCCGCACGCCGTGGGCCGCGAGCTGGTGCTGGAGAACCTCGTCGACGATCCGACGATCCGCGTGCATGCCGACGAAGAGGCCCTGCGGCAGATTCTGAGCAACCTGATCGACAACGCCGTGAAGTACACGCCCGCGGGCGGGCGGGTGTCGATCCGCTGTCACTGCAGCGGCGCGATGGCCGAGATCGACGTGAGCGATACGGGCATCGGCATCCCGCCGGAGCACCACGCCCACGTGTTCGAGCGGTTCTACCGGGTGGACAAGGCCCGCTCGCGCGAGCTGGGCGGCACCGGCCTGGGCCTGTCGATCGTCAAGCACCTCAGCCAGGCGATGGGCGGCAGCGTGAGCGTGCGCAGTGCGGTGCAGGCGGGGAGCACGTTTTCGGTAAGGTTGCCGCTGGCGACGGGGTGAAGTATCACCATTCCGGCAACCCAGCGTGGTACAATGCCCGCATGGACGAAGGGCCCGCCGGCCGATGGCAATGGCATCAGTTGAGGTTGCACCGCGCCTTCGTGGCACTGGGCCTGTCGGCGATCTGGTATGGAATTGTTTTTGGGGCGTGGTTGTCCCCGGGAACTCTTCGCGTTTTCCCCATCGTCTCGCTGCCTTTCGCTGTGTTGGGGGCATTGCAGGGACGCCCCTGGTTCGGCCTCAGCATTGGCCTGCTCCTCGCCGTACCGTGTTGGCTGTTCTTGCTTTTCCTACGACACATCAGCTATCCCGCGGCGATGTTTGAAGAGGTCCCGTTCACGCCTTCTTAACATTTCCTTAACACGCCTCCCCTAGACTGCTTGCTTTGAGGTTCGCTGCGGCGGGCTGAGCGGACTGAACAACCACAGGGGCAGGTAAGTGATGGCAGGCGCCAGCATGCGGCGGCGGTCGACAGGGGCAGTGGTCGCCTGCCTTGCGGCCGTCGGCTGCGGCAAAACCGATGTGGTGAGCGTCGACGGCTCCAGCACCGTGTTCCTCATCTCCGCCGCTGCGATGGAGAAGTTCGGCGACGTCGATTCCCGCATCAATATCGTCGTTAGCCAGTCCGGCACCGGCGGCGGCATGAAGAAGTTCGCCGCCAGGGAGATCGACATTTGCAACGCCTCGCGGCCCATCAAGGCCGAGGAGAAACGGGCGTGCGAAGCGGCCGGCGTCGAGTACCTCGAATTGAAGGTCGCGTTCGACGGGTTGGCCGTGCTCGTCAACCCGGCCAACGATTGGTGCGACGAGATCACTGTCGAGCAGCTTAAAACCATCTGGCAACCGGCAAGCGAAGGCTCGGTGACCAAGTGGAGCGACGTGAACCCCGACTGGCCCGACCTCGACCTGAAGCTCTACGGCCCGGGGACCGACTCGGGCACGTACGACTACTTCACCGAGGTGATCAACGGCGAGGAAGGTAGCTGCCGCCAGGATTACTCGCCCAGTGAGAGCGACAACGCGCTGGTGGCGGGCGTCGCGGGCGACAAGGGCTCGCTCGGCTACTTCGGCTACGCCTACTACGCCAAGAACCAGGACAAGCTAAAGCTGCTGGGCGTCGACGCCGGCGAAGGCCCCGTGAAACCCTCGCCCGAAAGCGTGCGCGACGGCAGCTATGCGCCGCTGTCCCGACCGCTGCTGCTGTACGTGCGGAAGAGTGCGCTCGAACGCCCCGAAGTGGTGAAGTTTTTGGATTACTACATCGAGAACGCCGACCAGATCGCGCCCGAGGTTGGCTACGTGGCCGTCACCGACGAGATTGCCGAGGAGAATCGCGAAACTTTCGATGCCGCCGTGCCTGACCAAGTGAACGTCGCGACAAACTGATCGCGGTGTTCGCCTCGCCAATGATCTCACGTTTTCGTGAGCGGAGAGACGGAGCGAGGGCAGACAATTCGCGTCGTTCCATCCCTCCCCTAGCCCTTCCCTTCGAGGGAGGGGGATTTGAACACCCGCCCTGCACCGAACATGTCGTCTGCATCGCCCGCCAACCTCGCCGTCCCGGCTGGCCAGCGCCGCTGGATCGAACATGTCATGGGCGGTGCACTGTGGCTGTGCGCGGCGGTCGGCGTGCTGACGACCATGGGCATCGTGGGCGCGCTCGCCTTCGAATCACTGCAATTCTTCGGCCAGGTGTCGGTCGTCGAGTTCTTCACTGGAACAAGCTGGGCCCCACATGCCAGCCCGGGCCGGTTTGGCATCTGGCCGCTGTTTTGTGGCACGTTCCTGGTGGCGTTCGGCTCGGCCATCATTGCCATCCCCATCGGGCTCGGCGCCGCCATCTACCTGGCCGAGTACGCGTCGCCGTTGGTGCGGGACATCGTCAAGCCCATGCTCGAGGTCCTGGCGGGCATTCCCTCGGTGGTGTTCGGCTATTTGGCGATCGTATTTGTCTCGCCGCTGGTGCGGGCCGTGTTTCCGCAGGCCGACATCTTCAACGCGCTCAACGCCAGCATCGTCGTGGCAATCATGATTCTGCCGATGATCGTGTCGTTGAGCGAGGATGTGCTCCGCTCCGTGCCGCGGTCGCTGCGCGAGGGCGCCTACGCGCTGGGCGCCACGAAGCTCGACGTCACAGTGGGCGTGATCGTGCCGGCGGCGCTCTCGGGGATCATGGCGTCGTTTCTGTTGGCCATCGCCCGCGCCGTGGGCGAGACGATGGCGGTGACGCTCGCCGCGGGGCATCTGCCGCAGATGACGCTCAATCCGCTCAACAGCATTCAGACGATGACGGCGTACATCGTGGAAACGATCAAGGGCGACACGCCGCGGGGGACGATCGAGTATCAGACGATCTTCGCCGTCGGCTTGACGCTGTTCCTCACCACGCTGGCGCTCAATGTTCTTGCCCAGGCGATCCTCAAACGGATGCGCGAGCAGTACGAATGAGCTCGATCGTTCAACAAGCCCGGCGACCTTATGCGAATGCCGCTTCGACGGCCTTTGCGGTGGTATGCGCGGGCTGCACATTTCTCAGCCTGGGCACGCTGCTGATCCTATTGTGGCAGGTGATCTCATGGGCCTGGGGTTGGCTGGACTGGCAGTTTCTCACCAGCTTCGACTCGCAACTGGACCCACGCAAGGCGGGAGTGCTGGCGGCGCTGGTAGGGAGCGTCTACGTGATCATTCTCACCGCGATGTTCTCGGTGCCGATCGGCGTCGGCGCCGCGGTGTATCTCGAGGAGTATGCCCCGCGGAGCCGGTGGCGATCGCTGGTGCAGACCAATATCGCCAACCTGGCGGGCGTACCGTCGATCGTGTACGGCATCCTGGGGATGGGGTTGTTCGTCCGCGGCTTCGCGGTAGGCGGCGTGAGGATCGGCGGCCTGGGGCCAGGCATCCTCGCGGCGGCACTGACGCTGACGCTGGTGGTGTTGCCGATCATCATCCTCGCCTCGCGGGAAGCCTTGCGGGCCGTGCCGAATACGATTCGCCAAGCGTCCTACGCGTTGGGAGCCACGCGGTGGCAGACGGTGTGGCATCAATTGCTGCCGGCGGCCATTCCCGGCATCATGACCGGCGTGATCCTGGCCCTGGCGCGGGCGCTGGGCGAAGCGGCGCCGCTGGTGGCCATCGCCGCCTGGTTCGTACGGTTTTTGCCGCAGGGCGTCAACGACAAATTCACGGCCTTGCCGCTCGCCATTTACAAGTGGACCGAGGAGGCGGATCGAGATTTCCACCACGTGGCCGCCGCCGGCATCGTGGTGCTCTTGTTCGTCCTGGTGTCGATGAGCGCGGGGGCGGTCGTGCTACGATATCGATTTGCCAAACGAATCCGGTGGTAGGACCGCCGAAGTTGACTGACCGATGGCGACCGTGGACATGCGGCCGACCATCAACCACCTCCCAAGTTAGTTGCCATCACGGACGTCCTGGTGACGGACATGCCTCGATTCGCCAAGATGATGACAGACGTCGAGCGTGATGTTTCCAAGCTGGCGCCGCCTCGTCCTGGGACGCCCCGCTACCCGATCGCGCCCGAGTCCCGCACGGCCGACGATATGCTCCAGCGACCGCAAAAAGTCGTCGCCACGGGGGTGAACTTCTTCTACGGCCAGCACCAGGCGCTGCACAGCATCACGCTGTCGATGCCGCAGCACTGCGTCACCGCGCTGATCGGCCCGTCGGGCTGCGGCAAGAGCACGTTCCTGCGGTGCCTCAATCGCATGAACGACATGATCGAGGGCACGCGGATCGAGGGGCAGATTCTACTCGACGATGAAGACATCTACCGCCCGCGGACCGATGTGGTGCAGCTTCGCAAGCGCGTGGGCATGGTGTTTCAGAAGTCGAATCCGTTCCCCAAGTCCATCTACGACAACGTGGCGTATGGCCCGCGCGTGGCGGGCGTGAAGCGCGGGGCGGCGCTCGACGAGATCGTCGAGAAGAGCCTGCGGCGGTCGGCGCTGTGGGACGAGGTGTCCAGCCGGCTGAACGAATCGGCCCTGCAGCTCTCCGGCGGCCAGCAGCAGCGGTTGTGCATTGCCAGGGCCTTGGCGACGGACCCGGACGTGCTGCTGATGGACGAGCCGGCGTCGGCCCTTGACCCCAAGAGCACGGCGCGGATCGAGGACCTGATTTTCGAGCTGAAAGACGCTTACACGATTATCATCGTGACGCACAACATGCAGCAGGCCGCGCGCGTTTCCGATCAGACGGCGTTCTTTTACGAAGGCCACCTGATCGAAGTCGGCGCGACGACCGACCTGTTCACCAAGCCTCGCCAGCGGCAGACCGAGGAGTACATTACGGGGCGGTTTGGATAGGCCGGAGGGGATTGAACCGCCAAGGACGCCAAGGACGCCAAGGTAGGACAGAAGAAAGTACGAAATTCGTAACCACGAAGACACAAAGGCACGAAAAAGACTTCACGAGAATTTGTAACCAAGAACGAGCATCGGCCTTCTCGTTCGACTTCGTGCCTTCGTGTCTTGGCGGTTAACCATCATTCCCCTTATCTGACCTTGGCGTCCTTGGCGTCCTTGGCGGTTCAACAAATTCCCCTCCGATGTCGATTCACCTGCAGCGCGATCTCGAAGCTCTCGAACAAAACCTGCTGACCCAGTCGTCGATGGTCGAGCAGATGGTGTTCCGCGCCGCGCAATCGCTGCGCGAGCTGCGCGTGGAAATCGCCCAGGAGGTGATCGCCAACGAAGAGACGATCAACTACCGCGAGGTCGAGATCGAGGAAGAATGCCTCAAGATTCTCGCCCTGCACCAGCCCGTGGCGGTCGATCTGCGCCGCGTGGCGACGGTGCTGAAGATCAACGGCGATCTGGAGCGGATCGCCGACCTGGCGGTCAATATTTCCGAGCGCACGCACAGTCTGGCGTTGTATCCCGACTTTCAGATGCCGGCGCATCTGGACCAGATGGTCGAGGCGGCGCTGACGATGGTGCGCGACTCGCTCGACGCGTTCGTGCGGCTCGACGTCGCGGCCGCCCGGGACGTCTGCGTTCGCGACGACGTCGTGGACGAGCTTAACCGCCGGTTGATTTCCGATTTGTACGACCTCGTGCAGGCCAACACCGCCGACATCGAGCCGGCGTTCCACTTTTATTCCGCATCACGACACGTCGAACGGATTGCCGATCATGCCACAAACATTTCCGAGGATGTCATCTACCTGGTCGACGGAGAAATCGCACGCCATCGCCACGACGGCGCAACCCTCTGAGTTGCGCGGCCCCGCCGACGACGAGTTTCAGCGGCGCTATCGCCGCCCCGAGCTGCGCCGCGGAGCCGCAAGCGACGATTCGTCCGTGGCGCTGGAGATCGACGTGGACCCGCAGCGACGCATCACTATGGCGAAAGCTCGCATCTTGATTGTCGAGGACGACGCTTCGCTGGCCGAAGTGCTCGACTACAACCTGACGCAAGAGGGTTACGAAACCCAGGTGGCCGTCGACGGCCAGCAGGGCCTGCGCGAGATTCGGCTCCGCGCTCCCGATTTGGTGATCCTGGACCTCATGCTGCCCATGATCGAAGGGCTCGAAGTATGCCGGCTGCTGCGCGCCGACCCCGCGACGAGCGGCGTGCTGGTGCTGATGCTGACAGCCCGCAGCGAAGAGTCTGACGAGCTCGTGGGGTTCTCGGTTGGCGCCGACGATTATGTGACCAAGCCGTTCAGTGTGAAGGTGTTGTTGCAACGGATCAACGCCCTGCTGCGGCGCAAGCAGCAAGGCAGCGCCGACCGCGACGTGCTGGTGAGCCAGGGCGTCATGATCGACCGGCGCCGGCACCGGGCCACCGTGGGCGACCGAGCGCTCGATCTCACGCCCAGCGAGTTCGGGTTGCTGATGGCGCTGGTCCGGCAGCCGGGACGGGCGTTCTCGCGGGCGGAGCTGATCGACGTCGCCCTGGGGGACGACGCGCTGGTGCTGGAGCGGACGATCGACGTGCACATCCGGGCGCTGCGGAAGAAGCTCGGCGCCCATGCAGAACTTGTGCAAACGGTGCGCGGGATTGGGTATCGCCTGCGCGACCCGGCCGATGCGCTGGCGCCTCAGGACGAGGCGTAGGCACAAGTCCCCCTCCACGTCCCATTCCTGCCGAACCTCGAGGGACTGGCCGTTGCTGAAGGGCAATGAGAAATAGCACGCGGATAAACGCGGATTCGGCGGATGAACGCAGATCCGACATCCCCATTCACCTCCTTCGAAGGGAAGAGCCAGGGGCGGGTTATGCGATGCTATTTGAGCACGAAGAGGTCGCGCCGCACTGCCGCCTCCTGAACGGCCTCGCTATCTGCCGTTGCGGCAGAATCTCACTCGCGGCCACATGCTGCGCAACACTCCCCGCGCGTTGCCATACCGGGCATGAGCCATGGTCGCGGCCACCGATTTCCGAATCTCCGACGGCTTGATGCTCCGCTGCTTCCACAGCCGCCTCATCCGGCGCAGACGGCGATTGAATCGGAGGAGAGCCGTTTGATTCAGGCGCCGATCGTTCCGCGTCAAGACGAATCCAAGGAAGCCTAGCCCCGCCTCGGCGGGACGCACCTGCGTCTTGTCACGGTGCAGCCGCAAGCGCACGTCGGCCAGCCGTTGATTCAACGCCTCGCGCCAGCCCCAAAGCTGGCGCTTCTCGTCGCCGAAAAGAACCAGGTCGTCGGCGTAGCGCACATAGCCACGAGCGCGCAAGTCTTCCTTGATGAAATGGTCGATCGGGTCGAGCAACACGTTGGCAAAGAACTGGCTCGTCAAGTTGCCGATCGGCATCCCCGTGGGTCGCGTCAGAGCGAACAGATCGTCGCCCGGGAACAAGGCGGGACTTGCTTCGGCCGACAAAACGCCTTCTCCCGACGCGATCACCACTCCCAACAGGTCCAGCAATTTCCGATCGGCGACAGTTCTGCGCAAAACATCAAGCAGAACGGCGTGGTCGACGTTTGGAAAGAACCGCACGACGTCGGTCTTTAACGTGAAAGCGTGCCGCCGGAGATAGTGTTGGGCCCGCATAATCGCCCGATGCGTCCCCTTGCGGCGCCGACAGGCGTAACTGTCGTGGATAAAACGTCGTTCAAAGATCGGTTCCAAAACGCGCACCACAGCATGGTGGACGACTCGATCGCGAAACGGAGCCGCGCTGATCTTCCGCCGCTTCGGCTCGTGGATATAAAAATGGCGATACTCGCCAGGACGGTAGCTGCCCGCGTCCAATTCGCGTTGCAGCCTCAATAGCTCCGACTCCCACGCAAAGTCGAACCCAGCCGCCTCCGGCTTACTTCGCTTGCGGCGCTGGCAACGCCGATAGGCGGCGACCAGGTTCTCCCAGGCGATGAATTGCGGCCAAAGGTTGCGGTAGGTCGTGGCCACGGCATGAGGGCGGCGCCAACGTGTGGCCGCGTCTCTCCGAGACGCGTTTGGCAAAACGCCCCGGGACGTTCGCCGCGCATGCGGCTACCAGCCCCGGAGCGTTACCGCGGCTTCGGTCCCGGCATCCGTCGCGCTGTTGCCAGCGCCACGGATCGGGTACGCAGGATACGAACCGTGTCGTCCTCTTGGCACGGGCCGGGCGTCGACCGTAGTAAAACTTCGAGACCCGGCGTCAGGCAATAGCATGATGACGATTCGCACAACGCACGCTAACGCTCGCACACCACACGAAAACCGTTGTTGTAGTTACGGTTCGCAGGCTCGTCGTTGTTACGGTTGGCGCACCGCAGATTGACTGGGGTGTTGTTGAACCCGCCCCCGCGAGCAACGCGCGACGAGCCGGCGCTTAGCGGTCCGTCCCCTTCCGCCAGGCGCCCAGCAGGCGGCCCAACTCGTCAACGAGCCCAGCCGCGTGTTCGACCTGGTTGCCTGCCAGTAATTGCAAATCATAAGCAAACCGCAGCAGCGCCCGCAAGCAGACGAGTTTTCCGTCGGCCGTCTGGAGCCAGCGGCCGCGCTCTGGACCTCGAGCCGCGTTGGCCATCAGAATCGATTCCTGGAACTCGAACCCCATGGATTCGAGTTTCAGCGTGTAGCTATGCCGCAGATTTTTGGGGAATCGCTGGGTATGCCGTATCAGCCAGAGCAAGAAATCGTGGGTTTTGACGAACAAAGGCGTGGATGGCGCGGCCATTTTTTTGCGCGGCGGGCTACGCCCGCCGATCAGAGGCACAGAAATCAGAGTTCAGAGAACAGCACTGCAGAGTGCGCCGGAAGGACAACTCGCACAACGCACGCTAACGCTCGCACACCACACGAAAACCGAAGTTGCAGTTACGGAGCGCAGGACCGTCGCGGTCACGGTCGGCGCACCGCAGATTGACTGGGGCGTCGTAGAACCCGCCCCCGCGAGCAACGCGCGACGAGCCGGCGGCGGGCCCCTGGGGATCGTCCGTCGGCGAAGTCTCGTAGTACGTCTCGTCGTACCAGTCGCTGCACCACTCCCACACGTTGCCGTGCATGTCGTACAGGCCGAAGTCGTTCGGCCTGAACTTGCCCACTGGCGCCGTCCAAGCATACCCGTCGCGCCGCGAGATGAAGGGAAACGGAATGTTCGTGTCTGTCTTTTTGCCATCCTTGAAGCTTGCGATTACGATATTGCCGCTTGATCCAAAAAAGTTCTTTCGATCCTGGTCCGAGGAATTGGCGAATCTTGCCAACTCTTCCGGGTCGTTACCGAAGTGATAGCGGCTGCTGGAGCCGGCGCGGGCCGCGTACTCCCATTCCGCCTCGGTCGGCAGGCGGTAGGTTTTCCCCTCTTTCTCGCTGAGCCAATTGCAGAACGCCGTGGCGTCGTTCCACGAGACGTAGATCACCGGGTGGTCCATCTCGATCTTCCACGCGATGGGATGCCAGGGGCGGTACTGATTCGATTCCACCAAGCGACCGTCCTTGCTGTAGCCCCAGCTCGGCTTGCCGTCGCGTTCGATGTCGGTCTTGTACTTGGCGTCGTGATAAAACTTGAGAAACTGGCCGAGGGTCACCTCGTGCTGGCCCATGTAGAACGGCTTGGTGATCCGCACCTTGTGCCGCGGCGTTTCGCCGTCGAGCCACGCGGGGTCGCAGTAGGAGAAATCATTGAGCGTGTCGCTACGGTCCTCGTCGGCGCCCATCTCGAACTCGCCGGCGGGGATGAGTACCAGCTTCATGCCCAGGGAGTTGGCGATGGTTTCGGCCGCGGAAACGGGTGGTCCGCCCAGGACCGCCGCGGCGGCGAGAGCCGTCCAGACGCGGGACGGGAAACGGAGGCCGCGACGTGCGTGGAGGTTCATAGCGTGGACGCTCCGGATGAGGGATGATGAAATCGTGGACTGCCTTGCGGCGCCGCCTGCCAAACCACGAGGCGCGGCGTGATGATTATGCCAACGCACCGAGGGACGTGTCAAAAGAATTGTGGGGGTGGAGACGACGCGGAACGACCCGGCCGATGCGCTGGCGCCGCAGGGCGAAGCGTGAGCGATAAGCGCCTTCTCTTACTTCCTCCGTCCCCCTCCCCTTTGATGGGGAGGGGTTAGGGGAGGGGTGATGCGCTGGGTACACGCGCTGGAGTAGCTACAGCTGAATTTGGTCGCGACGGTTGTCCTGTCATGGGCGCGAGGCGAGTACCCGCTTCCACCCCCTCCCCCCGCCCTCCCCACAAGGGGGAGGGAGCCGGAGGATGGATGGCTTCCGCGCGTTATTTACTGACGATGCGCCATCGGCAGCAGGGCCGTCTCGATCGCTGGCTCGGACTCCAGTTCGGGCCATTGTTCGTTAGGTTCCGCATGGCCGCGGCCGCAGCAATGCACAAACACGCTCTTCTGGAATCCGTACGGCGTCGACGGGCAGCGGATGGTGTTGTAATACCACAGCATCACGTGCACGTGGCTCGAGCGGCTCAGGTCGAAGGTGCCCCAGATGGGGTGCGGCCCGTGGACGACGTAGTTCTGGACTTTCGGGCGGTCCACGTGGGCGCCGTAGCCGGCCGTGCCCGGCGCCCAGTAGTTTTCTATGCAATGAGCGTGCTGCGTGATGCACAGCTCGTCGAAGATCACCTCGTGCATCGACCCTGGCGGGTCCAGTAACGTCAGTTGCGCGAACGGGCCGAGATCGCTGAGGCAATAGGCGGCTTGTGCCGTGGCGACCGTGCCGAGACTGTGGGCCACGATCTGCGTTCGCGCCGGGTCGACGCCGCGCGCCCGCAGCGCGGCCGCCAGCTTGCGACCTTGGTCCCGGCTGACCCGCTGCTGGGCCTTAGTAGGCACGGGCACGCGGACGGCGTTCCAATCCCAGCTCAGGACGTTGTAGCTGTCGCCGCAGCGGCAGTGGAGGGCTGCGGCGCTGGACTGCCCGAACGTTGAACGGATTCGATTGGGCAAGGGATTCCAGCCGTGCGTGAACACGAGCGTCGGCCGCGAGGGGTCGATCGGGTCGCTCGGACGAGCGCCGCACGAGTAGTTCAGCAGGACGCCCATGCAGTTGTTGGGCGTGGGTTTCGAGACGGGAGTATCCAACGCACACCCCGCGGCGGGCAGACACGCCGCGAGAGCGAGCAGCAGAATCCGCCGAACGGGTCGCATCCCTGCGCTCCCAGTGATGGCTGTGGAAGTAAGATGCGTGCGGGGCGGGTCGTAGGGGCCAGGCAAGCTGGGCCATGGCGCCGAACGCGATTCTCGCAACGCAATCCAGCCACGCTATCGACTTGCGGCGTTATACGTCTTCAGCCAAGTTGCGCGCGGCGTATCGCCAGGCACAATCGGCCGATCTTGGGAACCCGCGACGGAGATTCTTCTGCGAAACCGGGGCAACTTGGCAGGCGGGAACTCCGCACGGATTTGTCGCCGAATTCGTTGATCCTTCGCAGCCTGCGCTGGCGTAAGCCATTGGTCGCGATAGGAACGGAGCATGGCATCTTCCTCAACCTCACGACCGATGGGACTTTGAAGGACCGCGTCATGGCGCCGTGATTTGCTCCTCCCCCCGCGCGAACCGGGCTAGCGCGTTCTGGTAGCGTTTCTTGCCCTCCTCGACGACGCGGCGGATTTCCTTCGCATTAGTCTCGCTCTCCTGGCGCAGCTCGGCGATCAAATGCAGCGACTCGACCTGGTAGTCGCTGATCGCCGTGACCAGCTTTTCCAGCGACGCCGGGCTGATCGTCGAGCCGTAGCCGGCCTTGAGGGCGGCCTTTTCCAGTTCCCGGCCGAGATCGGCCACGTCTTCGAGGCTCTTGTTGACGCCTTCCTTGAGGGCCTCGGTCGACTGCGTTGCTTCGTGCAATCCTTGCTGCGACGTGTAGACCGTGCCCAGGATCGTGAACACGTGCTCGTTGGTCGTGAAGAACGTGACCGCGCGGCGGTACACCTGGTCCTTCACGTCGTGCGTTTGCTTGAGCTTGGTGACGAGCGTCTCGCCCACGTCGTAGCCGATCGATAGATTCTCGGTGATGTCCTTCAGCAACTGATACGTGCGGTCCTCGTTCTGAAACGCATGGCGGGCCTCGTCGCGGGCGAGTTCCAGGCGCGACTTTTGGGCTTCGTCGCCGCTCTGGTAGTCGTCGACGGCTTGCTGGGCCGCCGCGAGGACCGCCTTCGCCTTGTCGAGGTTGGGCAACTGCTTCTCCAGTAGCTCGCGGCTGAGAATCTCGGCCTCCTTCAGCGCAAAGCGGAAGTCGATGTATCCGTCCATGATCCGCTCCTCGCGTTCGAGCTGATCTTTCGTGTCGGCGCACACGTCCTGGTACACGTCGACGATCTTCTCGAACCGCGCGCTCGGCGACCCGCGGCGGATGCGCATCCATAGGTTCGACATCTTCTCGGTGACGCCGATCTTGCCGTCGTCGAGCTGCTTGATGAGCGTCTTAGAATCCTCGCGGATCGAATCGAACATCTGGCTGATTTCGAGATAGCGGTTGCCGACGTTGATGTTCTCGACGTTGTCGCGCACGAGCTGGTTGAACGTGCTCATGTACTTGATCGTGTTGGCGATCGCCACGGCCCGGGCTTCGTCGACGTGCCGCACCTCTTCGAGCAGGCGGATCAGCTCGGCGGGCGCGTCCTGTTTGCCGGTGACGCCGAATTTCTCCAAGACGTCGACCGCTTTGTCGAGATACTTCTGCATCTTCGAATCGCCGGCGGGGAGCGACTTGCCGGCGGTCGTGGACTTGGCGGGGGTTTGGGCTTGAGCGGTTTTGGCGGCCATGACGAGTTCCTTGCAATAAGTGCGGACAAAGGTAGTTTCTCGTGACAGCGAAAGCCCTTTAGGTCGTGTGCCCCTGGCGCGAGCGCCAGTGTTGACGTGCGAAATGAGTACCCACTTCTCACTGGCGACGCGCCAGTGGCACACACGGAGGCCTTCGACGCTGCGGAGCGGTTTTGCTAGATTGGCGGCTAGTCAGCTTATCATGCTCGGGCGCGATGCCAACTGACATTCGTCGTGCGGGCGGCGAGCTTGGCGGCGGAAAGTAGCGGTAAGTCATGCGAGGGGCGTCCGCCGGCAGAGCCGGCGGCTTTCAAAGTGCGATGGCAGCGACGCAAGCAACTCAGACCGCGCCTGCTGAAGACTCGCCGTCGATCGATTCCGACGGCTTGCCCGCGGGCGAGCGGCTCACGCTCGAAGAGCTGACGCGGATCATGGACGTGGCAACCACGCTGCGCAAGGAGCGCGCGATCGTCCAGCAGCAGCTCAACATCCATCAGATCAAGGCCAAGCTTCGCGAGCGACTGTTGGAAGCGGCCAAGGTCAGCGGCGATCCGGTGACCGAGGCGGAGGTTGACGCGGCGGTCGACCAATACTACGACCGGTTGCACGAATTCCAGGAGCCGCCGGCGAGTTTTGCGAATTTCCTGGCGCATGCGTGGGTCTTGCGCACCCGGCTCTTGAAATGGCTCATCGGCATCGTTGGCGTGGTCGCCGCGGCGGCCGCGTTGAGCATGGTGCAGGGCGCGCGGCACAATGCGGCCGTGAACAATTTGTACGATCAGGCCGTGCAACATCAGTCGGCAATTCTCAACTGGGACGAGGCCGCGTCGCTCAAGGCGGAGGTTGAAGCCCTCGTTGCGGCGTCCCAGGCGGCGCGTCGCGACGGCAATACGGCGGAGCTCACCCGCATCAACGGAGAGCTGGCCGCGCTCGACCGTGCATTTGCCTCTCAATATGAAGTGACGATTCTGAGCAGTCCGGGCGAGACCTCCGGGCGGGAACGAATTTGGACCGACGAACACGGTTCGCGCACGTCCGGATACTTTGTGATCGTGACGGCTCGCGACGACGAAGGCCGCGAAGTGCCCGTGACGGTGCACGATCGCGAGACGGATACGACCACGACGGTCACGCGGTGGGGCGAGCAAGTGCCCGAAGGCGTGTTCGATCGGCTGTTGGCCGACAAGCAAGCCGACGGCGTGCTCGACGAGCGCGAATTTGCCGTCAAGCGCCGCGGCACGCGCGAACTGGAGATCGTGCTCAAAGGCGAGGACGGGCAGCCGATCCAGCGAGGCGGGCAGATCACCTCATGGTAACGGCGGCTCAGTCTGGCGTCGACGTGGGCCGCACGCTGGAGCGGGCCGTGGGGCGCGTGCGCCGGCAGCTCGAGGAGCACGTGGCGGGGCTCACGGCGCTCGACCAGCAGGTGAACGACCTGGTGGCACGCCGCGGGGGCGCGCTGTTGGATCTCGCGCGGCACTACTTGCCCGATATGACGCAGGAGACGGTCGAACGCACGTTCGTCGAAGTGCGCGACGACCTGCGCGACCTCCTTGCCCGCAAGCAGCGGCGCGAACGCGAATTGCAGGATCAACTCGCCGCGTTGGAGCGCACGGCCGAGCAGCAGGAGGCGGAACTGGCCCGGGTGACCGAGTTGCTCAACGCCAAGGTCGCGGAGCGCGAGAAGCTCGAAGCGCTTGTCGCCGAGCGGCTGCACGGCAGCGACGAGTTCAAGCGGCTGTCGGAGCAGGCCATCGCCGCCGAAACGGAGCTGGAGCGTAACGAGGAGCGCGTCGCCGAGATCAAGGCCGAGTCCGCCAAGAAGCTGCCGTCCTACGACCGCAGCCGGTTGTTCAAGTATCTGTATGAGGCGGGGTACGGCACGTCGCGGTACGCGGGCCAGGGCCTGACGCGGCGGATCGACGGCTGGGTCGCCCGGATGATCGACTACTCCGCGGCGCGGCGGGGATATGACTTCCTGCGGGTGACGCCGGAGCTGATGGAGAAGGAGGTTTCGCGGCGACGCGACGAGTTCAACGAGCTGATGGCCCAGGTGGAGGCGATCGAAGATCGCGTCAGCGACGAGGTGGGGCTGACCGACGTGATGCGGGCCGGACAGGAATTGGGCGCCCACCGCGACCGGGCGGTTTCCGCGGCGGCGAAGGCCCAAGATGAGACCCTTGAGCTGCAAAAATCACTGGCCGCGCTGGCAGGTTCGCAGAACGAGTTTTATGCCCAGGGGCTCGCGAGAATGCAGAACTTCCTCGGCAACTTGCCGCCGTCGCGGCTGGCGGCGGAATCGCGCAGCACCCCGGAGCGCGAGGACGATGCGATCGTTGCCGAGGTGTCGTTTCTCCAGGGGCAATTAAACGACGCGGACCAGCGTAGCGCGCAGTTGGCGCGCGATCGGGCCGCCTGGGACGAGCGGCTCGGCGGGCTGCAGTCGGTGCTGCAGCGATTCCGGCGAGCGGAGTTCGACTCGCGGCGGTCGCAGTTCGGGCGCGAGCTCGATGCCGACGAGCTGGCGGAGCGCTTCATCGCCGGGCAGATCGGCGCGACCGAGATGTGGACCCGCTTGGAGCGCGCCCAGCACTTCACGCCCGAATGGCACGAACGGCCCTCGCCCGGCGGAGGAGGTTACGGCGGCGGGGGCGGGCCGACGCAGATCGATAGGGGCGATGTCTCGAACGTGCTGATGCACGTGCTGGTCGAGGTGGCGGGCGCGGCGATGCGCGGGGCGGCGACGCGCGGCGTGCAACGGCGGGCGCCGACGCGCTCGCAGCGGAGAATCTCGTCGGGGCGGCCGCCGTTTCCCAAGCGCGGGTTTACGAACGGGCGGGGGTTTTAGGGGGAAGGGATCAGGAGTCAGGGATCAGGAATCAGGGATCCATTTTTTTCGACTGCAACTGACTCCTGACTCCTGACTCCTGACTCCTCACTTCGCGGGAACCATCTCGCCCCAATCGGCCACGAACTGCTGCTTGCACTTGGGGCACTTCACGCTTTGCCCCAGAAACTTTTCCGGCACGTCTTTGCCATGCTGGCAGTGCATGCACTCGATGTGAAACCGCAGCGTGCGGTCGTCCAGCAGGGCGAGCGTCTCCGGCGGGCAATCCTCGAACACGAGGTCGGCTGGCTCGAGCGCGGCAAGCTGCTCGACCGTAAGCTCGCTGATCGCGGCGATGCGATTGGCCTGGCGGCGGATCGCGTCCTCAAACAGGTTGCGCACCGTCCGGCCGTTGCCGAAGTGGCGGTCGCGACGCGCGTGCAGACAGGTGAGCCCGACGATCGCCCGGGCGCGGACGGCGGAAGCCAGTTGGTACTGGTTCTTCTGGCACATGAGGCCGAAGATTCTCACGAGCTCCAGCGGCGTGTAGTCGACGAAGTCGAGCTGCCGGCTGAAGCGCGACGACAATCCCGGGTTCGACTGGAGGAGCGTCGCCATCTCCTCGGGATAGCCGGCGAGGATCACGACGAGCCGCTCGCGGTCGTCTTCCATGCGCTTGAGCAGCGTCTGCACGGCTTCGTGGCCGTAGGGATCGTCGCCGTCGGCGGCGATGAGCGTGTAGGCTTCGTCGATGAACAGGACGCCCTCGATGGCCTCGTCAATCTTTTTGTGACTCTTGGGTCCTGTCTGGCCGGCGTACTCGGCGACCAGCCCGCTGCGATCGGTCTCGACGAGGTGGCCCTTCTCGAGGATGCCCATGGCGCCGAAGATCTTGCCCACGATGCGGGCGACGGTCGTCTTGCCGGTGCCGGGGTTGCCGTTGAAGACCATGTGCAGCGAGAGCTCGGTGGTGGGGAGCCCGGCCTCCTTGCGCTTGGCCTGCACCTTGAGGAAGTTGGCCAGCGTGTGGACTTCGGTCTTGATGTTGCCGAGGCCGATCAGGCGGTCGAGCTCGGCCATGGCGTCGGCGAGGAGCTCTGCGGGGGGCTTGGGGGCGGGGTCCGCGGCGGGGAGTGTGGCGGCGGGGGGAGCGCTCCGCTGGCGCGTCGCGGCTAAACCTTCGTTGGACGGGGACGGCGGCGCTGGGAAGCGCTGCATCGCGGGGAGCTCGTCCTTGGTCTGGTAGATTCTTTCGATCGCTTCGGCGCCGGTGCGATCGGCTTCTTCGTGCTCGCTGGGCTCGTCGATGGGGATCGCCCGCAGGTGGACGTGCAGCTCGTCTTGAATGCTCTTGATGCGGGCCGTTTCCACCGACTGGATGGGCCCGTCGGCCCGGGCCACGACGTTGGCCAGGCGGGTGACGATCGTCTCCAACTCGCCGATGCGGTTGCGCAACGGGGCGATCTGATCGAACGGCCTCACCAGCGCATACCACTTGAGCGTCATCGCCTTTTGCGACATGTTGGCGATGGCCTGCTGCAACTGGTCGCCCTCGAGCCATTCGCTCCACAGGTGGAAGACGAGGACCTCGGCCAGGAACTTTTCCTGGGTGCTCCAGCGGCGGTCGCATTCGCAGACGGTGACGAACACCTTGACGAGCAGGGCGCGGTGCAGGTCGTCCATGAGCGCGACGAACCGCTCGCCGGACTGGGCGAGCAGAGGGCCGTGCTCGCGGGCCGCCAGTTCGCCGCTGGAAACGTACAAATCGCGGCATTGGCCCAACAATTGTCGGAACTGGGACGGCAGATCGGGGAAATCGAACATGGTCATGGGGACATTATCGCGGCCGCCGCGGGCCCGTCGCAAGCTAGGATTGACGGGACGGAAACCGGGGAGATCGTTAGAATCAGGCATGACAGCCACCGGCTCCGCCGGTGGACTCTTAATGCGGTGAATTGGCGTGTAGCCAGGGGAGTCCGCCGGCAGAGCCGGTGGCTTTTATGGGAGGCGGGCGCTCGAAAGTGACGCCAGGAACTACTCGATGATAGACCTGCTGCAACAAGCCATCGACTTCGTTCTGCACTTCGACGATCACCTGGCGCAGATCATCGCCGCCTACGGGGCGTGGATTTACGCGCTGCTGTTTTTGATCATCTTTTGCGAGACGGGGCTGGTGGTGACGCCGTTCCTGCCCGGCGACTCGCTGCTGTTCGCAGCCGGCGCGCTGGCGGCCCGCGAGGAAGGGGGGCTGAACATCGGCATCCTGGCGGTGCTGCTGTTGATCGCGGCGATCCTGGGCGACGCGGCGAACTACGCGATCGGAAATTACGTGGGGCCGCGCATCTTCACGGCCGAGGATCGCTCCAGCTTCTGGCATCGGGCGCTCAATCGCGATCACCTGATGAAGGCCCATGTGTTCTTCGAGAAGTACGGCGGCAAGGCGATCGTGCTGGGCCGCTTCGTCCCCATCGTGCGGACGTTCGTGCCGTTCGTGGCTGGCTGCGGGTCGATGTCGTACCCGCACTTCGCGCTGTTCAACGTGCTGGGCGGCATCGTCTGGGTGGGGCTATGCCTGGGCGCCGGCTATGCGTTCGGCAACTGGACGCCGGTGAAGGAAAACTTCGAGCTGGTGGTGGTGGGCATCGTCTTTATCTCGCTGCTGCCCATTCTGTGGGGCTACCTGCTGAGCCGGTTGAATCGCAATGTGGCGCCGGCGAAGGCGGAGTGATCTGGGCGGCATCGGCTTGGCCGGCTCCGATCGGACGTCAGAGTTGGCGTTAAGCTGTTCGCCAATCCGCTGAGATTCTTCCTTACGATCCTTAATTCCGAGACACGGGGATCCTGCGTGTCGCGGAAGGATGCATGGTCGTGCCTAAAGGCAAGGCACGCGAAGGCACGAACGTCCGGGCGGGGACTCGCCGAAGAACAAGGGCGTCTCGCTAAATCCAAGGGGCGCAAATTCTTGGAGCGACCGCGGTGCGGCGCGTCTTGCCGCGGTACGACCTTTGCGGTCGCACCTCCACGACGGAAGCTTTGACAAGCTTCCGTCAGCATTGTGTCGGTCGCTACAGCCTCGAAAAGGCGGAATCTTTTGCGAGGGACGTAGGGCAGCGCTACCGCAACGGAGGCGGGCAGCGTCGCGAAACTGCGCTCCCCCGCGCGGAGCGAACTTCCCGCGCAAAGATGCCGCGCTTTCTGGCCGTACGCGCTCAGGGCGTAAGCGCACATACCTCGTCAGCCATGCGTGGCTGGCCATGGGCATCCTATCCTCTGTCCTTCTGGGAGCGTCGCTATGGGTTTTCTGTACCACTGGTCGCCGCAAGTACGCGCGCCGTGGGGGCTCATGTCCCTTCTGATATTACTGTCGCTCGCGTCACTCGCGCCGCGGCACTCGTTCGCACAGGAAGCGGACACAGAGACGGCCGAGGAAGAAGCCGAAGTTGCTGAGGATGCGGTCGAGGAAGAAGCGGCTGACGAGGCTGCGGCCGAAGCAGGGGCCGCGACGGAAAACGGCGAAACAGAAGCCGTCGTGAGCGAAGCGGCACCGGCGACGGCGGAGCAGGACGCCGCTTATACGACCAACACGCTGGTCATGATGTTCTGCGCGGTGCTGGTCATTTCCATGCAGGCGGGCTTCGCGATGCTCGAAGCGGGCCTCAACGAGGCCAAAAACGCCGTCAACATCCTGTTCAAGAACGTCATCGACACGTGCATCGGGATTACGTTGTACCTGCTGGTCGGCTACGGATTGATGTATCCGGGCGATGACTATAAGGGAGGATGGTTCGGCTTCGGCGGTTCGGGCTACGGCGCCGGTCTGGGATTCGACGGCTCGTCGGGCGCCGATGCGGCGACGGCCACGTACAGCCCGAACTCTGATTTCATGTTCCAAGTGGCGTTCGCGGCAACGGCGGCGACGATCGTCTCCGGCGCTGTGGCGGGGCGCATCAAGTTCAGCGCCTACTTGATCTACAGCGCCGTCCTCACGGCGGTCGTCTACCCGATCAGCGGCATGTGGAAATGGGGCAACGGCGTGGCCGCCGAGGAGGGCTTCGCGGACTTCGCTGGTTCCATTGTCGTACACGCCGTGGGCGGATTCGCGGGATTGGCCGGGGCCATCATCCTGGGGCCGCGGATCGGCCGCTTCGTCAACGGCAAGAGCGTGCCGATTCCGGGGCACAACATGACGTTCGCCACCCTCGGCGTGTTCATCCTGCTGGTCGGCTGGTACGGCTTCAACCCCGGCAGCACGCTGGCCTACCACGGCGCCGCCGACGCCAACTTGACCGTCTACTGCGCCGTGACGACGACATTGGCCGCGGCCGCGGGCGGCCTCGTCGCGATGTTCGTGTCGTGGGGCAAGTGGGGTAAGCCGGACCTGTCGATGGCGCTCAACGGCGTGCTGGCCGGCCTGGTCAGCATCACGGCCAACGCCGACCAGATGTCGCTTGTCCACGCGCTGCTCGTCGGCGCCGTGGGCGGCGCGGTCGTGGTCGCGGCGATCGTGGCGCTCGACAAGTTGAAGATCGACGACCCGGTGGGCGCCTTCCCGGTGCATGGCGCGTGCGGCATCTGGGGCGGTCTGGCCACGGGCCTCTTCGGACAGGCCTTGCCCGAAGTGGACGGCGAGACGCTGAGCCGCAGTGCGTACTTCCTGGTGCAGCTCAAGTGGAGCGTGATCATTCCGGTTTGGGCGTTCGGCACGATGATCGTGCTGTTCTCGACCCTGAAATCGATGGGCATGCTCCGCGTGTCGGCGGCCGAGGAGGAGGAAGGCCTGGACATCGGCGAGCACGGGATGCACGCCTACGATTACGTGGCCGCCAAGACCCACTAACCGCGCGAGCTGACGCGGCGGCGAGACGCGGAGTAGAAACTCGCGTCTCGCCGCCGGATTTTCATAACTCATGCCTGCCGGGTCGCCGCCTGTCGGCTCTCCATCCACGCCCGGCCCGGCCTTCAATCAACATTCAGACTGGCATAGCGAATCATGAAAAAAATCGAAGCCTTCATTCGCCATAACAAGATCGAAGCCGTCAAAGAGGCTCTCATCGCCGTGGGGTTCCACGGGATGAGCGTTTCGGAGGTGCGCGGCTTCGGCCGGCAGCGCGGGCATACGGAAACGTATCGCGGCACGGAATACCAGGTGGACTTCGTACCCAAGGCGAAGATCGAGGTGGTCGTCGGCGACGACCTGGCCGACAAGGTGCTTTCGGCCATCGTGGACGCGGCCCGCACGGGCCAGGTGGGCGACGGCAAGGTGTTCGTCACGAACCTGGCCAACGTGGTCCGCGTGCGGACCGGCGAGACGGGGGCGGCGGCGATTTGAATGACAGGGCTGTTCGGCTGTCGGTCGATGACTGTCGGCCAGAATGTGGCGGTTCGATCGCTCGTGCCGGTTGGCCGCGAGCGGTCGTGTCGCGTTAGTGGGCATGGGCGTGCCTAGGTCCCGGGCACGCTCGGCGGGAATGCTCTGCCCGCGTGGCGTGGATCGTAAAATCTTTCCGACGCGAAAACCCGTCTCCCGGCGGCGTTTACGCATTCTTCATGGGCCGGCCGCGCCCTCGTGGTACGACCTTTGCTATCAGGGCGGACGGCGGAAGCTTTGACAAGCTTTGGCCAGCAATGTTCGGGCGCTACAGCCTCGAAAAAGGCGGAATCTTTTTGCGAGGGGGCGGCGGCGGTGCACTGACGGTGCGCAACAGGTGCGCATCGTAAGGCGGCATCGTCGAGTGCGCGCCTCCCATGCGGCGCAGATGTCCTGCGCGAAGATGCCGTGGCGATGGCTGTGGCGCTCCCGGACGCGAGCACACACGCATGGCCAGCTGAGTCGCTGGCGTGGGCATCCCTTCCTTTTGCCTTCTGGAGTTTCGCTATGGGCATTTTGTGCCACTGGTCGCCGCAAATACGCGCGCCGTGGGGGATTCTTTCCCTGCTGGTTCTCTTTTCGCTGGCGATGACGCCGGCGCATCACGCGTTCGCACAGGAAGCGGACACGGAGGCTGCTGAGGAGGAAGCCGCCGAAACGTCGATTCCCGAAGAAGAAGAGGAAGAGCCGCTGACCCTCGAAAGCGTGAAGGCGGACGCCGACGCGGCCGCGTTCGCCGGCCACACGGCCTGGATGCTCACCAGCTGCGCGCTGGTGCTGTTCATGACGGCCCCCGGCCTGGCGATGTTCTACGGCGGCCTGGTGCGCAAGAAGAACGTGCTGGGCGTGATGATGCAGTGCGTGTTTCTGATGGGCCTGATGACCGTGCTGTGGGCGCTGGTCGGCTACAGCCTGGCGTTCGGCGGCGATGACCCCTATTTCGGCAACGGCGAATTTCTATTCATGAACGGTGTGTCCCGCAGTTGGCCCGACGGCGCCGACGCGGTGATCGAGCCAATGAGCGACTCGATCTCGACGATCAACCACATGCTGTTCCAGGGGATGTTCTTCATCATCACCCCGGCGCTGATCTGCGGGGCGTTTGCCGAGCGGATGAAGTTCAGCGCGATGGTCGTGTTCTCGATCGTGTGGGGACTGTTGATCTACTGCCCGCTGTGCCACTGGGTGTGGGACGGCGGCATCCTGGCGTATACGGCGACGGCAGATCTCGAAGGCTCGGCGTCGCTGGCCGGCGGGGCCCTCGACTTCGCGGGCGGCACGGTCGTGCATATCAGCTCGGGCGTGTCGGCGCTCGTCTGCGCCCTAGTCATCGGCAAGCGCAAAGGCTTCGGCGCCGACGACATGCGGCCGCACAACTTGACCTACACGGTGCTCGGCGCCGCGATGCTGTGGGTGGGGTGGTTCGGCTTCAACGCCGGCAGCAAGCTGGCGAGCGATCACCTCACGACCAGCGCGTTCGCGACGACGCACTTCTCGGCGGCGGCGGGGCTGCTGGGCTGGGTGCTGTACGACTGGCTCACGCACGGCAAGCCGACGGTGCTGGGCGCCGCGTCCGGCCTGGTGGCCGGCCTGGTGTGCATCACTCCGGCGGCCGGGTTCGTCAACCTCATGCCGGCGCTCATCATGGGCTTCGCGGCGGGCCTGGTGTGCGCGTTTGCGTGCGGCAAGATCAAGCCGGCGATGGGTTACGACGACTCGCTGGACGCCTTCGGCGTGCACGGCATCGGCGGCACGCTGGGCGCCGTCCTGACGGGCGTGTTCGCCACGCGGGCGGCGGCGGACATGGACAACGGCCTGAAGCTGGGCCTGATCGAGGGCGAGAGCCGCGTGCTGATCGGCCAGATCGTCGCGGTCGTCGTCACGTGGCTGTTCAGCATCGTCGGCACGTTCATCCTCCTGAAGGTGCTGGACGGCGTGATGGGCCTGCGGGTGAGCGAAGAAGAGGAAGTCCGCGGCCTCGACATCACCCAGCACGGCGAAGAGGGGTATATCTTCGTGTGATGGATCGTTCGGCCGTTCGCAATTGCGTTGCCATTCCAAACCATGAGCCCCCGGCCCTCTGAAACCGGGGGCTCATGGAGAACGGAAAACTCGCCCCCGGCTTGAAGGGCCGGGGGCTCAATGCGGAGATAAGCGGTATGAAAAAAATTGAAGCCATTGTTCGTCATCACAAGCTGGATGACGTGAAGAACGCGCTCGTCAATGTAGGACTGCACGGCATGACCGTCACCGAGGTGCGGGGCTTCGGCCGGCAGCGCGGGCACACCGAGACTTACCGCGGCACCGAATACCGCGTGGACTATGTGCCCAAGGTGAAGATTGAAGTCGTGGCCGGCGACGACCTCGCGCCGCAGGTCATCTCCACGATCATCGGCGCCGCGCAGACGGGCCAAGTGGGCGATGGAAAGATCTTCGTGTCGCAACTGTCGGAGGTGATTCGCGTGCGTACCGGCGAGACCGGGGCAGCGGCGATATAGCAAGAGGAGTGAGAGGCGTAGGGTGCGTGAAACGCACCGTGGCGACGGAGCCAACGTTGGTGCGTTTCACGCACCCTACGCCAATCCCTTGCGCACCGCCCACACCGCCGCTTGCGTGCGATCGGCCACGCCCAGCTTGCGCAGGATGTGCTGGACGTGCTCTTTCACGGTTTCGTAGCTGATCTCGAGCGCCTGAGCGATTTCCTTGTTGCTGAGGCCGAGGGCGAGTTGACGGAGCACCTCGTTCTCGCGCTTGGTAAGCGATGCGTCGACTTCGACGCCGACGCGGGGCGCGAGCTGCACGTGCGTGGCACGGCGCAGCCCTTCGCGCGCCCACAGCGACTCGCCCGCGGCGGCTAGCCGCACGGCGGAGATGATTTCCGCCTTCGACGCGTTCTTCACTAGATACCCCGCGGCGCCCAGAGCCACGGCGCGGGCGACGTACGTCGGATTGTCGTACGAGCTGAACATCACCACCGGAACGTCGGGCAGTTCCTCGCGCAGGCGGCCGAGGGCAGCCAGCCCGTCGCCGCCGGTCATGCGCACATCCAGCAGCACGACCTGCGGACGATGCCGCAGCGCCAGACGCACGGCCTCCTCGCCATTGGCCGCTTCGGCGACGATTTGTAGGTCGCGCTCTTCGGCCAGGAGACTTTTGAGACCTGCCCGCACCACTTCGTGGTCATCGGCAATTAACAGTCGAATGGACATGAAGAACGGGACCTAACGATCCGCCCGCGACCGTCAGACGCTACGCGCGGCCCCAAGAGGGGCTTATGCATGGTGCGTTGTCGTGAATTGTGACAAGAGACAAGGGGCCTGCCCTGGCAGCCGCGCGCGAACGGGCGTTCGCACGGCAGCAGTATCCCCCCTGGCAGCGCCGGACGTTTACGATAGCACGTTCCGGCCGCGGAGCAATAAGAAAGCGACGGGTTCTGGCAATTTGTCGCCAGGAAGAGCAAAAGCAGCCTGGGCCGGGCAACGTGCCGCGCTGGGGACCGGGTTTCGCGGCTTTAATGCGCGCTAAGCCGCGAGCGACGCCCCCCGGAGCGCGACGCGTCGGCGACACGCTAGCATCGCTCGGTGTTGCGCCGTGCGCCGCAGGTGATTTCTCGCGTCGAGTGCACTCGATTGCGGGCGTAAGAACACGTTCGTATTTTATACAGCGGTGGCAAGCGGCGTTTTTCG
>CAYSFP010000074.1:22311-26239 GCA_964430075.1 uncultured Planctomycetaceae bacterium | reverse complement strand
CTCCGCTCCCCTCCCCTTGATGGGGAGGGGTTGGGGGAGGGGCGATGCGGCGGGTACACGCGCTGACCAATCTCCAATCCCAACCCGCGACATCATGTCCGCCCCGGCCTCAGGACCCCGAAGACGTTGTTCCTGTCAGTAGGGCCGACTCGCGGGATCTGAATCATTGGAATCAACGGCTTGCCCCTCAGATGGAACCGGAACCAACGTCGGCGTCGCCAAACTCCGCGCATCCACTCGCAGCTTCTGGGCCACTTCCCGCAGCGCATCGGCCTGCTCGTACAGCGAGAGCTCCTCCAACTGATTGGCCGTCACGTCCAATTGCCGCGCCGTGGAACGCAACACCGCCAGCGGAGTGGTCTCCGTGTCTTTGGGAGCCGCCGGCCCAGGAGTGTAGGGCGACACCTCCGGGATCGGCGCCGTACTCGGCGGCAACGGGGCAGCATACGCGGGCGCCGGAGTTGGCGCCGCCGGCGTCGCCGCAGCCGCTTGGGGCGACCATCCCGTCGGGATCGGGAGTGCCGCGTGGGGGGTGCTCGGCCACGCCGCGGGAACGTAAGGCGACGGCATCGGAGGGGCCGCGGGAGCAATCACCGGCGGCAGCGCCGCCGGCTCGCTGACCGCCGTCGGTTCCGCGGCTGCGTGGCACGGCAGCCCGCAACTGATCAGCACGCTGCGAATCACCCCGGCGCCGGCCCAGCTCAGGCTCTTCCACGGCGAAAGCTCATCCGCTTGCGGTCGTAGCGAGGGAAAGTGTTCCACCGCCGAGCCGCCCAGGCTTTCGCGGACGGCCTGGAGTTCCGGAGGCAGGTCGCCGGGCGCCGGTTGTTGGCCCGACGCCGGCTCGGCCCCCGCGACGCGCCGCCCGCTTGGACCCACGCCCGCCAGAACCGCGACGAGGCATCCGCCGCCAATCGCCAATATTGCAATTCGCGTCATCCCTGCGCCCTCCGCTTGGATTCCATTCCACAGATCACGAGTGAAACAAAAACGGCGCCCGGCTCGGGCCGGACGCCGCGTGCGGTCGTCGACGTGGAGGCGGCTGCGGGACCGCCGCGCCGAGTCGCACTTAAACCAATTCGCCAAACCTCCCAATCACGCCCCCCAACAGAAATCCAACGATTATGTCCGATGCTGCGATCTCGTGATTGATGCCTAGGCCCGGCGTTTACGCCGGGTTTTCCAGGCCGAGTTCCTCCGCGGCCGAGCGACCGGGCAGCCATCGTTCGGCGGCCCGGTCGAGGCCGAAGCAAACCGAGGCTCGATTTCGGCCGCGGCGCGCCCCCCGTATCTGCAGCACCTTTGTCGCGGCCAATGAGCGTCCCTAGCCTTCGCTACCCGGCGTGAACGCCGGGCCTACTAAGCCTTGCATCAAATTAAATAATCCGGCAGCGTCGCCGCAAATCCTTCCCCCTCCAAATCGCCATTGAGCTTTCCGCGCCGCGGGCGCCAGCCGCCATTGCGGCGCGGTTCAATCCGAACGTACCGCACGCCGTTGCGCTCGGCGGCCAGCCACGAATCCTCGTGCACGACCCCGTCCAAACCATACGCGCCGTACGCGGGATCGTAACCCGGCTCGTCGTCGTACGCCGGCTCGTAGTCATAGGGCGCGTCGACCATCGGCGGAGCCGCCGCACGATACCGCCGCCGCAACCGCGGCCCGCGCCGCGAACCCAGCGCCCACTCGAGCAAAATCCCTCGCACGACCGTCAGCGATAGTCCGCCGGTGCGCTCCTGGCATGCCCACTTTGCCTGGCGCCACCGCGATTCCACGCGCACCAGCTCGATCAGCTCGTGCCCCGCGTCAGTCAGCCGTAGGCACGGCACGCCGCTGGCGGTGCGGTCAACTTCTTTCAGGTAGCCGGCATCCACCAAGAGCCGCAGATGATACCGCACGCGCTCTTCGGCGTCGTGATTGGCGTCGGTGCGCAGCACGCTCACCGAGCAGTCGGCTCCGCGGGCTTCGATATCCAGAAGCAGCCCTCGGGCCAGATCGATGTCTCGCTTCATCATTCACTCCCTTGAGAGATGGCTCGCCGCGGTTGGCGAGGGGGCGCCGCGGACCCCCTGGGCCGGCGGGCGCGGGTCCTCCGTGACGCGCTCAATGTGCCCCAAACGGCCCTCGCGGGTCAACGCCGAAATCTCGCCCCCGAAGATGCCGATCCGCGCTGCTATCATCTCCTCACACGCGATCGGAGCGAGCTGGGTCGTCCCCGACCCCGGCAGCCTTCGCTCGTTCAGGGGGGAAACCCAAAGCCGATCCTAACCAACCAACGACGACTCGCGCGTCGGCTCGGAGACGTCCCGCACGAGCTCGGCCGTATGGTCGGGATCGGCGCCCCGGGCCAGGTCCGCCTGCGAAATGATCCCGCAGAGGTCGCCCTGCTCGTCGACGACCAGCAGGCGCCTCACCTTGGCCGACTCCATCGCGCGGCAGCACGCCTCGATGGGGCTGTCCTCGCGCACCGTCGCCAGCGGCTTCGACATGCAACTGGCCGCGCTCACCTGGGAGGGATCCTTGCCCGCCGCCACGACGCGGCACACGATGTCGCGGTCGGTGATGATGCCCAGCGGCTTTCTTCCCGTCTCCGCATCGACCACCAGCACGGCGCCGCAATCGGCCTGCGCCATGATCCGCGCCGCCTCGCCCAGGTTCGACTCCGGCGTGCAACACGCCGGATGGTCGGACATGATGTCTTTGACTCGCATGATCTGCCTCCTTCGCTGAGCAACGGGGGAGCACGCCCAAGGTCTTCCCGCCGGGGCGTGGTCGTGAGCCGCCAGTCGCGGCGATTCCCACGCTCCGCGACCTCTCTGGGCATGGGCGCCCAACGAACGCGATGGAATTGCTCGGCTAGCCAACTTGCGCCGCGGTCCGTCGATCGATCCCTGCGCAGCCAATGCGCCTTTCCCCCTCTGGCCGACAGCCGACAGCCGACGGCCCGTTGGCGGGGTTCATTGGCTGCGCAGTTCTCAATACTATTTCTTGATCTCGATCTTCCGCCCTTTCGCCTGTTCGCTTTTGGGCAGCCTGATCTCCAGCACGCCGTTGCGATAGTGAGCGTCGATGTGGTCGACGTCCACTTCCGCCGGCAGCGGAACCGAGCGATACAGCTCGCGCTTTTCCCACCGCAGGCCGTCGTTCTCGTTGGCGGCCGTCTCCTCGCTTTGGCAAGCGCAGAGGACCAGGTTGTCGCCGCGGACTTCGACGTCGAAGTCGTCCGCGTCGAAGCCCGGCGCGTCCGCACGCACCACGAGGGCGTCGTCGAGATCGCGGACCTCGATCCCGACCGCCGCGGCGGCGCCCTCGGTCCACCCCGTCCAGTCGCCGAACAAGTCGTCAAACAGCCGGTCGAACTCGTTTCGCAGCCGATGGAGAGGGCCGAAGTACCGCCCCGGCGTGCGGGACCGCACATGCGCGAGCGCGCCGCTTCGCCCATTGCCGGGCTCTTTCGCTTTCGACGATCGACGGGTTGATTGAGTTGCTGTGGTGGCCATGTGTCACCCTCCTTACTCCTTGCGTTGCTCTCCAGAGAGCCCGCGTCCCACAAGAGCTTCGGCGCCCCGCGTCGAGGGCGCCCGCCGCGTCGGGAACGGAAAGCGGGGACGCAGGCAAGTGAAAAACCAGCAGCGCCGGAGGCGCCAGCCGCCGATCTGGGCTCGACCAGGTTGGTTTCAACGTGGCCAGCTTCGGGCTCGGCAAAACTCGCCGGAGCGATTTCGCCAACGCCTGCCGAATTGCCGTTGCTGAAGGTCAATTCGGCTTCACGGCCGCCGCACCCCGGTGCTGCTGACAAACGACGCGGCAACTGCCATGCCGCCCCCAGCGAGCCGGGGCGTCCCCGCCCCGGGCGCCACCGCCTCCTCCGCCCCCCTCTCCTCGACGGAGAGGGGCCGGGGGAGAGGTGAAGCCCCGAAGATACGCCCC
>CAYSFP010000074.1:0-22301 GCA_964430075.1 uncultured Planctomycetaceae bacterium | reverse complement strand
CGATCCGCACGCCGAAGCGCGAATGCACCTACGCACGACGTCCCCCCCGACATGTTACGGCCCGCGACACATCCCCAAAACGTGTCGCAAAAATCGAAAAACTGCGACACGTCTCCTTGATCTGTCGCCGGCAGCGACATAAGCTCCCAGTGTGCCCAAAACCCCCGCGAAAACCGCCGCTGACGCCGCCCCGTGGTGCCCGGACAGGCCCTATAACCAGCTCCCGCCGCTTCCCCCGGCCGCCGAGCTGGAAACCCGGACCATCCTCAAGCAGTGCATTTCCGCCCGCGCCGCGTTGGCCGAACTCAAGCGCGGAGCCGAGCTGATTCCCAACCAGGCGATGCTCATCAACACGCTGCCGCTCCTGGAAGCGCGGGCCAGCAGCGAAATCGAGAACATCGTCACCACGACCGACAAGCTCTTCCAGTTCCGCCAGGACAGCGAGCACGCCGACCCCGCCACCAAAGAAGCGCTCCGCTACAGTCAGGCTCTGCTGGAAGGCTATCAAACGCTGGCCGCGCGACCGCTGAGCACGCGAACCGCCGAAGAGGTGTGCACGCGGATCAAGGGGATCGAGATGCGCGTCCGCCGCGTCCCCGGCACGGCGCTCGCGCGGGAGACCGGCGAGGTCGTCTACACGCCGCCCGAGGGAGAAGACCTGCTGCGAACCCTGCTGGCCAACTGGGAAAAGTTTCTCCACGAATCCGCTGAACTCGATCCGCTCATTCGGATGGCCGTCGGACACTACCAATTCGAAGCCATTCATCCCTTTACCGACGGCAACGGGCGCACCGGCCGCATCCTCAACAGCCTCTACCTCATTCACGAAAACCTGCTCACGCTTCCCATCCTTTACCTGAGCCGCTACATCATCGAATACAAAGCGGAATACTATCACCTCCTCCAAGCCGTAACGTGTCAGCACGCATGGGAGGCCTGGATTCTGTTCATCCTGCAAGGCGTCGAATCGACCGCTCGCTGGACGATGGCCAAGATCGAAGCCATTCGGCATCTGGCGAGTCACACGGCCAACTACGTTCGCCAGAACCGCCCGAAGATTTACACGCGCGAGTTGGTCGACCTGATCTTCGAACTGCCGTACTGCCGCATCCAGAATATTGTGGACGCCAAAATCGCCGAACGGCAGGCCGCGTCTCGCTACCTCAAGCAACTCGCCGAAATCGGCGTCCTCCAGGAGATGACCGTGGGCCGCGAAAAACTCTTCCTCCACCCCAAGTTCATGCGGCTGCTCACCCGCGAGAGCAACAAATTCACGCCGTACAAATGAACAAAGCGAGCCGGGGCGTCCCCGCCCCCGGCGAATCGGCAATATCATCTCCTCTGCCCCCCTCTCCTCGACGGAGAGGGGCCGGGGGAGAGGTGATGCCCTGGGGCCCCGCTTCGTGTCTCACGCATCCGACGCGAACACGCCCTTCGCTCCGTGCTGCCGTGATTCCCGCCCGTCCGCTACACTTGCGGCTTTCGCCAGTCCTCTTCATCGCGCCGCGCATGACGCCCCAGCAGTTCATCTCCAAGTGGCAGGCCTCCAAGCTCTCGGAACGCTCCGCCTGCCAACAGCACTTCCTCGACCTCTGCAAACTCCTCGGCCAACCTACCCCCGCCGAAAGCGACCCCGACGGCGCCTGGTACACCTTCGAACGCGGCGTCCACAAGCTCGCAGGCGAATCCGGCTGGGCCGACGTCTGGATGCAGGACCACTTCGCGTGGGAGTACAAGGGCAAGCACAAGGACCTCGTCGCCGCTTACAAACAGCTCCTCCAGTACCGCGAAGACCTCGGCAATCCGCCGCTGTTGGTCGTCTGCGACATGGACCGCTTCGAGGTCCACACGAACTTCACTCGCACGGCCAAAAAGGTCTACGCGTTCGACCTCGCCGCCCTCGCCGAACCGGTCAATCTCGACGCGCTCCGCAAGCTCTTCACCGACCCCGACGCGCTCCGCCCCGGCCAAACCGCCGAAGCCGTTACCGAACAGGCCTCTGAAATCATCGGCCAGGTTGCCGATGGCATGCGCGTCCGCGGGGTCGAGCCGCAGCGGGCCGCCCACTTCCTCATGAAGCTCATGTTCTCGATGTTCGCCGAGGACATCGATCTACTCAAGAACAAGCCGCTCAAGCAAATATTCACGTCCGTCGCGAAGCCCGGCGTCGCCAACGCCGCCGAAAAGCTCTCGCAGCTCCTCAAGAATCTGTTCGAGGCGATGGCCGCGGGTGGCACGTTCGGCGCCGACGACGTGCTGCACTTCAACGGCGGCCTGTTCGCCGACGCCGACGTCATCGACCTCCGCATCGACGAAATTCAGAAGCTCGCCTTCGTCAACACGCTCGACTGGAGCAACGTCGAGCCCAGCGTTTTCGGCACGCTTTTCGAGCGTATTCTCGACCCCGCGAAACGCTCGCAGATCGGCGCCCACTACACGCACCGCGACGACATCCTCACGCTGCTCGAGCCGGTCATGATGCAGCCGCTCCGCCGCGAGTGGGCTGATGCGAAAGCCAAATGCGAAGCGCTCGTGCCAAAGATTCAGGAAGAGTCGCGCAAGCGCGGCAAGACGGGGCTCACCAAGGCAAAGGCGCCCAAACCGCTCCGGGACTTCAACAAGCTGATCGAGGATTTCCACGACCGTCTCACGAAGGTGACGGTCCTCGACCCGGCCTGCGGCTCCGGCAACTTCCTTTACGTCGCGCTCAACCTGCTGCTCGACCTGGAAAAGGAAGTCATCACTTACGCCTCGCGGTTCGTCCCCGGCATGTTCCCCGAGGTCCGCCCCACGCAGCTCGCAGGCATCGAGATCAACGAATACGCCCAGGAACTCGCCTCGGTCGTCATCTGGATCGGCTATCTCCAGTAGATGCACCACAACGGATTCAACCCGCCGAGCAATCCGGTATTGGAGCCGATTGAGAGTATCCGCCGGATGGATGCGATTTTGGCCGATACCACGCCTCTGCCAAGCGAGCGGACTTGGCCGACCGCGGAATTCATAGTCGGCAATCCGCCCTTTCTTGGAAGCAGTCGAATATGGGAAGAGGTAGGGCGCGAATACCAGCAACGGCTTTGGGATGTTTATTCAGATCGCGTTTCTGGTGCTGCGGACTTATGCTGCTACTGGTTTGAGAAAGCGCGCTGGCAGATCCAGAAATCTCTTTTCCAGAGAGCAGGATTGCTCGCAACGCAGGGTATAAGAGGAGGCGTCAATAGAGAGTCGCTAGATCGCATCAAGGAGAGCGGAGATATTTTCTTTGCGGTGAGCGACCAAGACTGGATTCTCGATGGCGCTCATGTCCATGTATCGATGGTTGGCTTCGATGACGGGAGAGAGAAGGAGCGTATACTCGATGGATTGATTGTGAACTCGATTAACGCCAACCTTACTTCTCACGCAGATGTTACCAAAGCAGAGAAACTCCCCCAGAATGTCGCCGTCTCGTTTAGGGGTACTCAAAAATCAGGTGACTTCAACGTTCCCGAGGAACTAGCGCTGGATTGGCTATCCAGGCCGAACCCGCATCGCGAACCCAATTCGATGCTCCTGCGCCCATGGATTAATGGCA
This sequence comes from uncultured Planctomycetaceae bacterium, assembly GCA_964430075.1. GTDB lineage: Bacteria > Planctomycetota > Planctomycetia > Pirellulales > Lacipirellulaceae > Lacipirellula. The sequence continues at coordinate 18,727 of CAYSFP010000074.1, read as the reverse complement.
CAGCCATTGTCCAACGTGTAGCCAATCAATGGATCATCGACACGGGGGTCGGATCCAATCTCGAAACTATCTGTCTATTCGAGGAGCCCTTTCGTCATATTCTGGAACACGTTAAGCCAGCGCGAGACCGCAACAAACGTGAATTCCGGCGCGAGCACTGGTGGTTGCATGCGGAAACTGCGCCGGGAATGCGTGATGCATTACTCGGCCGACATCGGTTCTTAGCAACACCGCGGGTTTCTAAACACAGAATATTCGTTTGGTTTGACTCGGTTATCCTGCCCGACGACGGAATCTATGTGTTTGCTCGCGATGACGATTATTTCTTTGGAGTAGTGCATTCGGGCGTTCACGAAGCGTGGGCCAGATCGCAGGGAACTCAAGTAAGGGATCGCGAGTCAGGATTTCGTTACACGCCTACAACCTGCTTCGAAACCTTCCCCTTCCCCGAACCCACCGACGCCCAGCGCACCGCGATCGCCGATGCCGCGCGCGAGCTCGACCAGCTTCGCAACAACTGGCTCAACCCGCCCGAGTGGACCACGACCCAAACGCTCGAATTCCCCGGTACGGTCGGCGGCCCCTGGGACCGCTACATCGACCCCGCCACCATCCACCCCCTGTACCCTCCGGCCCCCTCCCCCTCCGAGGGGAGGGCTGGGGAGGGGGGCGAAGCGGGGACACGGCGCAATCCCCCCTCCCTAACCCTCCCCGCCGAGGGGAGGGAACCGGAGTTGGGAGTCGTGAAATATCCTCGCACCATCCCCCGCGACGAAGCCGCCGCGCGCGATCTCAAGAACCGCACGCTCACCAATCTCTACAACCTGCGCCCGGCGTGGCTCGACCTCGCCCACCGCCGCCTCGACGAAGCCGTCTTCGCCGCCTACGGCTGGTCGCCCGACGCGAGCGACGACGACCTCCTCGCCAAACTCCTCGAACTGAACCTCGCCCGCGCCGCCAACGATCAGGCATGAAACGCTGACCTCGGGCGGCTCCGGCTGCCGCCGCGGCGACCGGAGCGGCCTAGCCGCAAGAGGTTTGGGCAGGTTTCCGGAAGCTGTAAAAATGCACGCCCTTCTCGCCAAAGAATCTCGCACGGGCCACTTGAAATCGGCCGCCAACTCGTGCAGTATACATGCGTACATGAGTTCCGTTAGGCGCAGGCGTTTGCCCGACGCGCCAGAGGCAGGGCGAGTTCGCCAAGCCTCGGAGTTCGCCCCTCGCCCAACCTCACGGGAGCAGGGCTCTGAAGCCGGTTTTAGTAACCGTTGTCGCCGCGTGCCGACTTTTGAGCGCCTTAAGCGCAAACCCCGAGAAAACAGCCCCCCGCTCGTGACACGACTTCTGACCTTCTTAGCCGCGACGACCAAGAGAATCCCCTCGAAGGGGGGGGGCTAGGGGAAGGGCAACCCGCGAATCGCGCCGTTACTCGTCCTCGTGGCTCGCCCCGATGCGGTCCTTGCCCACCCACTTCCGCAACACTTCCGGCACGATGATCGATCCGTCCGGCTGCTGGCAGTTTTCCAGAATCGCGATCATCGCCCGGCTGATCGCTACGGCCGTGCCGTTGAGCGTGTGCACGAAGCTCGTGCCCTTCTCGCCCTTGGTCTTGTAGCGGATGTTTAGCCGGCGGGCCTGGTAATCGGTGCAGTTCGACGCACTGGTCACCTCGCCGTACTCGCCGCCGTCGCCGCGGCCGGGCATCCAGGCCTCGAGGTCGAATTTGCGGTACGCCGGCCCGCCCAGGTCGCCGCTGGCGATGTCCAGCACGCGGTACGGAATGCCCAGCCCGTCAAAAATCTGGCACTCCAGGTCGCACAAATAGTTGTGCATGTCCTCGCTCTGCTCGGGCAGCGTGAACGCGAACATCTCGACCTTCGTGAACTGGTGCACGCGGTACAGTCCGCGGCTGGCCCGCCCCGCGGCGCCCGCCTCCGTGCGGAAGCAGTGGCTGATGCCGCACAGCTTGATCGGCAGCTCGTCGGCGTCGATCACGGTATCGGCGTACAACCCGCCGAGCGTGATCTCGGCCGTCGCCACGAGATTCAGATCGAAGTTCTCGACGCTGTAGATCTGCGTCTCCGGCCCGCGCGGAATGAACCCAATGCCCTGCAGGATGTCGCCGCGGGCCAGATCGGGCGTGACCGTCGGCGTGAAGCCCTCGCCGACGAGCAACTGGACGGCGTACTGCTGCAGCGCGAGCTCGAGCAGGGCGCCTTCGTTCCGCAGAAAGTAGAACCCGTGTCCGGCCACGCGGGCGCCGCCTTCGAAATCGCACAGATCGTGCTGCTCGGCAAGCTGCACGTGGTCCTGCACGGGAAACCGCATCGGCACGACCTGCACATCGCCACGGCGCAGCTCGAGGCTGGCGTCCTCGCCGCCGCGCGGCGATTCGGGATGCGTCAGGTTCGGCAGGCCGCGATAAATCGCGCCCGCCTCGGCGGCGATGCGATCGTGCTCGACCTGCTTGGCGTCTTTGGCTTCCCGCAGCCGGCGTCCTTCGTCCTTGCGAGCTTCGCGCTCCGCCGCGTCCTTCGCCTGGCCGATCGACTTGCTGACGACGTTGCTCTGCCGCGACAGCTCCTCGACCTCTTGCTGCAATGCGCGGCACTGCAGTTCGAGCTGCGCGTACCGCGCCACGTCCGCCCGCGCGCCGCGCTCGTCGCAATTGCGTTGCACGGCGTCAACATTGTCGAGAATGAATCGCTTATCGAGCATCGAGCAGGTTCTGTTTGGAACCGCCAAGGACGCCAAGGACGCCAAGGTCGGAAGGGAAATAACCACGAAGGCTCAAAGGCCCAAAGAAAATGCAGCAGGAAAATGGGAGACGGGATAAAAACCGCGAATCAAGATCGTCATTCGCGTCGATTCGCGTGTTTCGCGGTCAATATTTCCTGCCCTTCCTCTCCACTTCTCTTCTTCTCCCCCTTCGTGTCTTCGTGCCTTCGTGGTTCAATCTACGAATCATCTCTTTCCGACCTTGGCGCTCTTGGCGGTTCAATCCGAATCCCCAAGCAACGCCAATTCCTGCCACAGCGCCGCACTCGCCCGGATGCCGCGATGGAAGTCTTCAAGCGAGAACTTCTCGTTCGGACTATGCGGGTTGTCGCCGTTCTGCCCCCAGCCCAAGAGCAGCACGTCGGCCCCCAACACGTCGGCGAACGTGCCCACGATCGGAATCGACCCCCCCTCGCGAATCATCACCGGGCGGCGACCGAAGCCCCTTTCGATCGCCGCGGCTGCGGCTTGAAGATACGGACTGTCCAGCGGCATGACTACCCCAGGCGCCCCATGATGTTCGACCAATTCCATGCGGATGCCCGCGGGCAACAGTTCGGAGAGCCGAACGCGCAAGCCCGCCGCCACCTTGGCCGGATCCTGATTCGGCACGAGGCGGAAGCTCAGCTTGGCGCTGGCCCGCGCCGGCAGCACCGTCTTGGCGCCTTCGCCCTGGTAACCGCTGGTGAGGCCGTTGACGTCGAAGGTCGGCCGAGCCCAGCGGCGCTCGATCGTCGTGAACCCCGCCTCGCCGACGAGGGCGTCAACGCCGAGCTGCTCGCGGAACGCCGCTTCGTCGAACGGCAACGATGCAAACTCCGCCCGTTCGCGGTCGGCCAGCGGCGCGACGTCGTCGTAAAAGCCCGGAATCGTCACGCGCCCGTCGTCGTCGATCAGCCCCGCGAGTATCTTGGCCAGCGCGTTGGCCGGATTGGCCACGCCCCCGCCGAATACGCCGGAGTGCAAATCCTGCTTCGGTCCGGTCAGCCGCAGTTCGAAGTACGTAATGCCTCGCAAACCGTACGTGATCGCCGGCACGCCGGGGGCGAACTGGCTCGTGTCGCTGATCACCACGCAGTCGCAGGCGAGCCGCTGGGCATTCGACTTGAGGAACCGCTCGAGGTGCTCGCTGCCCACCTCTTCTTCGCCTTCGATGAGCAGCTTGACCTGAAGGGGCAGCTCGCCCGTCGCGGCGAGCCAGGACTCGATGCTCTTCACATGCGTGAGCATCTGCCCTTTGTCGTCGGTGGCGCCGCGGGCGAAGAGTTTGCCGTCGCGCTCGGTCGGTTCGAACGGCGGCGTCGTCCATTCATCCAGCGGGTCCGGCGGCTGCACGTCGTAGTGGCCGTACACCAGGGCGACCGGCTTGCCCGGCGCCGGCGGACTTTCGGCGTAAACGATGGGATGCCCGCCCGTCTCGATCAGCTCGGCGGCGAGTCCCAGCCGCTCCAAGTGAGCTCGCACCCACTCGCCGGCCCGCCGCACCTCGGCGGCGAACGCCGGATCGGCGCTCACGCTGGGAATGCGGAGCAGCTCGATCAAATCCGCCTCAAATTCCGGGCGATGGGCGTCGATGTAGGTCAGAACGTCATTCACAGGAGTGCTCGACGCTGGAGGCGTTTGGCCACGGCAAAGCGACCCAATATAATGCCGAATTCCGCGATCCACCATCGCTGGCGCCCCAACCCGGGGCCGCTTCCGGCAGCGTTTCGCAGCCGTGTGCAACAGGAGTCGCCGATGTTCGAATCCGAGGAAGAGGATATGGGGGAAACCACCGTCGTCGTGGTAACGCCCAAGAAGGAGCTCGCCCCCCAGCGCGATCAGCGCCGTCAGCCGCGGTACAACGTGCTGCTCTGGGACAGCGACGACCACACGTTCGAGTACGTCGAGAAAATGCTCCGCGAGCTGTTCGGCCACGAGGCCGAGCAGTGCAAGGTGATTGCCAAGGACGTCGACTCCGAGGGCCGGGCCGTCGTGCTCACCACGACGCTGGAGCACGCCGAGCTGAAGCGAGACCAGATTCACGCCTACGGCCGCGATCACCTGGAAGGCAGCAAGGGGTCGATGTGGAGCACGATCGAACCGACGGACTGAATGTGGAAGGCGGAATGGGGAAGGGGGAAGGCTGAGAATGCGGAACCGGGAGTTGGCCGAACGAACGAAGAGGTTCGCGCTGCGAGTTATCAAGTTGTTCGTCGCCTTGCCCAAGACGGAGGAAGCCCGTGTGCTTGGGCGTCAGCTTCTGAGATCGGGAACGTCGGTGCCGGCCAACTATCGCGAGGCGTGTCGTGCGAGGTCCGATGCAGAGCTTATGGCGAAATTAGGTCTGGTGGAACAGGAACTGGATGAGTCAGCTTTGTGGATGGAACTACTCGTCGAATCGGACATCATGGCGGCGTCGCGGCTGGATGAACTCCGCGCCGAGTGCGACGAGTTGCTGAAAATCACGGTCGCATCAATCAAAACCTTGAGATCAAGAAAACGATAACGCCGCTTCTCTCCGTTCCTTCCACATTCCCCATTCCGCCCTCCCCCTTCACATGAAGCTCCGCACACATACGCTTGGCTGCAAAGTCAACCAGTACGAAACCGAGTTTCTCCGTGAAGGCTTGCACGGCATCGGTTACCGCGATGCCGCGGACGCCGAGCCCGCCGACCTCTGCATCGTCAATACGTGCACGGTCACCGGCGAAGGCGACGCCAAGAGCCGGCAGGTCATTCGCCGGATGGCCCGCGAAAATCCCGCGGCGAAAATCGTCGTGATGGGTTGCTACGCGACGCGGGCTCCAGAGGAAGTCGCCGCGCTGCCGGGCGTCACCGAAGTGCTCACCGACAAGCGCGAGCTGCCCGATCTGCTGGGCCGGTTCGGCGTCACCGACGTGCCGACCGGCATCAGCGGCTTCGGTCGCCGCCACCGGGCGTACGTGAAAGTGCAGGACGGTTGCATGCTGCGGTGCAGCTTCTGCATCATTCCCTATGTGCGACCGGCTCTGGCCAGCCGCCCCCTGCCGCACATTCTCGACGAGGTGCGGCGGCTGGTGGATAACGGCTACCGCGAGGTCGTGCTGACCGGCATTCACTTGGGCCACTACGGCGTCGACTGGAACCGCACGGCGCCGCGCGACCAGTGGACGCGGCTGTCGCACCTCGTTCACGCGATCGCCGCACTGCCAGGCGACTTCCGCGTGCGGCTCTCCAGCATCGAAGCCACCGAGGTCACCCGTGAGCTCATCGGCGTGATGGCCGACCACGGCGACAAGGTGTGCCCGCACCTGCACATCTCGATGCAGTCCGGCAGCGACGGCGTGCTCCGCCGCATGCGTCGCCGTTGGGGCAGCCGGCGGTTCGTCGACCGTTGCGGGTTGTTTCAAGAACGGCTCGACCGCCCCGCGATCACGACCGACGTCATCGTGGGCTTCCCCGGCGAGACCGACGAGGAATTCGCCGAAACCGTGGGGGCCTGCCGCCAGGTCGGATTCTCGAAGATTCACATCTTCCCGTTCAGCGCCCGCCGCGGCACGCCCGCGGCGACGATGCCGGGGCAGTTGTCCAAGGAACTCAAGCAGCGGCGCGTGCACGAGTTGGCACAAGTGGAGGCGTCTCTCCGAGACGCTTATTTCGCCACACTACGCGGCATGCGGCTGCGCGTGCTCGTCGAGTCTCCGCTAAACCGCGAAGCGGACGGCAATCCCCCTCCCTCGCAGGGAGGGGCTAGGGGAGGGACGAGCCCCGCGCGACTGGTCGGCACTTCGTGCCGATATGCGCCAGTCGAGTTGCCCGCCGATGCAGCGCCGATCGGCGAGTTTGCCGACATCGTCGCGGATAAAGCCTACGACGACCGCATTCGCGCAGTCGCAACTGATCTTAGCGCTCGCTAGCCGTGGCTGAGCGCCGCCGCCGCCTGTCGGCACAGCGACTCGGCCTCCGCCGCCGTCGGCGCTTCGGCAATCGCCCGCACGATCGGCTCGGTATTGCTAGGACGTACCAGCAGCCACGCGCCGCCGGGCCAGTCGAAGCGCAGACCGTCGAGGCGATCGACCGTCGCATCGCTGAAGCGTCGTTCCAGTGTTTCCAACGCTCCGGGAATAGAGTCGACGGCAACAGCAATCGCCGTCTTGTGGATCTCGTAGCGCGGCAACTCGGCTGCAAGCGCACTGACGGGCAGATCGCGCGCCGCCATCGCATCAAGCACCAGCGCCATGCCCACGAAGCTGTCGCGCACCAGTCCCACGCGGGGATTGATCGCCCCGCCGTTGCCTTCGCCCCCGAGCACCGCGTGTTCGCGCAGCATCACGTCGACCACATTGGCCTCGCCCACCTTGGAACGGAAGAACGGCACGCCGTACTTCGCGGCCAGATCCTCGCTCATCCGGCTGGTCGAGCAGTTGGTCACGATCGGCCCGCGGCGTCCCGAGCGCAGCACGTGATCGACGCAGAGCGCGAGCGTGTATTCCTCGCCGAGATACCGCCCTCCCTCGTCGATTATCGCCAGCCGATCGGCGTCGGGATCCTGGCAGAAACCGATGGCGGCGCTCTGTTCGGTCACGCGGGCTAAGACCGTTGACAAGTTGTCCGCCGTCGGCTCCGGCGGATGCTCGAACTGTCCGTCAGGCGTCGCGCCGAGGACGACGCAATCGCAACCGAGCCGCTCCAGCAGCGGCTGGCCCAAGACAGCGCCGGCGCCGTGGTTGGCGTCGAGCACGACGCGAAAACGGCAGGCGCGGATGCGGTCGACGTCGACGATGGCCTCGATGAGGCGTAGGTGCGCCGAGATGGAATCAAGCGATTGTGCTGAGGGGGGCGTCGAACGCGCGACCCCGGCGGTGCGTAGCACCGCGGCTGGGGCGGATGAGGTCGCGTGGAATCGCTCCAGGACGCGCTGGCCCGCGCTGGCGGGGATGACGCGGCCCTCGCCGCTGAACAGCTTCATGCCGTTGTACTGCGGCGGGTTGTGGCTGGCGGAAATTTGGATGCCGCCCGCGGCGCTACGATTGCGCACCAGGACGCCGACCGTCGGCGTGGCGACGGCGCCGAAGTCGAGCACCTCGCGTCCTTCGGCCGCTAGCGTCGCGGCGATGGCGTCCGCCAGCATCGGCCCCGACGCGCGGCCGTCGCGTCCAAGCACGATGGGCCCCGGTGGCAGCTCCGCAACAAACGCCGCCGCGTAGCGCTGAGCGACTTCAGGCGTGAGCGTTTCGCCCACAACGCCGCGCAGTCCCGACACGCTGATAATCAAACGGGATGCCATGGCCAACGCTCATGCACCTGCGATGCATAGCATCGCGGCTAAAAAGTGGTCGAGTCTCTCCGAGACTCGAGAATCTCGCTCAAGCGACCAGATGGGGCCGTCGTTATAATGCATCGATGCCTGACGAGAAACCGACGTCCCGACGCGACTTCCTGCGCGGTCGATCCGTGTTGGCACGCGTGCGCTCGCTGGCGGATCGAGCCCTGGGACCAGCGGACAGTCCCAATCTGCATGCCATGGGGCCGCTGGCGGCGGCCGCCGCCGCCAAGCTGCACGTCACGCGCCGCGCGATGGCGTGCGAGTTCTCTCTCCAATATCACGCGGCCGACGGGTCGGCGGCGAACGACGCCGCGATGGCAGCGCTCGATTTGATCGACGAACTCGAAGCGCAGCTCACGATCTTTCGCGAGACCAGCGAGATTATCGAGATCAATCGTCGGGCAGGCGTCAAGCCCGTGCCCGTCGAGTCGCGGCTGTTTTCCCTGTTGGAGCTCTGCGTTTGGCTCCAAGCCGAAACGCGCGGAGCGTTTGACCTGACCAGCGGCCCGCTCTCCCGATTGTGGGGGTTTTTGCGCCGCGAAGGCCGCGTGCCTGCGGCATCCGAAATTGCTGAGGCTCTGCGCTCGGTCGATGGCGGCAACATCGTCCTCGACCACGCGGCGGGCACGATTGAATTCCACGCGGCCGACATCGAAATCAACCTCAATGCCGTCGGCAAAGGTTACGCGCTGGACCGTGCCAGTGAGGTGCTTGTTCAGCGCGGCGTCGACGACTTTCTGATGCACGGCGGCGGCAGCAGCGTCTCGGCCCGCGGCCGGGATCGCGGCGACCCCACGCCCGGGTGGCGCATCGGAGTACCCCATCCGCATGAGCGTCACCGCCATGTCGGCGAGATCGTGCTGCGGGACGAAGCCCTCGGCACCAGCGGCGCCGGCACGCAGTTTTTCATGGAAAACGGGCGCCGCTACGGCCACCTGATCGATCCGCGCACCGGCTGGCCCGCCGAAGGCGTGTTCACCGCCACCGCCGTGGCGACCACGGCAGCCGAGGCTGACGCGCTGTCCACGGCGTTGTATATTCTCGGCCCCGGCGGCGCCGCCGAGTACTGCGCGACGCACCCGGACATCGGCGCCGTGCTCGTGTGTCCGCCCGACGGGAACAATTCTCCCGACGCATTCGACGTGCACGCCTTCAATCTCGACAGCCACCGCTGGCGGCCTGCGTAGCCGCCGCAGCGCGTGCTAGCGCGCGGCGTGCCAACGATCGCTGGCCGCGGCGCCGACAATTGAACTGGTCGCGCCGCATCCAGGATCCGATGGTAGAATGGGAACGTCCGGCCGCACGCCTCCGCCACGATGCGGCCGCCGCAAGCGAGAGCACAGGATGTTCGACTGGCTCCTCCAATCCGGCAGTTACCTCGGCATCTTCTCCTTCATGGTGCTGACCGGGTGCGGGCTCCCGCTGCCCGAGGAAGTAGCGATCGTCTACGCCGGCGTCCAGAGTGCCCAGGGCGACTTGTTGACGCCGGCGGCCTACGTCGCCTGCCTTGCCGGCGCCCTCATCGGCGACGCCGCCATGTACGGCATCGGCCGCCGATTCGGCCACAGCCTGGTGCGGCGCCATCCCCGCCTGGCGAAGCTCGTGCATGCTGAGCGCGAAGAGCAATTCGAACGTGCCATCCTGCGGCATGGCTTCAAGGTGCTCCTATTGTCGCGATTCATGGTGGGCGTGCGGGGACCCGTGTACCTCGCAGCCGGAGTCGTGCGCATGCCGTTTCGGCGGTTCTTGCTGTGGGATCTGGTTTGCGCGACCATCGTGGTCAGCGTGTTCTTCGCCGTTGCGTACTACCTGGGAGAAGTCTTCGACCAGGACGCGATCGGCGGCATGGTGCGGGAAACCGAGTTGGCCATCACGGTTGTCGCTCTCGCGACCGTCGGCATCATCGCGTTCGTGGCCTTGCGACGCCATCGTCGCCGGCTGCTCGAGCAAGTCCTCGAGAGCAGCGCAACTCCACGCCATGGCGAGGTCGGGCGTCCCCCCGAAGCGCGTGAGGCCTCTTAAGCGCGGCGGCTAATCCCACCACCAGACGAGGGGCTGATCCACGGCGTCGCCCGCGGGGCTCTCCGGCTGCACCGCGGTCGCCGGCTTGGTCCGCATGCTGGCCAGCGAGGCAGCGACGCGACCGTCGGCCGGGGCGATCGCCAGGCTCCTCGCGCCGTCGACCCACACGCCGCCGCTGACGCCAGCGATGATGTGCCGACCGCCGATCACGCGGTGGTTGATCACCGTCTCGACGCCCTTGGGGGTGGCCAGCCGGGGCAGCCGCAGCCGCTGGCCGTCCATCAGCAGCGAGGGATTCCAATTGACCTTGGCGGCGAGTCCTTCCTTCTCGATGACCGCCAGCGCGAGCGAGAGCTCGAAGATCCGCGCAAGCTGACCGTAAATCGGATACTTGTCCGCCAGCGCGGCGAACTCGCGTGTAAACGATTCGGCAAACCGAGTATTCAACTCGTCCGATTGGCCCGTGTGAACGAGTTGCCCGCGGGCTTCCATCATCTTGTTCTCGCTGAGCACCTGCACGCAGTTCTCCGGCAGCGCGAAGGCGTCGGCCTCGTCGCTTGCCGCGACATTGGCGGCCGGCATCGAGAACCACCAACGCAAAATAGCCATCGGCGGCGGCTGAGCGCCGCGGTCAAGCCGCACGGTCTGCAGGTAGCTCTTGACGCCCGGCACGCCGTCGGCGAGGCCCATGCCCACCAGCTTCATGTGGTAGTCGGCCGTGAGCAGCACGCCGGCCACGCGCGTGTTGGGGTCGATGTTGTAGAACTCGACATCCTGCACGCCGACGGAATCTCGCAACTGGCCCAACCATTGCTGTCGTTGGCTGGGCTCGATCGGCTCGGCCGCCGACGCATGGAGGAACTCCTGGGCCCGGGCCAAGGCTTCCTGACGCGGGACGATCGAGCAGCCAAACGCAGGCGACTTCTCCGTCGCGTACCGCCGCAACAGCGTCAGCAGGTCGTCCAAGCGAACGACCGGGCGGCCCGTCTCGGCGCTCACCAGTCCCTCGCGGGTCGTCCGCCAATCTCCCGCAGGGCCAGCCAGCACGAGGTCGCCGGTTTCGGGGTAGGAGAGGACGAACTGGACGCGCTCCAGGCCGGCTAGCGTGAGCATGGCCGGGTCGAGCGGCTGATGAGCGTCCTGCCGCTGGGCAATCGCTGCTTCAAGGCGCGGCAGCGAGACGTAGCGCAACGGGCTCGGGCTTCGCGCATCGCCCGCCGGGACGTCGGTCGGCTTGTCGCGATCAGCGACCGCCGTCGATGCCGCTCCACGGCGGCGCACCGACGCCAACTCGGGAGCGCGCGACCGGTCGCGCCCGGTGCGCAGGTTGCCTGCCGCATCGACCCACACGCCGTTGGGAAACGGCTGAATATCGCCTTCGCCGGTCCCGTTCTCCTGCCACGAATCGGCTTCGACGGTGGAGACGATCAGGTCGATCAACGAGTCAAAGTCCGCCGACGCGGCGCCGCCGGCCGCGCCGTTCTGATTGCCGCCGATGCCGAGGCCGTTGCCAGCCCCGATAAAGCCCTGGCCGAAACCGCCATTGACCGCATTGACCGGCGGCGCGCCGTTCCCGCCGACCTGGCCCTGGGGTTGTCCTTGCTGAGCCAGCGCAACCGCGGCGGAAATCCCCAACCAGATCGTCCCGGCCGCCTGTAAAAGCCCCGGCATCCTGCGAATCGTTCGCGCCATGACCCTACCCCCGCATTTCTCTGTTCCTTGCGCGGCAAGCTGGCCGCTGATTTGCCTCAGCGCGCAATTGTCGCCCATCCTGGGCGGCCAGTCCAGTAATTTCGCGAGACGCGGCCAACTCAGGGTTTAATTGAGGTCTGCGCAACAAATGAGCCACGCTGGCTGTCGGCTATTGGCTTTCAGCTATCGGCCAGAAGAAACATACCGTCTTCCGGCCGATAGCCGATAGCCATCCAGATCGTGGAATCATTTACAGCGCAGCCCTCAATAAACGCAAATCGAATGCTGCCCCCCGCAAACTCACGGCTCGGACCAGATGGGCCACACGCGACCGTGGGCGCGTTCCAGCCGCTCGACGCCGACGCCGTAGGTCGTCGCCAATCGGGCGGCAGTCACCACGTCAGCCGTGGCGCCGGCGGCGGCGATGCGGCCCGCGCTCATGAGCAGCGTGCGATCGAACGTGGGCATGATCTCTTCGACGTGATGCGTCACAAAGACGATCGCCGGCAACGAACTGGTCGCCGTCAGTTGATCGAGCCAGTACAGGAACCGCTCGCGCACGCCCGGATCCATGCCGGCGCACGGTTCGTCCAGCACGACCAGCAGCGGGTCGACCATCCGCGCCCGGGCGACGAGCGTTTGCTGCCGCTCGCCCTGCGAGAGGACGCCAAACGGTTTGTCCCGCAGCGAGGCACAGTTCATGCGCGCGAGCAGCTCGGCCGCCGCGGCAAAGTCGTCGGCCGTGGGCTGCATGTCGCCAAGTCGCTTGAGACCCACTTGCGCGAACTTGCCGGAAACGACGGTCTCGATCGCGCGCTCCCGCGGAGGAATCTGCGGCGCCAGATCGGTGGCGACCCAGCCGATCGATCGTCGCAACTCGGACAGGTCGATCAGTTCCTGGCCCAGGCGTCGCACCACGCCGCTGGTCGGCCAAACGTAGCCGCAGGCGATGCGGAGCAGGGTGGTCTTTCCGCATCCATTGGGACCAAGGATCGCCCAATGTTCGCCGGGCGCGATGCTCCACGTGACATCGGCGAGGATGTCGACGCCTGGTTGGCGATAGCCAACGCCGTCGAGTTCGACAATCGGCGCCGCGTTGAGAGAGTCGGTTGCCAAACGATCACCCATGGTCGATCGCGTCGCCATACAAGCCTTCACACGTTCGCCGCCCCGTCTCGATGTGGCGGCCGTCACCACATCCCCAACCCGGTTGAAAACCATCCGTCCTGCGGATGAGTCGGGAGCTGTTCGGTTCGCAACTTGCGTCGCACCCACCAGAAGGCGTCGTACGGCTCGTCGATCAGCGGCGATGGTTTACCAAAGCCGGGCAGGTTGTCGAACTCGTCCGCTTCGATGGCCGCGCGCAGTTTGTTCTCGGCTACGATGCCGATCGCCCGTTCGGAAAAGGAATTCGCTGCTGCCATCGTGCTGCATTCTAGCGCCCGGCGCCGGCTGTGCGCGAGGATTGTCCCGCCGTGACCAGGTCAATCATCCGTTTTCCAACATCGGTCGCGTGCATGATGCCCGTGAACTTTTTCGCCGCCTCGTCAGGCCCGTAGGCGATGACGAGCACCGGCGTGCTCGTATGCGTCCCCGAGCCCCACACGACGTGCCACTGAGGAGCGAGCCGCCGCGCCAACTGGTTCATCCGCAGGTTCTCGCCGTACACGTAGAACGCCTCGAAATCGCAGACCTTGGGCACGGTGGGCGAGTTCAAGTACGGATGGCCTGCGACGAAGTTCAGATTCTTCGTGCGGATGAGCGCCGCCTCGGCGTCTGCGAGCGTAATCTTTGCCGCGGAGCTGGCATTCACGATTTCGACCAAGCGCTCGGGCGTCTGCTCGATCGGGGGCAGGCGGTCGAACTCCGTGAACATCGTGAAGAAACTGGCCCGCTGGGCGTAGAGCAGATCGAGCAACTCGGGCGGCGCGTAATTGAAGTACGGGGCAAAGTCCTCGTCGGCAAACGCCTTGCCCGGCAACTCTGCGGGCGGCGGCAGCGGCCGGCCGGAGTAGCTGAAGCCGAAGCCGCCGGTTTCGTGATCGGCCGTGACCAGCAGGAGCGTGTCGTCGCGCTCGCGCGCCCACTGCGCCACAACGCGGACCAGCGCATCCATACGCAGCATTTCGTGGAGCATGACGCCCGCGTCGTTATTGTGGCCGGCCCAGTCGATCTGCCCGCATTCGACCATCAGGAAGAAGCCATCGGGATCCTCGCTGAGCAGATCGATCGCCTTGGTCGCCATCTCGACGAGCGTGGGAATGGCGCGCGTCGCGTCGTTCGCGAGCGCCACGCGTTCGAGCAGCGCATCGGGGAGCTCCGAGTCGGCAAACAATCCCAACAGCGGCATCGACGACGATGCCGCAAGCTGATGACGGTCGAATGCCATGCGATACTCGCCACGCGCTTCGAGCAGCAAGTTGCGATTGTCTTTGCGATAGGATGTCGCCGGATACGCGGCGCCGGTCATGTTCATGAGCGCGGCGTAGGTGGCGTCGTCGCCGCCATTGATGCTTTGCGGGACCCAATTGCGCAGCCCACCGCCGAGCAGCACTTCGACGCGGTTGGCAAGGAGGTCGACGGCGATCTCGTTCTCTTTGTGCCGGCTGGTCTGGTGGGCGGCGAAGCAGGCCGGCGTGGCATGGGTGATGCGCGTGTTGGTGACCAGACCCGCGCTCTTACCGACGCGATGTGCTGCCTCGACGACCGTCTCGACGCGCTCGCCGCGAAAGTTGATGCCGATCATCTCCGACCCGGCATACTCGCCGGTGGCGAGCTGCGTGGCGGCGGCTGCGGAGTCGACCACCATGGCGCCGTGCGGCTCGGTGCGGACGATGCCCACGTAGCCGTCGTTCATCAGGCGTTCCATCGCGGCGACGCGGCCCGGCGCTTCGGAGCTTTTGGCGTAGCGGGCATGGAGGGTAAGCAGGTTGACCTCCTGCGGCCCCATGCCGTCGCCGATCAGCAGGATGACGTTGCGAACGCCTCCGGCCCCGCGCGACGAGTCCTGAGCCGCCGCCGCGAGCGGCAGCCCCGCCGCCGCCAGTGCCAGCATGCATCGAAGCAAAATCATGACGAACGACCTAGGAATTCGCGAAAACCGCCCGCCTCGACGGGCTCTAGCTTCAGAGGGGCAACGTTGCAGTATAGCAGCGTCGCCGGCAGGCAATGTAAGCAGCCATGCGTGCTCCTTGATTGATCTGAACCACTTCGTCTTGACGATTACCGCAGGCCGCCGGATGCCAGAATGACCTCGCCCGTCAGCCAGCCGGAATCCTCTGACGCAAGGAAGGCGACAATTTTCGCGATGTCAGACGGCGTCCCGATGCGGCCGAGCGGCGTCATGGCGACAAGCTTGCGCTCAAACTCGCTGCCAGCGCCGTACAAACCAGCCGACTTCGTACCCTCACTCAACGTGGCCCCCGGGTTGACGGAATTGACTCGGATGTTTCGCGCAGCCAATTCTTTCGCGAGGACGCCAGTGATCGTATCCAGGGCGCTTTTGCTGGCGGCGTAGATCGAGTAGCCGGGCGGACACATTCGCGATGCGCCCGAGCCGACGTTGATGACGCTGCCGCCGTTTGGACCAAAGTAGTTCAGCGATTCTCGAATCGTTAGCAACGGGCCGAGGACGTTCGTGTTGAACTCCCGGTGGAATTCATCCTCGGTGAGTTCCTCAAGCGACATCGTTTTGTAGACGCCGGCATTGTTTACCAGGATATCGAGCGAGCCGAACCTTTCTCCGAGTTCGACGAACAGCCGATGCACGTCGTTCGATTTCGAGACATCGCCCTGAATTGCTACGGCACGGCCATCGGCGTCCGTAATCTGCTTCACTACGGCATCCGCGCCCGCCCGATCGGTCGCGTAGTTCACGACGACCGCTGCCCCGGCCGCGGCCAGCTCCTTGGCAATCCCTGCTCCGATGCCCTTCGACGCCCCGGTTACCAGGGCGATCCGATCTTTCAATTGCGACATGGATCGTGTCCTCATTGCCATCAGGAAATCAGCTCCCCGATGGCATAGACACGCTACGCTCTCGACTGTGACAGGCTCGACGGAAAATATTCTCAATTCAGGTGCAGCGTCGTGCGGACATCCGGTCGATCGAGAATTCGCCGGAGCCATTGAGCCTGGTCCGAGGGCTCAAGAAACGGGTGATCGCGATAGATGGCTGCGTAGGGAGAACCAGCCGGCAATCGGCGTCGAGCTTGGCGATCTCGACCAGGAGGAGATTTTGCAGACGCGAGAAGCAGCGATTCGCCATCGTCGCATCTCCGCTGGCACAAGCACGGACATTGGCGATATTCTTGACCGATTGGGACTGCGCCGCGACGGTGTGATTAGACGGAAATACGTTCCACGATATTCCTGGTCACCCTCCGTTTCCGGCGGTCGTAGAGCCGGGTGGTCCGCGGGTCGGCGTGGCCGGCAAGGTACTGCACGTCTTCGAGTGGAACCCCCTGGCTGAGCAGATCAGTAATCGAAGTCACCCGGAAGGAGTGGGGCGAGTACTCCATCGACAGGTCCGCATCGCGAAGTCGCCGCTTGACCATCCGCTCGATGTCGTTGCGCGTCATGCCGCGCCCGGTCAGTTCCTTCGTTCGGCCAATGGCGGTTCGGAACAGCGGTGTAGGTTTGTTCGCGTGCTCCAATCCTCCGGCCGCCAGGTAGGCGCGGAGATACCCTAGCAGATCGTGGCGAACGGGAATCTCCCGCGACAGCCCCCGTTTCTCCCGAAACCACAGGCAGCAATCGTCGCCTCGTTGGTAGAAGTCGCCGCGTCGGAGTTTGGCGACCTCCCGAAGAACCGCTCCTTTCTGAATGACCTCTAGAAAGCGGACGCCTTGGCGGCGGCAACTACATTCCAAGTTGCACGCCGCCAATTCCATAGGCGTACCGCTTCAATAACCACACGGTGAAACCTCCGGTCTGCAAAGCAGACCTATCGCGTTCACCGTAGATTCGCTGATAAAGCGAACCGTTTCTCCCGAAACAGTTCGGTTTACCCGCTAAGCTTCCAACCACGGACGGAAGGGACGGGAGGCCCAAAGGTCCCTCGCCCCTTCCAGCTTCTTTAGAAGACAATTGCTGTCGTCCCTTTCGTCGTTGCCTATCGCCGCTGGCCAGAGATATTCAGCACCGACTCTTTGAGCACTCACCAGCAAGGAATTACTTCCCTTTCGTCGTTGAGCTATTCATCCGCCTCGACTTACGAGGCTAGCCGCACTTGTCATCGTGCGAAACCAGGCGTCACCGACTGGTTACTCCCGACGCTGGCCGACGTTGAACGCTCCCGAAGGAGACGAACCCCGTGGACGGGATTTGGTCAGAGGACCTCACCCGCTTTGAAACATGACGGCTCTTGCCCAAGGGCAAAAGTATTTCCGCATCGCCCACGCTCGCGGCAAATTCGCCGCCAAGAAAAGGCATTGGATAGAAGCGAAGGATTACTCGTCCACAAACAAGGTGAGCCGGATTAGGCTTCGCAGCCTCCATCGAGCTGGGCGAGCACGTCTCCATGCAACCCAGCTCTACAGCACCAACGCATGAGGGATGGTTAGTTCCCTCTCCTTAGCCCGATTGGTCGTCGGGTTTGCCGGATGCGTTGGCTTCCAAGAAGCCACAGTCAAAGCGTTTAACGAACATCGACAGTCAGAGCGGCCTATCCGTGCCGCTCTGAGGGCCGAAGATATCGCACCTCCAACGGTGTTTGCAAACGGTCGCAAGGACTGCCGACCGCCCACCTAGTTCTTCGGGAGAGCTTGACAATCATACTCAATTGTGTATACTACATTTAGTATTAACGGAGACCGAGCCGAGCATGTCCAAGCAGCAGGATGCCGAAGTCGCCTGGGAAGGCGATAGCCTGGAAGTCGTAAGAAGCTTTCCAAAGGCGATTCGCGAAGACCTCGGCGCCGACATCCGGCGAATGCAGGTGGGCGAACGCCCGCTCAACAGTCGACCGATGAAGTCGATTGGTCAGGGCGTTTTCGAGTTGCGGCAAATGGATGACTCCGGTTGGTACCGGCTCATCTATCTCGCCAAAGTCGGAAATACCCTGCATATGCTCCACGGGTTCGTCAAACGGTCGGCCAAAACCAGCCGTACTGATTTAAACATCGCTTCCACCCGCCTCAAGGCCGTGAAAGCGAGATTGTTGGAGGAGAAGAAGAATGTACGCAAAGAAAAATGAACCAACGCACGTCACGCGGGGAAACGTCTTTGAAGATTTGGGATTCTCGTCAGAGGAAGCCGCCGTGCTGCGGGTCAAGACCTCGCTCCACATCGAGATTCTTAAGGCGATTGAGAAGCAGAAGCTCACGCCTCGCCAGCTTGAAAAGCTGCTCGATATTCCGCAGCCGCGAGTGAGCGAGTTGCTGAGCGGTAAGATTTCTCGCATGACTGCCGACCGATTGACGAAGTATTTGTACCGGCTTGGTCGCGAGATAAACGTCACCACGCGAGCGGGAACGGCTCCCGCCTCAGCGGCGATATAGCACCTCGTCCGCTCCGAAGAAGCAATTCGAGTAACGAGCACGAGCTTCGGGCAACCCCTTCCCTCGTTTCCGCCGTAGACGGCCCATTGGTTCTAGCCGTCGAGTGAGCTTGCTCACCGCGTTGCTGCGGCGGAAAATTGCTTCGGTGTAAGGACGCTCGATTGCAGTTCCGAAGCTCCTTGCTTTGAGATTCACTCGCCAACAGCCAACGCTTGACCTCGACTTGCACCACGAACAGCCGCGAAACGACGCACGTATTCTTGGCGGATGCGGCCCCCTTCTCGAACGCTTTTCCCCTCTGCGAGTTCGGCAGACAGAATCTTCCGCTCCAACTCAGCCCCGAAGTTACTTTCCAGAGCTTCAGCCTCGTACCGAGCAAGGTCAGCATCAGTTTTGCCGGCTGCGGCTGCCGGTGATCTTCGTGATCGCTACGCGACTGTTGTCGTAG
>CAYSFP010000073.1:0-26414 GCA_964430075.1 uncultured Planctomycetaceae bacterium | reverse complement strand
GCCGAAAAACGCCGCTTGCCACCGCTGCATAAAATACGAACGTGTTCTTACGCCCACTTCGGACTGGTCGTTTAAGCTAAGCGACCAGTCCAAACGGGCCTCGACTCCATCGCCCTCCCCGGCGCCTGCGGGCCGTGGGCGCCGCCGGCCGCGGTTTGCCCGACCCGCAAACCTTGCCGAAGCGGTCTCACGGTTGCCAGCGGCCGCCGAGGTCGAGTCCGGCACAACCGTCGCCCGATTCCAATGGGGACGGCCAATGCGGGCTTGGGGCCGCGCGTTCAGCTCTACGCTCACCCAGGGAATCAGGGTTTCATGAACACGGAATTGCCCCGAATTCAGGCCGCTGTCATCGTCCAATGGCCCCACCGCGTCCCGCTGGCGGCGGCCCGCGAAATGAGCCGGCGATTAGTCGACCAACGCATCCCGGCCACGTGGTCGGTCGATCAGATTTCACAAATCGAGGCCCTCGCGTCCTGGGGCGCCGTTCGCAGCGGGGCCGACGCGGCGTTGCTTCTGGACGCGCCGACATCCGAATCGCAAGACGAACGCACCGCCGGCCACGAATTGGCGCGCCGCCTCGTGCTCCTGCGCTCGACGGGCATGAGCGTCGAGATCATCCAGGCCCGTCCCGACATGGTGGGCGGCTCGTGGCCCCGCACCTTGCGGGCTCAGGGCGTGCTGGGGGTGGTCGTGGGCGCCGGCCGCGATACGATGCCGGCGCGTGCCCTGCCCTTCGGCGTCTGGCAGTTTACGCCGCATGCCACGGTGCCGCGGATGGCCCGCTGGACCGACATGCTTCGCCGCCGTCCCCCTCTGCTGGCAGCGGCGTCAAAGAGTCCCGCCCTCGTGAACATCGACCTTGCGCAGGCCGGCATGCCCGAGTCGCAGCCGTGGCGCCAAGCGGAACTGGCGATCGATCAGATCATCCAGGCGGCGAATGACGGCCTAGCGAAGCTGGAAACTCTCGGGCAGATCACCTCGCGCCTGAGCCAGGCCAACGCCGCGCGGCCCCAACGCTCGATCCTGCGGGCGGCGGCGTAGTCGCGACCAAAGACGTCGGGCCCGCGGCGGAGATTCCGCGCCAAGAAACTGCGGCCCCGGGGTTAGCGCGCGTCGCGAAAGGCGTCCCAGGAGAGATACCCCAGGATGCCAGCAGCGATGATCGCGCCGATGTCCATTTTCCAGTCGGCGCCTTCGAAGGGGATGCCAAGGGCCATATCCGCCGTGAACACCAACGCAACCAGGCCCGCGACGACCATGCCAAAGATCGTCAGGGCCTTGGACATGGGCGATCGATATCCCGCGCGACTCAATGATGATGAACTCAAGGCAGCGTCCTTCCCGACTTGCCCGAACTTCTTAGTATAGTTCCCCAAGCTAGCGTGTCATCTGCCAGCCCGGAGCGCCCTGAAGCGAGTTTTTCGGCCGGTTTTTTCGGTTTTGCGGGGGACAGCGACCATTCCGCCCCCTCCGTTGCGGTTCGCGCCGGGCAAGCCCGGCGGCTAACTGGGCGAGCCCGCTGCGGCGCCGGCGAGGATCGCCGGCGCGGCGTCATCGAGCCCCAGCTCCTGGCGGATCCGCTGCACCTGGGCGACGATCCGCTCGATCACTCGCTGCTGGGCGGCAATGTTGACCCACGCCTGATAATAGGTCCAGGCGACAATCGCGAGCCCGCCGAATGCCGCCGCCAGGTGCCACGTCGCCATGTCCGCCGTGCCCGGCCGACCCGTGCCGGGATCCGACGCCGCCCCCAGTGCGCTCACGCCCACCACGGTGAGCATGCCGACCACGGCCAGCGGAAACGTCCGCCGCTTCAGTTGCGTGCTTTGGGCCAAGTCGCCGCGCGGCAGTTGATAGGTTTCGGTCACTTCCTTGCACCACCGGCCCGTGCCGATGAAATACGTGACGATGATGCTCTCGACGAACACGACCGCCAGCGCCGCCGCGACGCCCACGAGCATGTGGCGGCCGCGCCAGCCGATGGTCGACGCAGTGATCGGATCGGCGTAGAGATCGCCGATGGACAGGCCCAACACGATCGCCGTCGCAAACAGCATCAGCGACAGCGATGCCAAGGGAGGTAAGATCCGCGTCACGTCGTGTGCCTCGTCGAGTCATCGGCGTCCTGTTCGTCGTCGTCGCTGGCGTGGGCTCGCCGGACGACGCGACGCCACGCGGCGGCAAAAGACATGACGGTGACCGTCCACGCGGCCACTAATGCGATCACCGCCATGTACACGTTCTGCCGCTCAGCGTTTCGCTCGAAGACGCTCAACCATGCGACCGCAGCAAGGGTCGTCGCGATCATGACGGTGCGCATCGAGAACTGAAACTTCTTTGGTTTCGAGGGCTCGGCGTCGGCGCGGCGCCGCTCTTCAGCGACGGCTTCCTGCACTCGTCGTCGTTCGACGGCGGCATCTCGCCGGTGCCGCCAATCCGCGACGATTTCTTCGCACCGCCCCGCGTCGGAACCCGCGACCCACAATTCCTTGTCGGCCATCCCGCTGGCGCTGAGCCCGGCATACGCGACATCCCGGAAGTCGCCCACGATCTTGACCGCAATGTCGGCCTCTTCGAGCTCGGCGGCGAGCGCCCGCGCCTCGACCGAATCCGGCGTCCGGTAGGCCAGCACGAGTTCTTCTGATTCAGTCGTTGACATGGCGTATGCTTGCATTGACGGTCTGCCTCATTCTACACGACCGACGCCCGCCGCGGCGCCCGTTGCCGCCGGCACGGGCCGTCCTACAATCTCTGCACACGCTCGTCCCCTTCCTTGCCCCACGGGCAACCTCGTCGCACGCACGCCCCATGTCTGAACCGACTCCAAAGCCCCTGCTCGCGATCACCCTCGGCGATGCCGCGGGCGTGGGCCCCGAGGTCATTGTGCGGGCCTGGACAGACCCACGGGTCCATGAATGCTGCCGGCCCGTCGTGCTTGGCCATCCGGAGATCGTGCAGCGCGCCGTCGACCTGGTCGGCTCGCCGGCAACGGTCAACGCGATCGATTCGGTGTCGACGTTCTCGCAATTGGGGCTCGAGCCATCGACGCCCACGCGCATCGCCTGCCTGCCTGTGGGCGACGACGACGTGCTGGCCGCCGAACCGGGAAAGGTCGACGAGCGGACGGGCCACGCCGCTTACGAAGCCGTGGTGCTGGCCACGCGGCGAACGCTGGCCGGCCAGTTCGCGGGCATCGTCACGGCGCCGCTCAGCAAGGCGGCGCTTCACGCCGCGGGCCAACTCTACCCCGGCCACACCGAGCTGCTCGCCGATCTGTGCGGGGTCGAAGACTTCGCGATGATGCTCTACTTGCCCCAGGACGAGCTGCCGCACTCGCGCGCCGGCTTGGGCGTCGTGCACACCACGTTGCATTGTGCTCTACGAACGGTGCCGGGCCAGCTCACGCCCGCGATGATCGCCGCGAAGTGCCGGCTGGCCAGCGCCGTAATGAACCGCGGCTTCGGCGTCGAGACGCCGCAAATCGGCGTTTGCGCGCTCAACCCTCACGCCAGCGAGGAGGAACTGTTCGGCGACGAGGAAACGCGGATCATCGCGCCCGCGGTCGGGCTCGCCCGGGCCGACGGCGTCGCCGCCGCGGGGCCGCTGCCGGCCGACACGCTGATGCTCCGGGCCAAGGGCGGCGAGTTCGACGCCGTGGTGGCGATGTATCACGACCAGGGCCACATCGCCCTGAAGCTGCTCGGGATGCATCGGGCGGTGAACATCACGCTGGGATTGCCGATCGTCCGCACGAGCGTCGCGCACGGCACCGCATTCGACATCGCCTGGCAGGGCAAGGCGGAGTCGTCCGGCATGGTGGCCGCAATCCGCGCCGCGGCCGAGCTCGCCCGGCGCGACTTCCGCTTCCGCGTGTAGAGATCTCTCGGAATCCACGCTCCCACGGCACTTCGGACTGGTCGCTTAAGCGACCAGTCCGCCCGCCGAGCGAGCCTCCACATGCACGACCGCACGCGCTCAAAACGGCTTCACAATCGTCAGCGTGATGATCTCGCCCTGAGTCCGGTCGCGCACGCCGAACTCCCACCACGAACGCAGGTGGTATCCCACCTTCAGCGTCGGCGAGAAGTACTGCACCTCCGGCCCCGCCGCGAACGCCCGGTCGCGGACGTTCACGTAGGTGACGTCGCTGCCCTCGTCCAAAGTGGTCTGCCACGAGCAGTAGCCCGAGATGCCGATCTCGTACGTCTGCTGCACGTTCCGCGAGAACCCCCACTCGAACGAAAAATTCTGCCCCGGGTGAATGTCGACGCCGTCCTGCCGCTTGGTCGGCATTTCGTACCGCGACAAGAACGACAGCGACCACAACCGCTCCTCGTCGAAGTAGTACGTGCCGGCCGGGCCGATGTAGTGCGTCCAGAACTTCTTCCCCGGCAGCGCGGGCCGTGCGGCGCTGCGCTGGGCCGTGGGGGCGAAGAAACCATAGACGAAGCCGAAGTCCCACTGCGGCTCATGCCACTCGAGCGCGCACGGCTCCATATTCATGTCGGCGATGCGGCACTCGTTGTCGTGTACGCCGTAGCCGGCGATGTCCATGTCGATGTTCACCAGCGGCAGCACGATGTTCCAACTGAAGTTGGCGCCGAGTATCTCGTAAGGGGTGACGTGCAGAAAGCGGTGCACGTTGGCGTAACCGGTGAGGTCGAACCCCAGCGGGCCGCCGCCCGGCGCCTCGGTGATCTGCGAGTTGGCGTCGCGCAGCTCGTCCGCCGTGTAGATCCGGTTGTAAAACAACCAGTAGTGTCCAGGCGGCGGCACCGTGCCGGCCTTGATGCCGGAGGTGCCGTTGGGATAGGGCGTCGTTTCTTGCGCCTCAGCCGCGGCGCCACAGGCGACAATCACCATCGCCGCGCCCCACGCCGTCCGCCAGGCGGGAGCGCGGCCGCGCGCGGGGGTGCACGCGCGGCGCGAGCGCTGCGCTCGCCTGGGGACTGCGGCGGGGGTCGACATAGTGCGGCTCCGGACGCCTTCGATCGATGCGGCTCGTTAGAACCGAATCCGCAGGCCCGCTTCCAGGCTATGAATGTCGGCGCCGTCGGGATGAAACGTCGGCGCAGCCGGCGTGGCAAACGGCGCAGCGGCGAACTCCAGCTCCTCGCCTCGGAAATAGCGGTAGCCGATCAGCAGTTCGGTGCGCTGTCCCACCGGCCGCGATGCGCCCACGCGGAACTGGTAAGCCAGCGGCATGTCGCTCGTGGTGTTCAGCGGCATTCTCGGAAACAGGGGGTCTCCTGGCACCGTGCCGAAGAAGTCCGGATACATGCTGTTGATCTCCGATTGGTAAATGCCGATGCCGGCGCCGACATACGGCTCCCACAGCCAATCGAATAGATTGAAGTCGTGGTAGATATTCGCCATGAACGCTCGCAGACCGATGTTGCCGGAAGACGACGAAACGGCGCCGCCGGAGCCGGCTTGATCGACGGCGTTGTTCATAAACGAGTACTCGGCCTCGACGCGGAACAAGTCGAAGCGGTAGCCAAGTTGAGCGTTGATCAAGAAACCGCTGTCGAAAATGATGAACGTCGTGGGATCGCCCGCCTCGTGCACCGTTTCGCGTTCCTGCCAACCGCCGTTAAGACCGATATACCAGCGGCGCACGTCGCAGGCTGCGACGGCGGCGTTGTGCGAAACCGGCACGGCGCCGTTGAGAAACTCTTCGGGAGGCGTCGGCGTGGGCAACACGGGGGCGATCACCGCGGGGTCAATCACGGTCGTGGTCACCGGCGGAGCCAGCACCTCGGCGACGAGGGACGATTCGAAGACGGTGGACGTCGTGACGTCTTGGGCGGCGGCAGGCGTTACGCGGCCCCCAAGGCATCCCAATGCAACGAGCAACATCGCCGTGCGGCGAAAGGTTCGATGTGCCATATGCGTGGCCTCCTGCCAGGCAGACGGTGTGACGCCAGATGGGGAGCTACGGGCGGGCTCGGCGCCGATTGGTGGGGTGGTACGGAGGGTTATCGACGTACCGCCGGCGCCGGCTTCAACGGCGGCGCCAGAAATGCCGCGCGTGACGGACCGGTTGCGCGGCTCGCTGAAACTTTGCTATGGGGCCGGGCGCAGCGGCTTGCCCAAGCGGTAAAGATTGCCAGCGCCTTACTCGCGATCCGCGAGAGGGATTCGCAGTGTAGCCCTCTCGCTCCGCGAGAGGAATCTTCGTCTCGCGGAGCGAGACGACTACACTGCCCTGCCCTGCCCTGCCCTGCTCAACCGCACAGCGCCGGCTCGGCGACAAACATCTCCACGATCTGCTTGGCAAGCAAATGGCAATGTTTGCCGGTGCGGGCGGTCACCAGGTCGCCGTCGACGACCAGGTCCTGGTCGACATACTCGGCGCCGTAGGCGAGCGCATCGCCGTGCAAGTTGTTGTGACACGTCAACCGGCGGCCGCGCACCAGGTGCGTCGCCGGCGCCACCAGCCACAGGCCGTGGCAAATGATGCCCTTGATGATGTTGCCATTGGCAAACGCCCGCTCGAGAAACTGCGTCGCCGGCGGCGTGTTGTGCACGCTCTCGGTGTAACGCAGGCGGTCGGACACCATGCCCGAAGGGACGATGATCGCGTCGTACGAGGCCAGTTCCTCGTCGCTCATGTGCTCGAAGCTCTCATGGCAGTAAAACGGCGCCCGGTACTCGTGGCCCAGGAACGTGATCCCCCCCTGCCCCCACAGCCGGCTGAGAAAATGCACCTCGGCCCCTTCCTCGGCAAACCGGAAGTCGTAATAGAAGATTTCGTTCTCGAAGAAATCGCCTTCGATCAGAATCCCAATCTTCTTGCCTGCAAGTCGCATGATGGAACCTGTTTGTATGGCGTGGTCGCGTTTAATTGTCTCTCGCAAAGGCGCTAAGGCGCAAAGGAAGACGCAGAGTAAGAACAGAAAAGCAATTCCCTTTTCTTCTGTCTTCTTTGCGTTCCCCCTTTTGCGTCTTTGCGCCTTTGCGAGAGATCCCAAAAGGATTCGAGAAAGTCGCTACTGCCCGCAGCGCACGCCGATCAGGTCGGGCCGCACGTTGCCTTCCAGCACGACGTCGAGCAAGAACGGCCCCGGCGTCTTCAGCGCTAGTAGGATCGCCGGTCGGATGTCGTCCGCCGTTTCGATCCGCGCCGCCGGCACGCCCATCGAGCGGGCCATCTGGTCGAACCGCAGCTCCGGCTTCGACAGGTCGAAGCTCAGCGGGAACTCGTGGCTCGGCTCGCCGATTTCCTTCCAGTACTCCGAGATGTTCAACTGCAGCAGCCGGTACGACTTGTTGTTGCAGATGATGAACTTGGCATCGATGTTATGCCGCGCCGCGGTCCACAGGGCCTGGATCGTGTACATCGCGCCGCCGTCGCCGGTGACGCCGATCACGGTGTGGTCGGGGTTGGCCAGCTTGGCGCCCAAGGCTCCGGGGATGCCAACGCCCAGCGACCCGCCGCGCGTCTGGAAGAAGTGCCCCGGCCGCGTGGGCGGCAAGTGCCGCGTCAGCGGCGGCGAGTTCGTGAGCGCTTCGTCGAACACGATCGCGCCGCTGGGCAGATGCTTGGCCAGCTCTTCCATGAACCGCGAGAAATGCAGCGGCTCGTGGTCGCGGTCGGCCCGGTCCTGCTCGAGTGCTTTCTCGCGAGCACTCTTCTTGGCGGCGCCGATCGCTACCGTGCGATCGGCGGCCGTCTTGGCGTGGGTCTTAGATTGTTTGCCTTCGATCACCTCGGCCAGCCGGGCCAACGTGAGCTTCGGATCGCTCACCAGTCCCAGCGTCACCGGGTGATTCTTGGCGATTTCGTAGGCGTTCAGATCGATGTGAATCGTGTTCGCTTCGGGGGCGAAGATGTCCTCCAGCGACGGAAACACTTCCGGCAGCATGTACGTGCCGACGATCAGATTGGCGTCGCCCTTGGTCGTCACCGGCCGGCTTTGCGCCGCGAACATGTGCCCCAAGCCGCCCCGGTACAGCGGATGATCGTGCCGCATGTTCAGCTCGCCGCCGTCGGCTTCCCACACCTCGGCGCCCAGCAGCTCGGCCACGCGCTCCAGCTCGGCATGAGCCTGCGACCACGCCACGCCGTTGCCGATGAAGATCATCGGCCGGGCGGCGGCCAGCAGCATGTCGGCAGCTTCTTCCAGAAGTTCGTTGTTCGGCGCCACGCGCGTCGAAGGAATCGAGGTGGGCCGCACCGGTTCGGTGGTAATCGCGTCGAGCACGTCCTGCGGCAGGCACACGTACACGGGACCCATCGGCGGCGTCGCCGCGATCTTGATCGCCCGCCGCAACACGCGGAGCGTCGAGGCGGGATCGACGACCATCGTCGACCACTTGGTGACCGGCTTGGCCATCGACACGAGGTCGGCGGCCATCTGGGCGTCCATCGATTGGTACTTCACGCCCGCGTCGCCGCCGAGCACCACCAGCGGTGCGTGACCGCGGTACGCTTGGTAGATCGCGCCGATCGCGTTGCCCAGCCCCGGCGAGCTGTGAATCTGCACCACCGCCGGCCGCTGCGCGGCGCGAGCGTAGCCGTCGGCCATCATCACGGCCACCGTCTCGTGCAGCGTCAGCACGTACTGCAGATCCGGATACTCCCACATCGCGTCGAGAAAGCCCTGCTCGACGGTGCCGGGGTTGCCGAAGATGTGCGTCAGCCCGTCGGCGCGCAATTGTTCGAGAATGGCAAACCGGCCGGTGAGCTGGCGCTGCGGGCTCTGCTTGGCCTTGGCTGTCGTGTTAGCGAGCGTGGCGTTCGTTGTCATGGTCGTAGGCAAATTGAGTGTGTCAAAGGAATCTCTGGTCCCCTCCCCTTGATGGGGAGGGTTAGGGAGGGGTGATGCAGCGGGTACCCGCGTCGCCCCCCTCCCCATCAAGGGGGAGGGGGCCGGAGGGATTTGAATTAGCCTCGGTCAATGACCGGGGGCAAAATGAATCACCACCCGTAGCGGCGGACGCCGTTCTCGAGCACCTCGACCAGCAGGCGCCCACACTCCAGCGACGACGCCGTCGAGCGGCTCGTGATGAACGGGAAGTCGACCAGCACCGAGGTCTGATGACCCACGTTGCCGATAAACTGCCCCTCGGGACCGACCGCGTCGCGGAGGATGTACTCGAGCGGGTAGAACGGCGTGCCGAAGTTGATCCAGCCGTCGCCAAAACCCTTCTTGCTGCCGTCGAGGGCGTGCGGGCCTTCGAAGCCCGTGCCGTCGAGGTAGTCGTAGTCGATCGGGTGACCGGTCACGCGGCGGCCCTTAATGAGACTCACCTTCTCGCGGAAGTCGCGGGCGAACGCCAGGCACGCCACGCCGTAGCACTCGGCGGCCACCGGCTTCTCCAGTTTCACGAAGCCCTTGATCAGCTCGTGCACGCGCTCGTTGTTCGCCAGGTCGACCATCGCGCCGCTGCCGCCGACGATCACCAGCGCGTCGTACTTGGCCAAGTCGTTCGCGACGATCGCGTCGACCTGCTTGTAGTAAGCCTCCATCTCGCGGAGGTAGTTGGCCGAGCTAGGGTACGGACGCTGCGGCACCCACGCCTTCAGGCTCTTCGGCGAGTCCATGCGGCCCGAGCGGTCGAACGTGCGGACCTTCTCGGCCATCTCGGGCGTCGTGACCGCGCGGCCTAGCGGCGGATCGACGTAGCTGGGGTCCATGCTCACCGTGAGCGCGGTCGGCTTGTCGCCCGTGGGCGTGCAGAACTCGATCTTGTAGCCGGCCTTCTCGCAGGCCTCGAGCGGGCCGATCAGCTCTTCGCCCCAATAACCCCACTCCGACACGAGGAACAGAATGTTACGCATGGATTGGACCCCAACTGTGGATTGGTGAAACGCCGCACGTCACGGCGGCGCGGCCAGCAAATCTAGGTCGCCCTGCGCAACCGAGCCGACCCTGCGGCAATCGGCACGCTCGCATTTTCTGGCCGCGATTCGTAGCCGTTGGTCTGGTTTTGCGGCCTGCGCCCGCCGGCCCCTGCAACACGTGCGCAATCGGAGCCCCGCTCGCCTGACTTGCGAGCCGCCCCGCCGTCAACACGCGCCCTATGCTTGCGTGCCTTGCCATCCGCACACACACGGAGACCAATCCACATGGCCACAGCCGCCGCCGTTCGTCCGCTCACCGCCAAGGAAATCGAGACCCTGGCCAAGACCTGGTACAAGAAGCTCGACGTGCACGCACCGCTCGTGGAGCTGCTGCCGCTCGTGTCGAGCAATGGCCTCGAGATGGTCTTCCCGGAAGCCACGCTCCGCACGCAGGCCGAGTTTGAAAGCTGGTACGAGCGGGTGATCCGCGTGTTCTTCGATGAAGTCCACACGGTCAAGCAGGTCAAGAGCACGATCACCGGCGACGGCGCCGAGGTGAAGGTTATCGTCCGCTGGGAAGCCAGCGTGTGGAATCCGCCGGCGGCCGCCAGCCAGCGGATCAAGCTCGACGCGTATCAGACCTGGGCGGTCGTTCGCGATTGCGAAACCGACAAGCCGGTCATCTCCCGCTACACCGTCGACGAGTTCAAGTACGACGCCGACTCCGCGAAGCTGTAAGCGTTCGATCAGCATACGCTGAATAGCCGCGAGCCTACGGCTCGCTGGGGCGTCGCGAGAAAGCGACGCCTCTCGCCCACGCCCCTGCGGAGCGTAGCTCCGCGGCTAAGTGACGCGAACGTTCAACTCACACAACACAATTCAATCCACAGGAATCTGAACCATGCCACTCGCCGCCGCCCCGACCAAGAACGTGCCCGACACCAAGCTCGGCCGGATGTACGAAGAACACATTCAACTCATCCTGGACAAAGACGTCGATGGTCTGCTCGCCCAGTACGCCACCGACGCCGTGCTGATCAGCAGCTTCGAGAAGAAGCCCCGCTACTTCCGCGGCCACAAGGAGCTGCGCGAACACTTCAAGGGCATCCTCGGCATCCAGGATCTGCAAACCGAAGTGGCCTTCTGGGCCGAGACCGAGAAGCCGCAGACGCTGATGGTCGTTGAAGCCATCACCATGCAGACCCCCGACGGCGAAGCCAAGATGCGATTCGCCGATAGCTGGGTGCTCGAGAACGGCAAGATCAAGATCCACTTCGCCGGCATGACGCAGTACCCGGACGGAACCGTCGCGTAACGAGCCCCGGAGGGGCGAAATCGTGTAGCCAGGGACGTCAATCCCTGGTGATCACGCGCCGCGAGAAGACGAAGCCCCGAAGGGGCGACATCGAACTTGGGATGGTGAACGATGTCGCCCCTCATGGGGCTGAAATCAACGAGACTCGCACTCCAGGGACTCACGTCCCTGGCTACACGACCCGGCCCCGCTGGGGCCAAGAAAATTGACTGTAACGCCCTGATTGAATCCGGCCGTGTTTTAACTGGTTTGTTCCATCATCGGCCTCATTGAGGCCTCTCCATCCAATCTCAGTCGAAAGACCGACGATGAAATACAAGCTCCTGGGCCGCAGCGGCCTCCGCGTGTCCGAGCTCTGCCTCGGCTGCGCCACCTTTGGCACCAATTGGGGCACGATCGGCTCCGATCGTGACGAAAGCCGCCGCATTCTCGACGCCTTCGCCGACGCCGGCGGCAACTACGTCGACACCTCGAACCGCTACCAGGAAGGCCAGAGCGAAGAGTTTCTCGGCGAGTTCCTCGAAGGCCGCCGCGACCGATTCGTCATCGGCTCGAAGTACTCGCTCGGCGACGGCTTCACCGCTGGCGACGACCCCAACGCCTGCGGCAACCATCGCAAGAACCTACGCCGCTCGATCGAAGGCTCACTCCGCCGGCTGCGGACCGACTACATCGACCTCTTGTGGATCCACATCTGGGATTACACCACGCCGATCGACGAGATCATGCGAGCCCTCGACGACGTCGTGCGGGCCGGCAAGGTGAACTATATCGGCGCCTCGAACTTTCCCGCCTGGTGGCTCGCCAAGGCCAACGCCCTGGCCGACTGCCACGGCTGGACGCCGCTGGTGGCCACGCAGATCGAGTACGCCATCACCGAGCGGTCCTGCGAACCGGAGTTCCTGCCCTTCGCCTACGGCGAGGACATCGCCCTGGCCTGCTGGTCACCGCTGGGCGGCGGCATGTGCACGGGCAAGTACAACCGCGAGGGCGGGCGCGAACAGTTGCAGCGGCTGGTCGACGAAGTCGACCCGGCCCGCCGCCACTACTGGCACAACGTCACGATGCGGAACCTCGCGATCATGGAGCGTGTGGTCCAGATCGCGGACGAAATCGGCCGCACCCCCGCCCAGGTCTCGCTACGGTGGCTCATGCAGCAGAAGCCGGTCACCATTCCGATCTTCTCGGCCCGCACGCTGGCCCAGACGTTCGAGAACCTCGGCGCCGCGTACTTCGAGTTGAGCGACGAGCACATGGTCGAGCTGACCCGCGCGAGCCAACCGGCGGTGCAGTCGATCATGCCGGGCGTCGGCGCCTACCCGTACCCGATGCTCGAGTACGGCAGCCCTGCCCTGCCCGAGTTCTACTCGCGGTTCCTGTTGTTCGGGCAAACCGAAGACAAGATCATCAACCACCGCCGGGTCTACCCGTTCCAGTACCAACGTCCCGCGGCGCCGGCCGAGACGGGCGCGCCCAAGAGCGACGCGACGCCCGAGCTGGTCAATGCGTGAGTGGCGCCCTTCGTCATTCTGAGGTCTTCCGAAGAATCTTGCTTCCATCATCCCGAGCGACGCCATTCATTCAGGGTCCCGCAACCAAGACCCTTCGGCCGATCCTTCGGAAGACCTCAGGACAGGCCTCAGGGTGACAACCTGCGTCCACGTCAGAACCAAGCCTCCAAACTATGCCTTCCACCGAAACCTTCGACTACATCGTCATCGGCGCCGGCTCGACCGGGTGTGCCATTGCCCACCGGCTGACCGAAGACGTTGGCGTGCGCGTGTTGCTGCTCGAAGCCGGCGGCCCCGACACGAAACAGGAGATCCACGAGCCGCGCGGCTTCATGTCGCTGTTCGGCTCCGAGGTCGACTGGAAATACGAGACCGAGCCAGAGCCGGGGCTCAACGGCCGCCGCATTCGCTGCAATCGCGGCAAGGTGCTCGGCGGCACCAGCGCCACCAACGCGATGATCTTCATCCGCGGGCATCGTAGCGACTTCGACCACTGGAACTATCTGGGCAACGAAGGCTGGAGCTACGAGCAGGTGCTGCCGTACTTCCGCCGCTCGGAGGACAACCAGCGCGGGGCCAACGAATTTCGCGGCGCGGGCGGCCCGGTGAGCGTCGTCGACTATGCGAATCCCTCGCCCGTGGCCCGCGCGTTCGTCGAAGGCGCCCTCGAGCTGGGCTTCCGCGGCGGCCGCGACTGGGACTTCAACATCGACGCCGCCGAGGAGTCGGCTGGCCATTACCAGTTCAACATGACCCGCGACGGCCAGCGCTGCAGCACGGCGGTCGCGTACCTGCAGCCGATTCTGCAGTGCAAAAATCTCACGGTGCGCACGCACGCTCAGGTGTCGCGGCTCGTGATCGAGCGCGGCCGTTGCGTGGGCGTCGAATTCGAATGTGCTGGCGAGTGCATGCAGGTTCGCGCCGAACGCGAGGTCGTCGTGAGCGCCGGCGCCTTCGATTCGCCCAAGCTGCTCATGCTCTCGGGCATCGGCCCGGCAGGGACATTGCGAGCGCACGGCATCGCCGTCCAGGCCGAGCTGCCTGGCGTGGGGCAAAATTTGCAGGACCACCTGCTGATGCCGCACATTTACGCCTGCCGCGAGCCGCAGCCCGTGCCCGTGCTGTTCGCCGAAGCGGGGTTGCTGCACCGCACGCGGGACGGCCTCGGCGCCGCGGCGCCCGACCTGCAGGTGAACTTCAACGCCACGATTCCCCAGGCCGTGCCGCCGGACTGCCCGCCGCTGGAGGCGAGCTGCACGTTCATCTCGATCGTCGCTCGGCCACAGAGCGTCGGCGAAGTCAGTTTGCGATCGACCGATCCGCAGGCGGCGCCGGTTATCCGCATGAACTACCTGCAGGCCGAGGCCGACCTCCGCGTGCAGCACGCCGCGATTCGCCTCTGCCGCGAGCTCGCCGGCACGCACGCCATGGGCAAGCTGGTGACCGGCGAAGCCTTGCCCGGCGCCGGTAAGAGCGAGTCGGAGCTCACCGAGTACATCCGCAACCACGCCTCGACGATCTGGCACCCGGTGGGCACGTGCAAGATGGGCCTCGACCGGATGGCGGTCGTCGACCCGCAGCTCCGCGTCCACGGCATCGAGGGTCTGCGCGTCGCCGACGCGTCGATCATGCCGACGATCGTGTCCGCGAATCCCAATGCCGCGACCATCATGATTGGCGAAAAGGCCGCCGACCTGATCCGCGGCCGCTCGCTCGTGCCGTCGCGCAGCGTCGTGAAAACACAGGACCGCCAACTCGCCCTGGCGATCTGACCCCCGGTCATTCTGAGGTCTACCGAAGAATCTAGCCTACGCTCAACTGCCGGCCAGATCCTTTGGAGGACGTCAGGATGACAACCTGAATGCTCTCATTCCATTCAATAGGCCAACATTAGGGACCCGCCCATGATCCCCGCCCCGTTTGCGCACGTGGCCCTTAACTGCCGCGACATCGCCGCCACCGAGCGGTTTTACACGGACCACTTCGGCTTCCGCCGCGCCCGGGTCATCTACCTCGGCGCAGACCAGATCGTGTTCCTGAAATCGGGAGCGATGTATCTCGAGCTGTTCCGCGCGACCGACCCCTCGCCCACCGCGGCGCCGGATCACGACGGCCCCGCCTGGCCCGGCGTGCGGCACATCGCGTTCCAGGTCGAGGACGTCGACGCGAAGCTCACTGAGATCGGCGCCGACGCGCTGGTGTCGCTCGGCCCGCTGGCGTTCGACGACTTCATTCCCGGTTGGAGGACGGTCTGGGTCCGCGACCCCGACGGCTTGATCGTCGAGATCAGCCAGGGGTTTGTCGATCAGGCCGACGTGCCTGCCGCAAGGTGCGAACTCGCGGCAGTGTAGCCATCACACTCCGTGTGATGGAATCTGCGCCGAGTGATTGTTGAGCGTCGTTCAGAGAGCGCCTCACACGGAGTGTGATGCCTACACTATGGAATCCGAAATCCCCGCGCTGACCAACACGGTGATGGCCGTCGGCGGTGCGCTGGTGGCCATCGCCTGCCTGTTCAGCCGCGTGGGCACGCGACTCGGCGTTCCCGTGTCGATCCTGTTCCTCGGCGTCGGCATGCTCGCCGGCGTCGACGGCCCCGGCGGCATCGTCTTTCAGGAATTCTCACTCTCCTACATCGTCGGTACGGTCGCGCTCGCCGCCGTGCTGTTCGCCGGCGGCCTGCAAACGCCGGTGCACAGCCTGCGCGACGCCATCGGCCCCGCGTCGATGCTTGCCACCGTCGGCGTCCTCGGCATCGCGACGCTCACAGCACTCGCCGCCCACGCCGTCGGACTCCCCTGGGAAGAAGCCTGGCTCGTCGGCGCGATTGTATCCTCCACCGACGCGTCGGCCGTGTTCACCGTCCTGCACGGCATGAAACTGCCGCGGCGCGTGGCGCACACGATCGAGCTGGAAAGCGGACTGAACGATCCGGTCGCTGTGATCCTGACGCTCGTGATGACCAGCCGACTCCTGGGCCAGGACGTGGGCTTTGGCGAGATCGCCCGCGACGTCGGCGCCCAACTCGCCATCGGCGGGGCCTGCGGGATCCTCATGGGCCTGCTCGGGCAGGCCGTCCTGCGGCACTTCGCACTCGCCAATCCGGCTCTGAATCCCGTCCTCACGCTCGGCTTCGCACTCTGCTCGTTTGGCCTGCCGGCGGTGCTCGGCGGCAGCGGATTTCTCGCGGTGTACCTGGCCGGCATGATCATCGGCAACGCGCAGTTGCCGCAGCGCGAGCATCTGGTCCAGGTGCACGATTCGCTCTCCTGGTTGTCCCAGGTGGGCATGTTCCTGTTGCTCGGACTGCTCGTCGATCCGTCCGATTTACCCCACGTCGCGCTGCAAGGGCTGGCCATCGCGCTGGCCCTGGCGCTGGTCGTGCGGCCCGTCGTCGTCTTGGCCTGCCTCGCGTTCTTCCGCTTCGAGCTGCGCGAAAAGCTGTTCATCGCCTGGGTGGGTCTCCGCGGCGCCGTGCCGATCGTCATGGCCACGCTGCCGGTGCTGGCCGCCGAAGGCCAGTCGCTCCAAACGGTCGAAGCGCTCGATGTGTTCGACATCGTTTTCTTCGTCGTGATCGTCAGCGCGCTCGTGCCCGGCGCCACCGTTCATCGCGCCGCGCGGTGGCTCGACGGCGCCAACGGCGAAATCGTCGGCGACGAATCCTGCAAAGCCCACGACGCCGCCTTGCCCTGGGGCCGATTCTGGCGCCGCGCCGCGGCGAGATAGGATCACCCGGCGCCGCCGTTTGCCCTGAAAGGGCACGATGCGACAGCCAGGGCGCAGCCCTGGGTTGCTGCGTTCACATCGTCATTTCGCTCTTTCAGAGCTTCACGCGTGGGACCGACTGTTCCCAGGGCTGCGCCCTGGGCTGTCACATGCCTGCCCTTTCAGGGCGGTCGGAGTTTGCTCTGGAGCAGGTGGTCAATCGGAAGGCGTTAGTCAGTCGCGCAATGCGCGGAATTTTCGCCAAACCGCACCGCCCCCGCGCACTTTGAGAACCTACGCTTGCTCGTGCCCGTAAGGCTCCACCTGTACGCCCAACCGCCACAGGACCTAAACCCATGGCTTTTGCGACTGAATCGCAGTCCGGGACCGACCTGCTCTCGGCCCCGACGACGACGAACATCGAGTTCTCGTTCTCCGACACCGTGGCCGGCTATATCCGCGGCTTCGACCGCGCCAGCCGCACGTTCACCCTCGAAACCTCCGACGGGCGCACGTTCAACGTGAAGCTCACGCCGACCACGTTCGGCCGCGTCACGCAGAACCTGAACGAAGGCTACATCGACGCCACCAGCCGGTTCAACGAGCTGCTGGTCGACGGCCAGTTCGTCTACGCCTACGGCGTGTTTTACTTCGACGGCGGGCCGGAGCATAACTTCGAGGCCAAGAGTCTGGTGTTCCCCGGCGCCGAGGCCGACAAGTACCGCCACGAAGAGCCAGCGTGGTGGACCAAGCAGATTCACGCGATCGCCGATTCGTACCTCCAGTGGCAGTTCAATCACCCCAAGGAGGAGATCGACTACCGCAACTACCGGACACGGCTGCAGCTCGAAGGCGGCAAAAAGGGCGACTTCCTGCAGGAGACCGACACCATCTCGCGGCTGGTCTACGGCTTCGCCTCGGCGTTCCTGCTCACCGGTGAGGACTCGTTCCTCGAAGCCGCGGAGAAGGGCACGCAGTACCTCCGCGATCACATGCGGTTCTACGATCCGGACGAGAAGCTCACCTACTGGTACCACGGCATCCAGGTGACGGGCACGCGCGAGCAGAAGCTGCTCAGCTCGGAATTCGGCGACGACTACGACGCCATCCCGATGTACGAGCAGATCTATGCCCTGGCCGGCCCGACGCAAACGCTGCGTGCCACCGGCGACCCCGCAATCCTCACCGACATCGAGAACACCGTCTCGCTGTTCGACCGGTTCTACAAGGACCCGGTCGGGGGCGGGTACTTCTCGCACATCGACCCGGTGACGCTCGATCCGCGGGCCGCTTCGCTCGGTCCGAATCGGGCCCGCAAGAACTGGAACTCCGTCGGCGATCACGCCCCGGCGTACCTGATCAATCTCTTGCTCGCGACCGGCGAGAAGAAGTACGAGGACTTCCTCGTCGACACCGCCGACACGATTTGCAAGCACTTCCCGGACTACGAGCACAGCCTGTTCGTCCAGGAGCGGTTCTTCGAGGATTGGAGCCACGACAACACCTGGGGCTGGCAGCAGGACCGGGCGGTTGTGGGCCACAACCTGAAGATCGCGTGGAACCTGATGCGGATCTTCCACACGCGTCCCTCGCACGTGTACGAGAACTTGGCCCGCCGCATCGCGGAGCTCATGCCGAACGTCGGCAGCGACCGTCAACGCGGCGGCTGGTACGACGTCGTCGAGCGCACGCTGCAGCCCGGCGAGAACGTGCACCGCTATGTGTGGCACGACCGCAAGGCCTGGTGGCAGCAAGAGCAGGCGATCCTCGCCTACCTGATCCTGCAGGGATCGCTGGGCGACGACCAGTACCAGATCCACGCTCGCGAGGCCGCCGCGTACTACAACGCGTTCTTCCTCGACCACGATGACGGCGGCGTGTACTTCAACACCCTCGCTAACGGCCTGCCCTACTTGCTGGGCAACGAGCGGCTCAAAGGCAGCCACTCGATGTCGGGCTACCACTCGATGGAGCTCTGCTACCTGGCCGCCGTGTACACCAACCTGCTCGTCACCAAGCAGCCGCTCACGATGTGGTTCAAGCCCATCCCCGGCGGCTTCAAGGACAATATCCTCCGCGTTTCGCCGGATTTGCTGCCCAAGGGCAGCATCCGCATCGCGAGCGTGGAGATCGACGGCCAGCCGTACCAGGACTTCGACGCCGACGGCCTGTTCGTCCGCCTGCCGCAAACCGACAAGCGGGTGAAGGTCAAGGTCCAGATCGTTCCCGTCACGAGGAAGTCATGAGCAGCTTGAATTTTGAGCTTCGCGACAACGCCCTCGTGGCGACGATCGTCGGCCGCATCGATGGCCAGACGGGGCCCGTCCTCCAGGACAAGCTGATCGTCGCCATGACCGACGCGACGCACGCCGTGTACGACGTGACCGGCGTGTCGTACATGTCGAGCGCGGGATTCCGACTGCTGCTGCTCTTGTGCCGCATGGCTGCGGCCAAGGGCGGCCAATCGGCCCTCGTCGGACTGGCCGACGAGGTGCGCGACACGATGGAAATGACCGGATTCCTCGACTTCTTCCTCGTCTGCGCGACGCAGGACGAGGCCCTCTCCAAGGTGCGAAATGAGTCAGTCGGCCACGCTTGCGCGAATTGACGCCTATCCTACGCGGGTCATCTCGGGGTTGGACGTGCGCGCCGGACGGTTGTATCCGTTCGGCGCGACGCTCGCCCCGGGCGGCGTGAACTTCGCGATCTTCTCGCGAAACGCCACCGCCTGCACGCTGGTGCTGTACCGCCGCGGCGAGGAGCAGCCCTTTGCCGAGCTGCCCTTCCCGCGCGAGTTCCGCATCGGCGACGTGTACGCCATGACGGTGTTCGGTCTCGATCACGAAGAGATCGAGTACGGCTACCGCATGGAAGGCCCCAGCGACTTCGCCGCGGGCCAGCACTTCGACCCCAGCGTCGTTTTGCTGGATCCGTACGCCAAGGTGATCGGCGGCCGCGACACGTGGGGGGAAGTTCCCGACTGGAATCACAAGCCGCAGCACCGCGCTCGCATCTTGCAGGAAGACTTCGACTGGCAGGACGACCAGCCGCTGGAGATTCCGGCCGAGGACCTCGTGATTTACGAGGCCCACGTCCGCAGCTTTACGCGGCACGAATCCTCTGGCGTCAAGCACCCCGGCACCTACGCAGGTTTGCGCGAGAAGATCCCGTACCTCAAGAGTCTCGGCATCAACTGCCTGGAGTTGATGCCGATCTTCGAGTTCGACGAGTTCGAAAACAGCTCGCAGAACCCGGCCACCGGCGAGACGCGCTACAACTACTGGGGCTACAGCACCCTCGGGTTCTTCGCCCCCAAGGCGGGCTATGCCGCCACCGGCCCCCTGGGCATGCAGGCCGACGAGTTCAAGACGCTAGTGAAGGAGCTGCACAAGAACGACATCGAGGTGATGCTCGACGTGGTGTTCAATCACACCGCCGAGGGCGACCACCGCGGCCCGACGATCTCGTTCCGCGGACTCGACAACAAGACCTACTACATGCTCACCCCCGAAGGGTACTACTTCAACTTCAGCGGGTGCGGCAACACGCTCAACTGCAACAACCCGGTGGTCCGCAACTTCGTGCTGGACTGCCTGCGATACTGGGTGAGCGAGTACCACATCGACAGCTTCCGCTTCGACCTCGCGGCGATCCTGGGCCGCGACCCCATCGGCATTCCGCTGGCCAACCCGCCGCTGGTCGAGACGCTCGCCGGCGACCCGATCCTGGGCCGCTGCAAGCTCGTGGCCGAAGCATGGGACGCCGGCGGCTTGTACCAGGTGGGCAGCTTCCCCGCCTACGGTCGCTGGTCCGAGTGGAATGGCACGTACCGCGACACGCTCCGCAAGTTCCTGAAGGGCGATCTCGGCCAGGTAGGCGATCTGTCGCTCCGCCTCCAGGGCTCGCCCGACTTGTACTACGGGCGCGGCACGGCGGCCAGCATCAACTTCCTCACCTGCCACGACGGCTTCACGCTGCGTGACATGGTGTCGTACAACGACAAGCACAACGAGGCCAACGGCGAACACAACAACGACGGCGCCAACGACAACAACAGTTGGAACTGCGGTTGGGAAGGCGACTCGACCGATCCGGCCGTGAATGCCCTCCGCAACCGGCAGATCAAGAACGCCGTCGCGATGCTCGCCGTCAGCCAGGGCATTCCCATGATCCTCATGGGCGACGAAGTAGGCCGCACCCAGCGCGGCAACAACAACACCTACTGCCACGACAACGACCTCAACTGGTTCGACTGGAAGCTGGTGGACGAAAACGCCGACCTGCTGCGGTTCTTCCAGTCGGTCATCGCCTTGCGGAACGCCCACCCCGTGCTCCGCAGCCGCGACCATCTGCGGTTCGCCGACTACGTGGGCGCCGGCATTCCGGACATCTCGTGGCACGGCACGCAAGCCTGGCGCCCCGACTGGTCCGCCGGCAGCCGGGTGCTCGCGTTCATGCTCTCGGGCCAGCACGCCAAGACCGGCGCCGTCCAGGACAACGACATCTACGTGGCCCTGAACAGCCACTGGGACACGCTCGAATTCGAACTGCCCTGCCCTGCCCTGGGTCGGGCCTGGCACGTCGCCGCCAACACCGGCATGCCGGCGCCCGACGACTGCTTCGCCCCCGGCCAGGAACCGCGGCTGGACAACCAGACCAGCATCTGGCTCGGCGGCCGTAGCGTGATGATCCTGGTCGGCCGCTAAAAGACTGAAGAATAAGACTTACCACAAAGGGCACAGAGGACACGAGAAGAAAGGCAGATAAGAAGGTGATCCGCAGATGAACGCAGATGTTCGCAGATGGGAATTGTATTATCTGCGAACATCTGCGTTCATCTGCGGACAACAACCTCTTCTTCCGCTCTGTGACCTCCGTGCCCTCTGTGGTTAATCCCCTTCCGAAAATCCCCTCTAACCACTATTTGGAGACTTCCATGTCCTTCACTGTCACGTCCAAGTTCGAGTCCGGCATTGCCACGATGACCCTCGCCGGCCGGCTCGACGCCAACACCGCCCCGTTGTTCAAGACCGAGATCGAAAAGGTCGCCGCCCAGAAGCCGACGACCGTCGCCCTCGAAGTGGCCGAGCTCGAATACATGGCCAGCGCCGGCATCCGCATGCTGGTCTTCACCAAGCAGAAGATGGGCGCCGCGACCGACATTTACATGGTCGGCGCCGTCGCCCAGATCGTGCACACCCTGGAAATGACCGGCGTCGACAAGTCCGTCATTTTTGTCGACGCGTTCGAACCCGCGGCCCTCAGCCTGTAGATCTCGTGTGACGTAACGCTGCCGTGCCGTATGAGTGCCACTGGCGTGTCGCCAGTGAGAAGTGGGTACTCGCTTGGCACTTCAGCACTGGCGACACGCCAGTGGCACACAGTTTCGGCCCAAAGTAAAGGCCCCACCATGCCGACGCTCACGCTGCCGGGGGACCTCAGCGCGCTGGAGCCGATCTCCGAACTGGTGATCGCCGAAGCGCGCCGCGCCGGTCTCGACAAGCACGACGCGTATCAGCTCCAGTTGGCCGTCGACGAACTGGCGACCAACTCGATCATCCACGGCTACCAGGAACACGGACTCGAGGGGGAGCTCCGTGTCTCGGCTTTCGTGGAGCGCGGCGCGCTCACCGTCGTCATCGAAGACACGGCCATCCCGTTCGATCCGCGGCAGCGTGACGTCGCCGAGGTGGAGGAAACCTTCGACGACCCGCTGCACGAGCGGCCCATCGGGGGCCTCGGCGTGTACTTCGTCATGCAGGCGGTCGACGAATTCGACTACGAGTACGTCGACGGCCGCAATCGCTGCACGCTCGTCGTGTACAGCGAAAACGCCGACGGCGAAACAACGTCCGTCGCCGCATTAGGAGAAGCCCCATGAGCGCCGCCGAGAGCACCCCGGGCCTCCTGGCGCCGCTGGGCGATGAGTCCGCCGACGGGCGCGGCAAAGGACGCCGCACGCTTCGTCGCCAGATTTTGTGGCTGATCGCGGGGCTGAACGTCGTCTCGACGATCGTCGCCTGTGCCGTCGCCTACAGGTTTCAAAAGGAAGCCTTCCTCCATGGCCTCGACAACCTGCTCGTCGCCGGAGCGCTCAGCGCCGAAGACTACTTCGGCGACGATTTTCATGACCGGCTGCACGAGTCCCGGGATCTGACCGAGGCCGAGGAACTCCGCTACATCAAGCGCCTGTCGGAATTGGCCAAGCAGCTCGACTTGCACTACATCGGCGCCTTGGTTCGCCACGAAGGCAAGTACTTCTACTCGATCACTAGCTCGCCCGACCACGAACTCGCCGACGGCACCTACGACCGCATTTGGACCGCCTATGAGGACGTCACGCCCGCGCTCGCCGCGACGTTCGAGGACGGCCAGACCCGTTTCGAGGAGCATGAGGACCAGTACGGCAGCTTCCGCTCGGCCTACGTTCCGTTCCTCCACGAGGGGACCCAGGACGTGCACTTCGTTTACGTTGCGGACGTCGACCTCGACTATGTCTACGCCGAGCTGACCGAAACGCTTTGGAAGACGGCCCTCGCGGGAATCGTCATCTGCACCGGTTCGGTCATCTTCTGCTGGATCCTCGCCAACCACGCTGCGGGCCCCATGACGAAGCTCGCGGGCGTGATTCGTACCGTCGTCTCGCGCGACTTCCGCATGGACCAGGGCGATCGCACGCTGCTGAATTCGATCGCCGAGCGATCGGTGGAAGAGGTCGCTCACGTCGCCGAGGCCTTCGGCCGAATGCAGGATCGGCTGTGCGACTATCTGCGCGAGCTGCAGGAATCCACCGCCGCCCGCGAGCGGATCGAGTCCGAGCTGAGCATCGCCCACGATATCCAGATGGGGCTCCTCCCCTGCGAACTGCCGGAAGTCACCGGCTGCGAGCTGTTCGCCCGCATCATCCCGGCGAAAGAAGTCGGCGGCGACCTGTTCGACGCCGCCATCATGCCCGACGGCCGGCTGATGATCGTCGTCGCCGACGTCTCCGGCAAGGGCGTTCCAGCGGGCCTGTTCATGGCCGTCGCCAAGACGCTGCTGAACGTCGGCCGCCACTACAGCACCGAGCCCGACAAGCTGATGACCTTCGTCAACAAGGAGCTCGTCGCCCACAACGACCAGCTCATGTTCGTCACGACGTTCGTCGGCATGTTCGATCCGAAGACGGGCGAGCTGAAGTACACCAACGCCGGCCACAACCCGCCGTACGTGCGGCGAGCCGACGGGGCCATCGCAATGCTCGAAGGTCGCCACGGCATGGCCCTTGGCATCTCGGCGACCGCGGAGTTCACCACCGAAACGGTAACCCTCTTGGGCGGCGACCTCCTGCTGCTTTACTCCGACGGCGTCAGCGAAGCGCAGAACGAAGCCTCCGAGCTATTCGACGAGCGCCGCATCGAAGCGTGCCTCGCCGACGTCGCCGACCCCACCGCCGCCGCGGCGGGCGCCGAGCTGCTCCGTCGCGTCACGGAATTTCAAGGCACGGCCCCACAGTTCGACGACATCACGATGCTCAGCCTGCGCTACACGGCAAGCTCCTCGGCCCCGAAGTCGATCGTCGGCGCCATGCCCTCGGGCGTCTCGCCAGTGCTGAACTGCTAGGCGAGTACCCACTTCCTACTGGCAACATGCCAGTGGCACACGAGCGCCCCTGAATGGCGTTTAGCTCAGTTGAGCCGTCCCATGCGGCCCGACTGGTATGCCTGGATCGACTCGCGGATTTCCTCGTGCGTGTTCATCACGAACGGGCCCTGCGCGACGACGGGCTCGCCAATCGGCAGGCCATGCAACAACAGGACCGTCGCGTCGCTGTCAGCCAGGACGCCAAAATCGGACCCATCACGCTCGAACTGAACAAGCGAAATCTCGCCCACCCGTTCCGCGTCGTTCACGACAATCGCGCCGCGCTGGACGACCAGCATCGTCGTGTGGCCTGCAGGTGCCGGGAGCACCGCCGATTGCCCCGCGTTGAGACGGACGTCGACGACCGCCAGCGGAGTCACCGTGGTCGCGGGGCCCTGCACTCCCAAGAATTCGCCTGCGATGATGCGCGCTTGGC
Source organism: uncultured Planctomycetaceae bacterium (assembly GCA_964430075.1). Lineage (GTDB taxonomy): Bacteria > Planctomycetota > Planctomycetia > Pirellulales > Lacipirellulaceae > Lacipirellula. The sequence continues at coordinate 2,031 of CAYSFP010000073.1, read as the reverse complement.
CGGACTCGTCCGGCAAGGCGACGGTCGGAATCTTGCTCGCAAGGATTTCCTGATAGCGCGGCGGCTCCTTCTTGGCTTGCGCCGGCAGATTGACCCACAACTGCGCCATCTCCAGTACGCCGCCGTCGCGCGTGAACCGCTCGCTTTGAAACTCCTCGTGGACAATTCCCGAGGCCGCGGTCATCCACTGCACGTCGCCAGGACCGATCGTGCCGTGGCCGCCGGAGGAGTCGCGATGCTCCAGCTCGCCCTGATACACGATCGTCACGGTCTCGAATCCGCGGTGCGGATGCTCGCCCACGCCCCGCACGGCCTCGGTCGGGCCAAACTCGTACGGCGCGGCATAGTCCAGCAGCAGAAACGGATCGAACTCCTCCGCCTCGCGGTAGGAAAACAGGCTGCGAACGGGAAACCCGTCGCCGACCCAATGCGGCGCCGGAGTCGGCAGGATGCGATGAATGCGCTTGGCCATGGCTTATTGAGAACTGCGCGGCGAATGCTACTAACCCGACGCGTCAGCGAGGGTGCGCCTCGCTGACGCGTCGGGTTAATGGCCCATTGACGGCGCGGGCGTCGATAACTGGCAAAGTGCGTCGGCGCCGCCGCCCGCGAGCGCGCAGCGCCGACGCTTGGACAACTTCGAACGACTTCGCTTTACTTCCCCGTCAACTGCAGCTTGTCGAGCTTCGTCTCACGGCCCGATTTCTGGACGCTTTGAGCCTTTTCGTAGCTCTCGAACAGCAGTTGATAGTGCGGCACGATGTGGTCCTTCATCACTTCGGCGAACTTCATCGCGTCGGGACGATTCCAGGTGCTCATCAGCTCGCCAAGCGTGGCGAACGTATCGGTCGGCACGGCGCCGGCCTGCACCACGCGGGCCAGCGTGATGTCCGTAGCCATCGCCGAAAAGTTCCCCGAAGCGTCCACCACGTTGAACACCTTGTAGCCCGCTTCCAGCGCACTGAGCGTGGGAAACGCCATGCATACGCTCGTCAGCGTGCCGGCAATGATCAAGCTCTTGCGACCCGTGTTCTCGATCGCCTCGACCCACTTGGGGTTGTCCCACGCGTTGATCTGGCCGGTCCGCGGAATGTAAATCGCCTCGGGGTTGACTTCGTGAATCTCTGGAATCAACGGTCCATTGGGCCCGTCGGGGACCGAAGCGGTCGTAAACGTCGGCGTCTTGGTCAGGCGGGCCGCTTTGGCCAGGGCGATCACGTTGTTCCGCAACGTGGGCACGTCCATGTCCTTCACCAGTTGGAACAGCCCGCTCTGATGATCAATAAGCAGCAGCACGGCGTCATCGGGGTCGATCATACCCTTGGCAACTTTGGCCATGGTCACTCTCCTTGAAGAACGCAGGCAAAGACGTCCCGCCGGCGACAGCCACGTCGAGAGCCGACGACAAGCCCCTGCCCGACGATTAGACTTCTACGGCCCGCCGCATGGGCGGGCAAGTAGGGGCCAACTCGTAAGCAAGTAACTTCAAAGATACTGGTGGCCGCCATGGCGCCCAAGAAACCGCGGCGAAACTCGAAGAAAACCGTGGGCTGCCCGGTGGAAACGACGCTCGCCGTCATCGGCGGCCAGTGGAAGCCGATGGTCCTGCATTGCCTCATGGACGGAACGATGCGGTTTGGCGAGCTGCAGCGCGCGCTGCACGGCATCTCGGCGCGAACGCTCACGAAACAGCTACGCGAGCTGGAAACGGACGGCATCATTCACCGTGAAGTCCACAAGCAAGTCCCCCTCAAGGTGGACTACTGGCTGACGCCCACCGGCAAGAGCCTCAAGCCCGTGCTGCTGGCGATGCATCGCTGGGGCGAAAAGTTCGCCGCCAGCCGCGCCCGCAGCGACGCGTGACGCCGACAAGCCTTCATATCACATCTGCATTGCTAACCGTCATTTTCTCCGCCCGCCGCGACGATTTCATACGGAACAGACTTACCACAGAGGGCACAGAGGACACAGAGCCGGAAAGAAAAAAAGAGCCGATGGTGAATGTTCATGGCCGCTTATCGGGAATGCTAT
>CAYSFP010000072.1:0-26663 GCA_964430075.1 uncultured Planctomycetaceae bacterium | reverse complement strand
GCGAGGCGGCGTTTTACGGGCCGAAGGCCGATTTTGTGGTCACCGACTGCATCGGCCGGGAGTGGCAGCTCGGCACCGTGCAGCTCGATTACAACCTGCCCAGCAAGGAGCGGTTCGGCCTGGAGTACATCGGGGCCGACAATGCCCCGCACCAGCCGGTGATGATCCACCGGGCGCCGCTGGGCAGCATGGAGCGGTTCGTGGGCGTGCTGATCGAGCATTTCGCGGGGGCCTTCCCGTTGTGGCTGGCGCCGGAGCAGGCGCGGGTCGTCACCGTCAGCGAGAAGTCCGAGGCGTATGGCCGGGAGGTCGAACGCCAATTCCGCGAAGCCGGCTTCCGCATGGGCGGCGACTATCGCGGGCAGAAGCTGGGGGCCAAGATTCGCGAGGCCGAAATGGAGCTGATCCCCTACATGCTGGTCGTCGGCGAGAAGGACGCGGCGGCCAGGACCGTGTCGGTTCGCGATCGGATTGAAGACGATCTCGGCGCGATGACCATTCCCGAGGCGATCGCCAAGCTTCGTGAGGAGGTCGCCGCCAAGACGGTCCGCCAGGTGGCCGAGGCGAAGCCGGTGGCGGCGATCGACCGGGGCGCGGCGAACGAGTACTGAAGGCTGCTATGCCGTCGGGGCGTTCGCCGCGATTGGGGCGATTCGGGTGATGTAGAGGTTGGCAATGAGGTGAATCTGCCCGTCAATCAACACGCCCGTGGTCGTCTTCCCGACGAGTGCGGCGTCGGGGTGCGGGATGATGATCCGTTCGCCGGTGCTGAGCGTCATTTCCAGCGGCATGAACGGCTTGGATTGGCGGATCGCGGTTTGGATGTCAGCTTGGCTCATCGCTTAGGATTCTCCGTTTCCAAGTATCGCTTGCCGTTGGGCGGAAATCCAGAACATCCTACCGCCGCGGAAGGGACGTTCGGCGCCCGCGAGGCTGCCGCCCGTCAATCAATTCCGGGGCCAACTCTGGGAAAGTCAGTTGACGGCAACCCACGGTCTGGCCAATACTTACAGCCTCGTCGACCCCATGTCGCCCGCTTGTGGCGGTCCCCTTCACCCGTAGGAGATGCGAGTCATCGAACGCAAAGGTCAACGGATCAACGAACAGATCCGCATTTCGCCGATCCGCGTGATCGGCGCCGACGGCGCCCAATTGGGCGTCATCACGCGCGAGGAGGCGCTGGAGCAGGCCCGGAGCGCCGGGCTCGATCTTGTCGAGGTGGCTCCCCAGGAGAAGCCGCCCGTGTGCCGCATCATGGACTTCGGCAAGTTCAAGTACCAGCAAAAAAAGCGGCAGCACAAGGGCCACACGCACCACAGCAAGAACAAGGAAATCCGCCTTCGCCCGAAGATCGGCGAGCACGACTTCATGACCAAGGTGGGGCACGCCAAGAAGTGGCTTGGCGAGCGCGACAAAGTGGTGTGCTCGGTCGTCTTTCGCGGCCGCGAGAACGCCCACGTCGACGAGGGCTTCAAGCTGGTCGCCCGGCTGGTCGGCGAGCTGGCCGACATCGCCAAAGTGGAGCAGAACGCCCAGATGATGGGCCGCCGGATCGTGGTCATCTTCGCGCCGAAGTGACGGCGAGCGAACCGCCCCAGTGCGAAGTGAACTGGATGCCGCGTCGGACTGGTCGCTTAAGCGACCAGCCCGCAGTGGAGGGGGGGCACGCCCGGCGTCGACCTGATCGCGCCCCAAACCGCCTCCAAGCGCCGCTACGTCGTAAACTCGAACTCGGCGTTTGCCGTCTCGGGATAGTCCGGCGGCGCCGGCAATCGCTGCGACAAGGCGTGCGAGATGGACGTTTTCCGGGGCGGGTTCCGGCCCTTCCCCCACGCTGCCTTTTTGCTATGATGCGGGGCTACGCCACTCGCTGAAACCATGGACTACCGGGGAGTTTCCCATGCCCAAGCAAAAGACGCACAAAGGCACCAAGAAGCGTTTCCGGCTCAGCGCCACCGGAAAGGCGATGCACCGCCACGCCGGCACCAGCCACTTGGCCAGCCGGATGTCGGCCAAACGCAAACGCCAGCTCCGCGGCACGACCGCCTCGGCGACCGTCGAGTCGAAGATGGTGATCCAGGCGCTGGTGGGGAATAGCTACTAGTCCCGCATGTTTCGTCCCACGACGAAGCATGCTCCGTCCGCACCTCGGACTGGTCGCTTAATCGACCAGACCAATGCGGCGTCCATCCAAATCATTACCAACCTCGCCGGGCGATGAACGGTGCGCCAGCGCGGCGCACGGCCTGGGCGTGAGACGCTTAACGCAAGAAGGGGTTCTGCACCATGAGAACCACCAAGGGCGCCGCCCGAAATCAGGCCAAGAAGCGCCTGTTCAAGAAGACCAAGGGTTACACCGGCGGACGCGGCACGCTGCTCCGCAGCGCCAAGGAAACGCTGATCCGCGCGGGCGTGTTCGCTTACCGCGACCGCAAGGTCCGTAAACGCGAGTTCCGCAAGCTGTGGATCATCCGCATCAATGCCGCGACCCGCGAGCGCGGTCTGCGCTACAGCGAGTTCATCGCCGGGCTCAAGAAGGCCGGCGTCGAGATGGACCGCAAGACGCTGAGCGAAATGGCGGTGAACGACGCCGCGGCGTTCGACGCCGTGGTGGAAAAGGCCCGCGAAGCGCTCGCTTCGTAGGGCGCCCTGAGTGTGTCGGCAGAGTGCGTGTCGGCAGAGGGGGAGCTGCTGTGGCCATCGCGGATTTTCTTGCGGGTCTCAACGCGCTGGAGACCGACGCGCACACGGCGTTTAGCGCCGCTGCCGACGCCGCTGCGCTCGAGACGGCGCGCATCGAGTTTCTGGGCGCCAAGGCCGGCCGCCTCAAAGACGTTCAGCAAGGGCTGGGGCACGTCGACAAGGCCGACAAGCCGGCCGCCGGCAAGCGGTTCAACGAGGTGAAGCAAGCCGTCGAGGCGGCGTTTGCCGCCGCTCAGGAGCGGCTCGCCTCCCGCGCTAAGCCGCAAGCGGCGGAAGCCTTCGATCCGACGCTGCCCGGCACGCCCGTGCGGTTGGGCCGCCTGCATCCGGTGACGCAGACCATTGCCGAGATGAAGGACATCATGGGGCGCCTGGGCTTCACGGCCGTCGAGGGTCCCGAGATCGAGGACGAGTGGCACAACTTCGATGCGCTGAACATTCCGCGCTCGCACCCGGCCCGCGATCCGCTCGATAATTTTTACCTTGCGGCAGGGCAGCCCCGACCAAGCTTGGTCGGGGCTGGCGGGGGAACACACGCCGATCAGCCGCTGCTGCTCCGCAGCCAGACGAGCACCGTCCAAATCCGCGTCATGGAGAGCACGCCGCCGCCGGTGCGCATCGTGTCGCTCGGCCGCGTGTACCGTCCCGACACGGCCGACGCGACGCACTACCCGATGTTCCACCAGATCGAGGGCTTGCTCGTCGATCGCGGCGTGACGATGGCCGACCTCAAGAGCGTGCTGCGGCTGTTCTGCAAAAGCTACTTCGGCGGCGAGGACGTGCACATCCGCTTTCGGCCGTCGTTCTTCCCGTTTACCGAGCCGAGCGTCGAGGTCGACATGAGCTGGCGCAACGCCGCCGGCGAGGACGGCTGGCTGGAGATGGGGGGCGCGGGGATGGTCGACCCCAATGTGCTGCGAGCGGTTGGTTACGATCCCGAGGAAGTGACCGGCTTCGCCTTCGGCCTCGGCGTCGAACGTATCTGCATGCGGCAGCACGGGATCACGGACATCCGGGCGCTGTACGAAAACGATGTTCGCTTCCTCCAGCAGTTCTAGGAACATACGAACCACGGAGGCACGGAGGGCACGGAGAAGGACGAAGGCTTCGAACTCCCGCTCCGTACTCTCCGTGCCTCCGTGGTGAAATCCCATGATTGTCTCGCTTGAATGGCTGAAGCAGTACATCGACCTGCCGACCGACACGGCAGAAGTGGCCGATCGGCTTGCGCTCGCCGGGCTCAATCACGAGATGTTTGATGATACGGTCATCGATATCGAGGTAACCAGCAATCGGCCCGACTGCTTGGGCCACATCGGCGTGGCCCGCGAGATCGGCGTGCTCTACGGCTTGCCGCTTAGCGCGCCTGCCGTGGAACCGCCAGCGAAAGGCCCGCCCGCGGCGAAGCTCACAAGCGTCACGCTCGAAGCCCCCCAGCTCTGCCCGCGATACACCGCCCGCGTCATCCGCGGCGTGAAGATCGGCCCCAGTCCCCCGTGGCTTCAGGACCGCCTGCAGACCGTCGGCGTCGCGGTGATCAACAACGTGGTGGACGTCACCAACTACGTCCTCATGGAGTGCGGCCAGCCGTTGCACGCGTTCGACTTCGCGAAGCTCAAAGGCGGGCAGATCGTCGTCCGCGAGGCCAAGCCTGGCGAGAAGTTCACCGCGATCAACCACCAGGAATATGAACTCACGGCGGGCACGTGCGTGATCGCCGACGCCGAGCGGGCCGTGTGTCTCGCCGGCGTCATGGGCGGCGCCGACAGCGAGGTGTCCGACGCCACGACCGACATTCTGCTCGAGGCCGCGGAGTTCGATCCGCTGTCGACGCGCACCACGGCCCGCCGCTTCAACCTCCACAGCCCGTCGTCGTACCGGTTCGAGCGCGGCGTCGATCCCGATGGTGTCGACTGGGCCAGCCGCCGGGCATGCGAGCTCATCCTCGAAACCGCCGGCGGAACGCTCGCCGAAGGCGTTGTCGACGTCGGCCGCCGGCCGCCCGAGCGCCCTGCTGTGAAGCTGCGGTTCGATCAACTTCCGCGGATCCTCGGCATCAAGGTGCCGGACGAAACCGTGCAGAAGATCCTGTCGGCCCTCGGCTGCGTCGAAACGCACGTTTGCGGCCACTGCGTGAAGGTCGTGCCGCCGAGCTGGCGGGCCGACCTCACCCGCGAGATCGACCTCATCGAGGAAGTCGCCCGCATCCACGGCTACGACAAGATTCCCGAGGACGTCGGCGTGCGGATGGCCGCCTCGACGCGCTCGCGCGAGGATCGCGTGCTCGACCAGGTGCGCGGCGTGCTGGTCGCGGCGGGCTTCAACGAAGCGATGACGCTCAGCGCCGTCGACGAAACTTGGAACGATGCGATCAACGCCTGGACCGAAGAGCCGCCGCTACGAGCCTCGACTCCTGTGCTGCGCCGTGCGGATTGCCTGCGGCAAACGCTCGTGCCAAGTTTGCTTGCCGCCCGCCGGCACAACGAGAAGGTCGCGAACCCCGAGGCCGAGCTGTTCGAGATCGCCAACGCGTACCTGCCGGAGCCGAGCAAACTCCCCGCACAGAAACGCCTCCTTGCGCTGGTCAGCGGACGTTCGTTCCTGGAGCTCAAGGGCGTGGTCGAGTCGCTCGTTGCTCGCCTCGCGCCAAAGCGTCACGTCGAAGTGGGCGAGGCAGCGTATCCGCTGCTCGACGCTGGCCGGCAATGCCGGCTCCGCATCGGCGATTCCCAGCTCGGCTACCTCGGCGAGCTGAGCCGGGCAGGGCAGGACCGGTTCGAGCTTCGCTGGGACACGGCCGTCGCCGAAATCGACCTCGATCTGCTCATCTCCCTGGCCGAGCTGCAGCGCAAAGCCCAGCCGCTCTCGCCGTACCCGCCGGTGGGTCGGGACCTCAACATCGTTGTGCCCGAAAGCGTACACTGGTCAGAGGTTAATGCCTTGGTGCGGCAGGCCGGCGGCAAGCTCGTCGAGTCCGTGTCGTACCAAGAAACGTACCGGCATCCCGAGAAGGTCGGCGCCGGGCGCAAGAGCATCATGTTCAGCCTGCAGCTTCGTTCGGACGCGGGTACGCTAACCAACGAGGAAGCGGACGACGTGCGCGGGTCCATGGTGCAACTGCTCCACGAGCAGCTCGGCGCCGAACTGCGGGCGTAGGCGGGCGCCACACATGGGCGGAACAGAAATCTTCGGTTACTCGCTGATCGCCCTCTCGGCCGTGCTGCTCGCCCAGCACTGGCAGCAGCGGCTCGAATTGCCCGCCCAGCCGCTCTCCGCCATGCGAGATTATCTGCGGCGTCAATTGCAGCGCCGCAGCGTCGCCAGCGCTCTGATCGGCGTCATCGGCGCCGCAATGACGCTCGTCGATCGCGTGCCCCGCAACCCCGTGTCGCTCAGCGCCTATCTGTTTGCGCTGGTCCTCGGCGGGGCGGTCATCCTCGCCATTGCGTTGGCCGATCTGCGGGCGAGCCGCCGGTATCGCGAGTTGCAGCAGCTCGACATGCTGGCCCGGGAGCTTCGCAATGCGACCGCCGCTGGGGCGACCTCGGAGTGATCATCGCCCGCTCGTTCGGGCGGAGAAGCCTTACCACAGCGTGCACAGAGGACACAGAGAGTAGCAAGGGAAGTCACTAAAAACTTGGTTTTTGTCGCATGGACCGGGGCGCTGGCGACCGTCGTCTCCACGGTTCCTTCTTGCTTATCCGACCTCTGTGTCCTCCGTGCCCTGTGGTCAATCTCTTCCCTAGGAAAGTCTTAAGCCGCCGCTCGCGGCTGCAGCGGCAGGGCGACGCTCGCCGACGGCACGGCGATCACGTCGAAATGGCGCGTCAGCGTCATCGAGCGGCGCGTCAGCGAATGCCCCAACGGGTTGGCGCCGTCCGCGTAGCAGAACAGCTCGTAGCCCGCATCGGCCAACAAGTCGTAAAGGCCGTGGCGCTCCACCTCGGAAAGTTTCTTGTACACTTCCGTGCGAACCACCGGTCGGCGCTCGCGGAGGATCGGGAGGATCGACTCGAGAATCGATCGATCGTGCCCCTCGGCGTCGATCTTCACGTAACTCAGTCGGGGCAGCCAGGCGGAAAACTCGGTTGCCAACATGTCGTGCAGGTTTCTCCCCGCGACGGTCAGCGGGAATTTCCGTTTGAAGGGGTTGCGCCGTCGGACCGCTTGCCCGCCGTTGCAGAACGAGGCGTCCCCATACAGGAACTCGAACTCGCCGTCGTGCGGCGTCGCCGCGCAGCATCGCGGCTCAATGCGGGTCGCCCGGCGATTGAGTTGAGCGTTGGCCGCCAGGACGGCGAACACATGGGGGTTCGGTTCCAGTGCGAGCACGCATCCGTTGACCCCGGCCGCCAGGGCCAGGGGCACGGTCGTGTCGCCCGTGTGGGCTCCCACGTCGATCGCGAAATCGCCCGGCGAAATCCAGCGCCGTAGGGCGGTCACCTCGGACTGGTCGATGTGGGTGACGGAAGTTGCCGGATGCCGCCACTGGGCGAAATCGACGGTTCCCTCGTCGGGCAGGTGAAACCTCCGGACCGTCCAGCCCCACTTGGCGGGAGGAACCGGTCGACGGAGCCATCGGGCGAGCGACATCGGACTTTTTCTCTGTGGATGCCGTGCGGTGCAATAGGGTGCGGAGCGTAACACACGCCGATTCGGTTTGCACGATTGAAAAAGCCGCCAAACCGGCTCGCTAGCTACGTTTGGCGCGGGGGTTTTGCGTTTCCGACCGGCGCGAATAATGGCTATATTGCCGTCCCCGGTGCGAATGGCGTGGCAGCGGCCGCGCGGTAAATCGCCGTTTGTCTTTTGCGGCAATCCACCGCACTTCTGGAAGCGCGCCCACGACGAACTGCCACGCGAAGAGAAATGTCTATGTCGAAGAAGAAACCACAGCCCGCTCGCGGCGACGCCGCCGATTCGACGGCCGACGCAGCGGCTGATCAACGCCTGAGCCGTTTTGTCGTGTTTCGCGAGACGGTCGAGTCGATCGTCGTGGCGTTTGTGCTGGCGTTTCTGTTCCGCACGTTCGAGGCGGAGGCGTTTGTCATTCCGACCGGGTCGATGTCCCCGTCCCTCCAGGGGCGTCACAAGGACGTTGAGTGCACGCAGTGCGGCTACCGGTTTCGCACGTCCGCCAGCAGCGAGGATCCCGAAGACCTGGCCCGCCGTGCACAGTTCCGCAGCTTCGAGGACGCTGAGGTGGTCGGCGGCATGTGCCCGATGTGCCGCTATCCCATGCCGTATACGTCCGACCTGCCGCTGCGAGCTCGGGCCGAGGTCGCACAGTTGACGGACCTCGAGTCGATCGAGCACCGCACCAGCTACCCCGGCGACCGAATTCTCGTGAACAAGTACGGGTTCGACTTCTCCGAACCCGAGCGATGGGACGTCGTCGTCTTCAAGTTTCCCGGCGACGGGGAGATGAACTACATCAAGCGGCTCGTTGGCCTGCCCGGAGAAATGCTGCGGGTCTATCAGGGCGACGTGTTCACCCGGCCGCTCGGCGAGGACGCCGCCGCGTTCCGCATCGAGCGGAAGCCCGCCGAGAAGGTCGCCGCGATGCTGCAGTTGGTTCACAACACGGAGTACGAATCAGCCACGCTCCACAAAGGCGGCTGGCCCCTGCGGTGGGCGGCGACGACGCCCGAGGGTTGGCAAGTGAAAGCCGAAGCGGGGGAGCAGACCGTCGCGCAACAGTTCAGCGTCGATGACGCCGCCGATGGCCAGATCGCGTGGCTGCGCTATCGGCACCTGGCGCCGGAATCGGGGCACGACTGGATCGCGGCGGCGGCGGTTGCGCGAGCGGGCTCCCTGGCCGAGCTTGCGCGCCTCGAAGGCGTGTCGGTCGAGCACGCCGCGGAGGTTTTTCAAGCGTCGATCCGGCCGCAACTGATCACCGACTTCAACTCGTACAACGCCCGCATTCACCGCGAGGAGTTGCTGCGCGTCGGCGCGGATTGGTCGACGGCGATGACGAAGCACCTCGGCTTCAACTGGGTGGGCGACTTGGCGATCGACGCCGACGTCGAAGTCCAAGCCGCCGAGGGCGAGCTGGTGCTTGACCTGGTCGAAGCGGGCTACCATTTTCGGGCCACGATCGACTTGAAGTCCGGCGTCGTGACGCTCGGCATTGTCGACGGGCGGACGGGCGAGGCGCTGCCTTTCAACGCAACGGCCCAAACGCCCGTGGAGGGCCCGGGGGAATATCAATTGCGATTTGCCAATGTGGACGACCAGCTTCTGTTGTGGGTCGACGGCGAATTGGTCGAATTCGATGACGCAACCTACAATCCCGACGAGCTGTTCGACGGTGGGCGTCGTAGCATGATTCCTTGGGCCGGCGCGTTCGACGGCGAGGACCAAGGCGATTTGTCCCCAGGCGGCGTCGGCGCCGACGGCGCGAAGCTGCGCGTCACGAGGCTGGCGGTGCTGAGGGACGTATACTACATCGCCACCGACGATCGCGAGGCGTCCCTTCGCGACGCGATGACGCGCGACTACGATCCCTCGCACATGGCTCGCGAGATCGACGGCCAGCCCGTTCCTGCCCTCGAGGACGAGCGAGACCTGTTCGCTAGACCCGAGCAGTGGCCGCGGTTTCTCACCCGTCGTGAGAAGAAATTCCCGATCGACGAGAAGCAGTTGTTCGTCATGGGCGACAACAGCCCCGAGAGCGCGGACTGCCGGCTGTGGGCTGCGAACGACGCGATGCCCGGCCGACCCGGCGGACCGTATCTCGACCGCCGCTTGCTCATCGGCAAGGCCGTGTGCGTGTTCTGGCCCCATTCGTGGGGCGGAATACCGGGCTTGCCCGCGCTGCCGGGATTTCCGAACTTTGGCGATATGAGGTTGGTGAGATGAGGCTATCGGCTGTCGGCTTTCGGCTGTCAGCCAGAGAGATGGCGTGAAGTCGCTTGCGTCTGGCCGACAGCCGATAGCTGACAGCCACCATTTCGGTCACGGAGGACCGCACAATGTCCCTGCTTCGCGTGCGCGGGTTGGTGAAGACCTACGGTCGGCGCCGCGTCGTCGACGGCGTTGACTTCGAGGTCGAGCCGGGCGAGATCGTCGGCTTGCTCGGGCCCAACGGCGCCGGCAAGACGACGACCTTTCGCATGGCCTGCGGCATGATCGACCCCGATGCGGGCGTCGTGTTGCTGGCCGACCGCGACGTCACCGCCTGGCCCATGTACCGCCGTTGCCGCGAGGGCGGCATGGGCTATCTCGCTCAGGAGTCGAGCGTCTTTCGTAAGCTTTCGGTGCAGAACAACTTGCTGGGCGTCATGGAGATGCTCGGCATGAGCCGCCGCGAGCGCCGTCGGCGTTGTGACGAGCTGCTCGAACAATTCGGCATCACCAAGCTGCGCAAGAGCAAGGCGATGGCGCTTTCCGGCGGCGAACGGCGGCGGCTCGAGATTGCGCGGTGCCTGGTTTCCGATCCCAAGATCATCCTGCTCGACGAGCCGTTCACGGGCATCGACCCCGTGACGATCGCCAGCATTCAGGACATCGTGCGCGAGCTGCGCTCCCGCGGCATTTCGATCCTGATTACGGACCATCAGGTACGCGAGACGCTCGAAATCACCGACCGCAGCTACGTGATTCGCGGCGGGCAGGTGCTGTGCCACGGCCGGCCCGAGGAAGTGCTGCGGAACCCCGAGGCGCGGAAGTACTACTTCGGCGAGGGAATGGAACTCGCGGTCCGCGGCCGGCCCGCGGCGCCGGCTGCCGTTGCGGCGGCGAGTGCAGCGACGCCGCAAAGTCGATTGGCCGCGCTCCGCAGCCGATTGACGGGACGCTCCGCATTGCCGCCCGACGAGGCGGCGTAGTCGCGCCGCGCCCGGTTTTGAAACCTATGCAACTGCGCGCGGCGCGCCCGTTCGGAAATCATAGGCCCGGCGTTCACGCCGGGTTCCCTATCGCCAGACGACGGGCGGCCGAGCGAACGATACGGATTCCGCCGGCCGCTGACCGAGGCAGCAGCCATCCGCGGCATGATTCGGCCGCCGATGGAATCCTCGGACGTCCGCGCGGCCGCATTCGACGGCCGCTCGAAAAAACCCGGCGTGAACGCCGGGCCTACGACATCGGAATTATTTGCGATGCGGCTACTTTGCCAACACATCGCTCGCGAAGTCGTCGGCCTCTTGACTGCCAGCAATGGTCTGCAGCGACGCTCCGGCGTTCACGCCGCAGCCGGGATTGAAGATCATCGACGGCGCCATCGCGAGCATCGCCTTCCAGTAGCGCTCGTAGGTCGGGTAGGCGACATGGGGATTCGCGTCGCGATACTCGTCCAGCTTCGATTCGAGCTTGTTGTGCGTCAGCCGCGGGTGCCGGTGGTGCGGACCGTGGATGAAGATGTCGAAGTTCAGAAACGAGCTGAGCCGCAGTACCCATTTCCGCGGCAGCACGGTGCGCGTGCCCTGGAGCGGGTCGAAGCTCGCCATGCCCAGATGCTCGGTGAATTTGCGGACGGTCTGCATGAACGCCGCGACGTACATCGGCAGGATGATTGCAATGAGATGTCCGGGCCACTGGTGCGTAAGCGTCGTGTAGGTCCACACGGCGCCCCACACGGCAAGGATGCCGAGATACTCGTTGCGAATCGTGGCGCGGATCTCCGGCGATTTGATCGGCGACCGGCTGTGGAAGTAAATCCGCCCGTAGATGATCGGCCCCGAGGCGATGCCGCAGAACAGGTCGAACCACACAAACAGCCGGCGGAACCATAAGCTCGCCGTCGGGTCGCTGTAGGGCCAAAGTTCCCAATCGCGCGGCGTGTTCAGGTACGCGTGATGCCGGATATGCACCTCGCGGTAGGCCGTGTACGGCGTGAACATGACGGTGCCCAGCAGGCGTCCGCACAGGATCGACAGACCCCGGGACGTGAACAGCGTCTGGTGGGCGGCCTCGTGCAGGGCGCTCGTCCAGCAGAACATCATCGCCGCGGTCGCGGCAGTCAGCCCTGCGACAATCCACGGGCTCGCCGGCGTCCAGGGGACCAACCCGGTGAGAATCGTGCCGTTTGCGGCCATGAAAATGGCCGCCGCAGGGATGGAAAGCATCCGCGGCAGCGTCTGCTTTCCGTCGAGGCTTTGCTGCTCTTCAGCAGTGAACTGGGTGACCGATGCCAAGGGAGGACTCCAACGAGCCGTCGCGCGACCGTGACAGCGAACAAGTCGTCACCGACTGGATCAGCGACTCGCAATACGAAATGCGGGAGCCGGCGTCCCACCGGCCTGTCTTGATGCTAGCGAATCTGAGGCCAACGAGCGGTCTTGCGGCCATAGGGTCTACTTAATCGTACTGGTCTAATTTAAGTTATCCAGTATACCTAGGATGGTCAAATCTCCGAGAATTGTTCCCAGGCGGCTTGCCGCAACTGCGATCCTCACGGCGTCCCCCCTTACAAGGGACCCAACCGCCGCAACTTCACGCGGTTACGCACAAAACATGCCACTTCAAATTGCTGGGAAGCCCTTCTCGACCTATGGTGAGACGGCTAGCTATCAGCCACATCGGTTTTGAAGCGCCCGCACTGTGAATTTGTTACCCACGTAAGGTTTATGCCGCCGGCGCCATCCGCAAACATGTCTCAATACCGCGTCGAGGCTGACACCGCATTGACGGCCACGGAACGCGCCGCGGTCGGCGCGGAGAGCGCGGTGGAGGCGTGCGGCCGCTACTTTCGGTTCTCGACTCCAGAAACCGAGCTGTTCTGGGTCAAGGCCTACGAGGGATCGTCCCTGGCCGCGGTCGCCCCGGTGGTGCGCCTGCGAAAACGCAAAGGAACCGACCTCCTACGCCAGCCGTTGCGAAAATGGCTCGGCTTGCTCATCGGCCCGCTGGCCAAGAAAACGACGTTGCTGGTCGATACCGCGTTCATGGCCTACGACGCCCGCTCGCCGTTCATGACGGCGCCGGGGGTCGACCGCCCGGTCGTCAAACGAGCGCTGTCCGGATTTCTGAAGGCCCAGAAGAAGGTCGATACAATCTGGATCTCCGAACCGCCGGAGGAGGCCGAGTGGGCGGCGAGCGAACGCTACGCTCAATTTCACACCTTGCCGATGGTCCAAGTGCCGCTGGACGGCGTGCCGTCGCTGGACGACTATCTCGCGACGCTTTCCCGCAATCGCCGCCGCAACTTTCGCCGCGAGCGGGAGCTGTTCGCTAAAGCGGGCGCGACGATCCAAATTTGGCGCGGCCGGATCGGCGACAATCCCCAATTGCTCGACGCGATCATGGTCTGCCTCGAAGCGAGCGCCGCCCATAGCCAATTCACGGTGCCGTACAACGACGTGCTCACCGCACGAGAGGCGATTGCCGCACTCGACCAGATCGTGCTCACGGCGCATCTGGGCGGCAAGGTCGTCGGATTCATGAGCTGCCTCGAGGACGGCGGGCGACTGATGCAATGCCACGGCGGGCTCAACTACGCCGAGTCGCATCAGATCAAGGCGTATCACAACCTCATCTCGCGGGCGATCGAGCTGGCCATCGAGAGTGGCGCAAGCATGCTGACGTTGGGCCCCAACACTAACGAGACCAAACGCCGGGCCGGCGGGCGCTTGCGGCCGATCGTCTCGAGTCTGTGGAATCGTCTGCCCGGCGACCGGCTCGTCGCGTCGAAGTTGTTCATCAAAAACTTCGAGGTGTACCGCGGCGAACTCGGCTCTTTGACCGACGACGGCGCCGACGACGACTAGCGCCGTTTTCACATTGGCGTGCCGATTGAGTGCCACTGGCGCGGGTGCCGGTGAGAAGTGGGGACTCGCTCGGCAGTTCAACGCGGTCGAAGCACTAACCTCGCACCATCAGCCCCATGGCGCGAGCCAGCCAGCGATCGAGCAGCCGCGTGGGCAACCATTCGCGGGCGATTTGCAGGCCCACCGCATCGAAGCCCGCATAGTAGCGCGGCTTCATCCGCCGCGACGTGAGCGCCCGGAGCACGACGCGGGCCACGTGCTCGGGCGTGGTCGACGCCTTCGAACCGCGGCGATTGAACATGCTCGCTCGGCGGTAGAGCTTGGCGTAGCCCTGCACGAGATGCTCGGGAATCTCTTGGGCGCGCTCGTCGAGGAAAGCGCCCGCCTTGGTGAAGATCTCGGTCTGCACCTGGCCTGGTCGTATGACCGTCACGCCGATGTCCCACGGCCGCAGCTCGACGCGCAGCGTGTCGGACAGCGCCTCCAGGGCGTATTTGCTGGCGGAGTAGGCGCCGACGATCGGCATGGCGACTGTGCCGTTCATGCTCGACATGTTGACGATCCGCCCCCGGCGCTTCCGCAGCAGCGGCAGCACCGCCTGAATGACCCGCAGCGGCGCAATCGTGTTGACCTCCAGAACGCGGCGAAACTCGTCGACGTCCGCCAGCTCCAGCGCCGCCGGCGGGGCGATCCCCGCGTTGTTCACCAGGGCGTAGAGCCCGTCGGGCAGCTCGCGCCCCAGCCGCGCGGCCGCCTGGGCGACCGCCTCGTCGCAGGTCACATCGAGCTCCAGCGGCTCGACGCCGGGAGGCGCGGCGGGCAAAGGTTCGCCGGGCGCCGCGCGGCGCAATCCCCCCAGAACGCGGAACCCTCGGGCGGCCAGCAGCTCGGCGGTCGCTCGGCCGATGCCCGTGGAGGCGCCGGTGACAAGCGCCGCTTTCTGCGGCTGGTGCATGGGGCCGTCCGTTGGTTGGGCGCTGTTCCGCGAGCGGCGAGTGGAGCCAGGAATCGGCCGCTCATTGCGGAGGGGGGGCTGCGTTGAAGATATCAAAACCGCGCGGCGCGGACACCTCGTACGGCGAAAGCGGGGCATTCTGGCACGGGCGTCGCACAGGAGGACTCCCCCCGTGCTGCCTGACACCGATTTTGGGTCCGGGTGGCGCGCCCAAGTCTTCGCGGGGTGCGGTTGGAGGGGGGAGGGTTCGGACGTACCACGCCCGGCGGCGGACCTTGGGCGTACCACCCGAAAATCCTTCGCCACGAGGGCGCGGCGCCCCTGAACGGGCCGTCGACATGGCCGGTTTGGCGGCGGCGAAACTCCCCTCCAAGTCGGAGGGTTACAAATTCGGATTCTGGCATTTTCACGGGTTTGGCATGGTCAGGGCTCGGCGAATCCCGGGAGCCGCTATACTGGCGCAGTCCACGATTCTGCTAGTGCCAGTCGGTCGATGGCCGTAGTGTGCGGGGATGACGCTCATCGCACGGGACAGTTTCTCTTATTAGGAGTCGAGACATGAGACATTTCTTGGGAAGCGTGGCGCTGTGCCTGTTCACGGCGACCACCGCCATGGCTCAGCGGGCCGACGAGGACGGCGGCCGCCGCGGGCGCGGGGCGGATTTTGGCGAAGAGGAGTCCGCTGATGACGGCGAGCGCGGCCGGCGCGGCCGCGGGGCCGATTTTGGTGAAGACGCAGACGGGGAAGCCGGCGCACGCGGTGGCCGGGGCGGCCGCCAGCAGTTCGGCGAAGAAGGCGAAGAAGGCGGCGGACCCGGCGGGCGGTTTGGCCGCGGCGGACGAGGCGGCGGCATGGCGCAGCAGAACCTGCTGTTCGCAACGCTCGACCTCGACGGCGACGGCACGCTGAGCACCGACGAAATCAAGAAAGCCGTCGCTTCGCTCCTGAAGCTCGACGCCGACAAGGATAAGCAAATCACGGCCGAAGAGGCCGGCGTCGGCCGCGGCGGACGCGGCATGATGGGCGACCCGCGGCAGATGGTGGAAATGATGCTTCGCAACGACGCCAACGGCGACGGCATGCTCAGCCCCGACGAGATACCGGCCCAAATGGGCCAAATGCTGGGCCGGGCCGACGCCAACGGCGATGGGCTGTTGGATCGAGCCGAACTGGAAGCCGTCGCCTCGCGCATGGGCGGCGGCGGGCTCTTCGGCGGCGGCCCGGGCGGCGGCGGGCAGAACTTGGGCGCAATGATGGGCCGGTTCGATCGCAACGGCGACGGCGTGTTGTCGCCCGATGAGGTACCCCAACAAATGATGGGCATGCTCCGCGGCGGCGACACGAACGGCGACGGCGTGATCGACGCCCGGGAACTCGCGGCCATCGGCCAGCGCGGCGCCGGCGGCCGCGGCGGGCCAGGCGGCGGGGCCGGCGGCGAAGGCGGCCGCGGCGGACGCAATCGCGGCGGTGAAGCGGGCGACGACGGCGGCGACGCTGGCGGCGGACGCCGGGGCGGCCGTGGCCGCGCGACCGGGGATGACGATCGATAGATCGATTTCAACGGTTTTTAACCGTCGATGCACCCAATGCGAACGGCGTCCCGCCCAGTGCGGGACGCCGTTTTCTAGGGGAGTTCGTCCCCAATCCCCCTTCCTCGAAGGGAGGGGCCCGGGGAGGGACGGCACGACGCGCCCGTTCCCTCGTCGACACGATCGTCCGCCAACGCAACGAGCGCCGCATCGCGCCATTGCACCGTGCTCGTGACGTCGATCACCCGGGCCGCGTGATCGCTTGCGCCCGCCAGTGCCCGCTTGGCAACGACGTCCATGTCCTCCGCGGGGCGAGAGTTGGCCCTCCTCGCACCGAAACTCCGTGGACTTTGCTCGCGTCCGTCGATCACCGATGTCGCGAGTGCGGCCAGTGCTCGGTCAAGCATCTCCGCGGCACCCTGCCCTGCCTCGCTCTGGCTGAACGCTGATGGCTTCGCGGGTCTCGCGCTTTCGTCACGGCCGAACGTGGCGCGCCACACGGCGAGGTCGTGCACGTCGACGTCGCCGTCGGCAGTGGCGTCGCCGTGGCGGAGCGTGGCGCCGGCGGTGCGGCCGAGATTTTGCTGCCACGCCAGGAAATCGCTGCCGTCGACGCGGCCGTCGAGATTGAAGTCGGCGCTGAGGGCGCCGCTCGGGGGCTGGACTTCGTAGGCGCCGATGTCGATGCGGCCGCCGGCGACGCGGGCGTAGGGGGCGCCGCGCTGGTCGAATTCGGGGGCGCCGTTCAGGCCGGGGATGAACGCGGGATCGCCGGCGTCGATGGCGGGGCTGCCGGGGAGAAGGGCGTGCGTGGGCGTGAGGCCGCCGTTGTCAGCGAGCGAGTTCAAGCGGGGATTGATGTTGGTTCCCGGGGTGGCGCCGCCGATGAGATTGCCGTCGGCGTCCGGCGAACCGACCGGCGCGGGGGAGAGGCCGCCGCCGGCGCTGGTTCCGATCAGGCTGTAGCGCGGCGAAAACGTGGCGCCGAGCAAGCCGGCGAGGTCGGGGGCAAGCGCAGTCCGGTCGCGATTGTCGGCGACGAGGGCGTGGTCCAGCGTCAATTGACCGCGGGCCAGAAAGACGCCGCCGCCGGCGCCGGTGGCGTCGCGATTCGCGTCAGACAAGTTGTTCGTCACCGTGACGCGGGTGAGTGCGACCGCTCCGCCACTCCGCAACTCGACGTACGCGCCGCCGCCATTGCCGGCCGCGCTGTTGCCTGAAATCGTCACGTTGTAGGCGAGCGTCTCCGGGAAGTCCGGAGCGACAATCGCAACGCGAGCGATGCGCGCCAATCCGCCGCCGCTTCCCGAAGCGCGATTGAGACTGATCGTGCTGTCGCGAATCGCCGTACGCTCCGAGCCGTGCAAGAACAAGCCGCCGCCTTCCCATCCTGCGGAGTTGTCGTGAATCGTGGAGCGGACGATCTGGAGGTGGACCGGTGCGTCATCGGCGAACGCTGCAGGAGCCATCTCTTGATTCTGCGGCTTACCGTCGCTGGCAAAGCGGATTTCGCTGGCAGGCTCAAGGCGCGGCCGAGGCGGGCCGTCACTTCCGGGCAACTGCATCCACAACGCGGCGACGCCGCCGCCGGACGCTAAGGCCGAATTGCCCGCGATGGTCGAATCGACGATGGCGACGACGCCGGTGAAGCCTGAATTCGGATACTCCGTCGTGAAGTGGAGTCCGCCGCCGTGCAGACCTGCCTTGTTGCCGTTGATCGTGGTTCGTTCGATGCGGAGCGAATCGGAAATCGACATGGAAACGGACAATCCGCCCCCGCTTCCGACAGGAGTCGTCAGGCCTGCCGTGTTGTCGGAGAGGTCGGAATCGACAATCGTCGCCGTGCTGCGCAGCCCCAGGCGCAAGGCGAGTCCGCCGCCGAACCCTGAGATCGCATTTTGCGTGACGGAAACCTGATTGAAGAGCAGGGTGGCGCCGGCGGCGTTGAACGCTAAAAAGACTCCGCCGCTCGCCGGTCTCGAGCCGACGGGGGCGCCGTTGCCGACTACGTTCTCGGTCACGGCGGTGCGTTCGACGACGACCGCGGCGCCGACGGCCGTGGTTTCGATGTGCAGTCCTCCGCCGGAATGGGAAGAGGAATTACGAACGATTGTGGAGTCGTGAATTGAAATCAGGTCACTATGGCCTTGGACCAAGATACCTCCTCCCCTTCCGGCGCTGGAGGCGGCCGTGTTTTCGGTGAACGTCGACGCGGCGATGCTCAAGTTGCCGTCGATGACGGCCGCCCCGCCTCCTCTGGTCGATGAATTCTTACTGATTTCACTACCGACGATCGTGAGCGACGCGCCTTGCACCCACGCCCCGCCGCCCCACGATGTGGTCTGATTGTCGACGACGCGGCTCCCTTCGATGAGCAGGTCGCTGGTCGACCGGATGGCCCCGCCCGGCTCATACACATCGCCGCCGGTGAGCGTGAGGCCAGCGATCGTAACGGCGGCGTCGGCGGGTTCGTTTCGCTCAGAAGGCGCGATCGAGATGTTGAAGATGCGGCTCCCATCGCCACGGTGCTCGTTCGGCGTGGGGTCGCTTCCGCTGGCGTCGATCGTGAGCAGATCGGCGCCGGGGCCGCGAATTTCGACGGCGTCGGAGATGGTCAACTCGCCGAGCGCGAGAGGGATGGTCGCGGGACCGTCGGCCCACAGGGCGGGGTGGAACTCGATCGTCTGGACGCCTGAAACTTTGTTGGAGAGCCGCACGGCCTCGCGCAGCGAAAGCTTGCCGGGGGCGAAGTCGCCGTCGTCTTTGTCGTCGAGCGAGTCGACGAGGAATGGGGAGATCAGCGTTTCTTCGACGGCTCCAACGTCGATGCGGCCGCCCGCGACGCGTGAGAAAGGCTCGCCGCGCTGGTCGTACCGCGGCGTATCGCCGACCCCCGCAACGAGCGCCGGATCGCCGGCGTCGATGGCGGGGCTGCCGGGGAGGAGAGCGTGCGTGGGGGTGGGGCCGCCGTTGTCGGCGAGCGGGGCGAGGAGCGGATCGATGGGGCCGTGGAGCGGGCCGCCGATGAGATTGCCGTTGTGGTCTGGCGCGCCGGGGGAAGATTCGGCCAGGGGCGAACCGGCGTTGTGGCCGATGAGGGAGAAGCGGACATCGACCTCGTCGGCGGTTATGTCGCTGGGGATCGCTCCTTCGCCGGTGACGTTGCCGGCGAGGATTGTATGGTCGAGCGTCAGGCCATCTTCCGCAATAATGCCGCCGCTTGCGCCTACGTAGTCGCCGTCGCGATCCCCGTGATTGTTGACGATGGTACTGTGTCGCACGGTCAAAGGCGAGCGCGCATGAACCCCGCCTGCAGGGCCGAACGTTGAGTTGCCGCTGATTGTGGAATTATCGACCAATCCCGGAGCGGTTACAAACAATCCCATGTTCCGGTTGCCATTAATGGACGTATTCAGAATCGAGAACGCTGCGCTATGAGCCGCTTTGCTAATTCCAATTCCAACGCCTTGGTTATTTTGAATCATGCAGTCAGAGATCCAAATATCGCTAACACTGCGTAGGACCACGCCCCAACCGGAGTTGTTCTCAATGACCGATCGAAAGAGGACAACATCTTGGGCGCGTCCCCTGAGGAACTCGTGGTAAACCGCAGGGCCCTGACCAATCAACGATTGGTGGTTGGCGACGATCGAGTTTTCGAAGACGAGGCTTTGCGTGGTGTAGATGTCGCTGCCGTCGCTCCAAGAAAGATTTCCTGTGAATCGTGATGCCTGGACCGCAAGCCACGTTGCGTAGACGCTTGCGCCGTGGTTAATGGTCGAATTACCATGTGCGTGTACATCGCGCAACGTCAATTCAATGTTCGAGCGCACCGCACCGCCATTGGACTGGTCGCCGCCCGTCAGCGTGACTCCGGAAACGAAGGCAGGGATGTCTCGAGGGATTTCCCCGTGACTGCCGGTCAGCGTCAGCACGCGGCTTCCGTCGCCGCGGAGAACGCCCGGCGTGGGGTCGTTGCCGGTCGCGTCGATGGTCAGTAACGCCGCGCCCGGACCGCGGATTTCCAGCACCCCGTCACTGCTCAATTCTCCATTGGTCAGCAGAATCGTGGCGGGCCCCGCGGCGAAGAGGGCAGGCGAGAATTCGATGGCATCGGCCGTTGGATTAGCGTTGGCTTGTTCGAGCGCTTCGCGGAGCGTGAACTGGCCCGGGCCGAAGTTGCCGTCGACGGCGTCGTCCAGCGAGTCGACGATCCAGGGGTTGAGGTCGTTTTCGACGGCTCCGATGTCGATGCGCGTGCCGCGGCGGCGGGCGTAGCCTGGGCCGCGCTGGTCGAACTGGGACGCCGTGGCGCCGGGCTCGAGCGACGGGTCGCCGGCCGAAATGGCGGGGCTGCCGTTGAGCAGGGCATGGGTCCGCGTCGGCCCGCCGTTGCGGTCCAGCCCGCCGAGCATCGGGTCGATGAAGCCGTAAGTTGTGCCGCCAATAAGGTTGCCGCGGGCGTCGGGCCGGCCGACATGGGCTTCCGCGAAGGGCGAGCCGTCGTTGTCGCCGATCAGCGAGTAGGTTGCGGTTGCGGGCTGCTCGCCGAGAAACAGATCGGCGGCCGATTCGGTGGAGTGGTTGCCGGCGATGATCGTGTGCGACAGCAGGGCGTTCAGATCGGTCCCAGAGACGGCATAAAGTCCGCCGCCCGAGGCGACGGCGCCTTCCCGCAGCGACGACGCAGTGTTGGCCACAATCGTGCTGTGCTTGATGATGAGCTCGCCGCCGGACCAGACGCCGCCGCCCTGGGCTCGACCGTCGGCGCCCAAGACATTGACGCCGTTGTTGCTGACCGTGCTGCTGGCGAGCGTCAGGTCGGTCGCGGCATAAATCCCGCCGCCCGCCGCGAATTGATTGTCGATCGCGGTGTTCTCCGCGATGGTTGAGGCAACGATTTCCAGCGGACCGTGCGTAGCGATGCCCGCGCCGACGGCGCTGCGGTTGAATGCAATTTCGCTTTGGCGAAGGGATGCGGGGCCGATCGCGTAGACGCCGCCGCCCTGGGCACCGGGGCCCTTGGCAATGCTGCCGGTGACGAGCACCTGTTCGAGGAGCAGCGTGCCTGTCGTTGCCGCTCGGATGGCTCCGCCATGGCTCTCGGCGGAGCCGCGGGTGATGCGCATCTTCGCGATCATCATGTCGCCGGTGCCGGAAATCTCGAAGATGCGCGACTGCAGTTGTCCGTCGATCGTCAGCAGGTCGGGCCCAGAACCCGCGATCGTCATCGAATCCGTGATTACCAGGGCGCCTTGCGACAACTTGATCGTCGCCGACCCGTCGTGGCCGAAGTCGAAGCGGATTTCATCCGGGCCGGCCACCGTGTTCGCGGCGAAGATGGCTTCGCGGAGCGAGGTGCGGCCGTCGTTGAAATCGACCACGTCCTCGACCGTGTCGACGGTGATCACCGCTAGCAAGCGGCGATCTTCGAGCGGCTCGATGCGGAGCGTGCGGGCGGTGCGTGAGCCAATTGATGACTTGGCCTGGCCCCGGGCGGGGGCGCGGCGGTGCGGTTTGCGGGACATGGGGCGTGCCTCTTCCGATAACGGGATGAGAAGAACGATGCGGACCGGGAGCGAGCGGCCGAATGCAGCCGGAAAGATGCACCAGAAGGCGGCGGCAAGATCGTGCCGCGGTCGGCGGCCGGGCGGTCGTCCGGCGAGGCGGCGAATAAGATGCGCAGCCAGGGTTTGCTATGGCGACAAAGCCAGCTTCGGCCGAGCCGGCAAAGAAGGAGCAAAAATGTGGGGAGCGGCCCGCAGGCCGCGGCCGGCGCTTGGGCCAACATGATCGAACTGTTCATGACACCGCAAACCGTCAGACCCACGCGCCCCCACAGCGCCCGCCGGGTCTGGGGCCGATTGTAGCCCTTGCGGTGGGAAATTGCAAGCGACTGGCGCGCATCGCACGTGGCTGCGTCTCTCCGAGACGCCGATTGTTGGCGCAACGCAAATGCTAGAACGCGGAAAGCTCGCCGTCTCGGAGAGACGGCGCCACGTGATGGCCTCACGCCGGCTTGCGCAGCTTGGCGATCACCTTCACCACTTCCGCGGGATCCTTGGCGTGGTCGACCTCGTCGTTCTTGTAGGCGATCTTGCCGTCCAGGTCGATGACGAACGTCCACCGCATGGTGGTGACGCCGCGGACCAGCTCGATCGTTTCCCCTTCGGGGCTTTCCCACTTCACAGTTCCGCCCGGGCCCGTCTTCACGCCGAAGGCCTTCGCCACCTTGCCGTCGTAATCCGACAGCAGCGTGAAGTTGAGGTTCTCGATCTTCTTGAACAACTGGTGCGATTCGACCGAATCGCCGCTGACGCCGACAACCTCGACGCCCTGCTCTTCGAACTCGGCAAGCTTGTCGCGGTATCCGCAAGCCTGCTTCGTGCAGCCGCCTGTCGTATCAGCGGGGTAGAAATACACGACGAGAATCTTCTCGCCGACGCGGTCCTCGCTCTTCCAATCCTCGCCCGCGTCGTCCTTGGCCTCGAACTTGGGGGCCTCGTCGCCGACTTTCAGCTCGACCGGCTTTTCCGCGTCCTGGCCCGCATTCTCCTGAGCCGGCGACCAGGCGGCCGCGAGCAGGCACGTGGCGAACGACAGCGTGGCGAAGACGATGCGTGACATGAGAACCTCGCGGCGGCAGAATGGGTGTCGAGCGTGAACGATTTGAACCGATGGATTGAACCGAGCAACCAGTATCCAGTTTCGCGGGTCGTCCCGCCAGGGTGAGCCAATCGATGGGCGATTCTGAGCCGGCCGCCGACGAGGCGCCCCTGCGGAGCGTGCACACGAGCAATTTTCCGCAGCTCCTGGCCGAAGCCGCCTCGAGCGTGCTGGTGACGACCTATCAGGCCGGCAAGCTGGTGATCCTGCGGAACGACGCCGGCGTGCTGAACACGCATTTTCGCAGTTTTCCCAAGCCGATGGGGCTGGCTGTGACCGGCGGGCGGCTAGCGGTGGGGACGAGCGCGGAGATTTGGGAGTTTCATAATGTGCCGGCGGTGTGCCGGCGGTTGGATTCTCAAACGCAAACTCCGGCCCCCTCCCACTCTGTGGGGAGGGATGGGGAGGGGGGCGACGCGGGTACACGGGTTGAACTTGGTACCCAGGGCATCACCTCTCCCCCAGCCCCTCTCCGTCAAGGAGAGGGGGGCGGAGCAGTCGTTAAGCACGACGCGTGCTTCATGCCTCGCCGCAGTCACACCACCGGCGACGTGCAGATCCACGAGATGGCCTGGGTGGGCGAGGAGCTGTGGTTCGTCAACACGGCGTTTTCCTGCTTGGCCACGCGGAGCGAGATCAACAGTTTTGAACCGCGTTGGCGGCCGCCGTTTATCGGGCAGTTGCACCCCAGCGACGGATGCCATCTCAACGGGCTCGCGGTGCGCGACGGGCGCGTCCGTTACGTCACCGCGCTGGGAGAGACGAACGCGCCCGGTGGTTGGCGCGACAACAAGCGCAGCGGCGGCGTGCTGATTGACATTGAGTCGGGCGAAACGATCGTGCGCGGGCTGTCGATGCCCCACTCGCCGCGGTGGTATGCCGATCGATTGTGGCTGCTCGAAAGCGGCAATGGCAGCTTCGGGACGGTTGATCTGGCGACGGGCCGTTACGAGGCCATCGCCCAGTTACCGGGGTTCACGCGTGGGCTGACATTTTTAGGACCGTTTGCTCTGATCGGGCTGTCGCAAGTTCGCGAGAGCGCCGTGTTCAGCGGCATTCCGCTGGTCGAACGACTGGAAGAGCGGACGTGCGGCGTGTGGGTCGTGCACATCGAGACGGGGCAGACAGTCGCTTTCGTGCGCTTCGAGGACGCCGTGCAGGAGATCTTCGCGGTCGAGCTACTGGCGGGCATTCGGTTTCCGGATCTCGTCAACCATGATGCCGAGCTGATTGGTACGACGTATGTCCTGCCGGACGCGGCGCTGGGCGACGTGCCGGCGGAGCTGAGGGGATGAGGCTGTAGACCGTAGGCTGTAGGGGTGGTGGGCGACGATGAATGTCGATACGCCGGGGTTGCCGGAGTATGCCCGGCTGTCTCTGGACGATTTGTCGGAGCGAGTCGCGGCGGGCGGCGGATGAGCACACTGGGCGGGCCGTGCGAGAATTCGCAGAGGCCGCTCCGGACCGCTCGTTCAGCTTGCTCCAGGTGCAGTACGCTACGGCACGGCCCAAGTAAGCCGTGGCGGGGCCGCCCAAGCGAGCATGATTGTCCGCTATGGGCGTCGTCTGCCATTTGCAAGTGCGGCAGGGGCCTTGCGAGGTCGGGGACGGCGGACGGGGAACGGGAGACAGAGTTTGCATTCGACGGTTCCCTGTCTTCCGTCTCCAGTTCCCCGTCTCCCTTCCGGCCTCAGGCATCCGTAGGCGCCAAACCGCGGGCTGCACCCGTCCGCTATTTACCCCGGCGAATGCGGTAGGCAACCCTGGGCAATTCGCTTAAATTGGCGGCCAAACGGGCCAGCGCCGCATTCGCGGACATGGGCCGTAACCTAGGATTTTTCATAGTTCGGCGTCTTGGTCGTCGGACTTGTGGCGGGCGTCATCCTGGGCGGATTATCGGACGCTCCGCGCTTCGCATTCTCAGCATCAGGAAGGCACCGGTCTATGCAGACGATTCTCTCGGCAGGAGGCGCCGCGGCGGCGCGGATTTGGTCTCGAAGGGGCGCGGCGGCGCTGTGGCTACTCGCGGCGGCGTTTGTGCTCGGGATGGCGGCCCCGGCGCTGGCCAGCGAAGCGGACCTGGCGATCCCGGACCTGCATGCCGGCCGGTTCTTCATGGATCAGACGGCCGAGAATCCGCAGGAAACGGGCGTCACCGCCTGGAACCTCCTGGCGATCGGCGCGCTGGTCATCTGCGGCACTCTCGGCATCAGCCTGTACCTGCGGTCGCAAATCAAGGCGCTGCCCGCGCACAGTTCCATGCTGAACGTCGCGGAGGTGATCTTCCAGACCTGCAAGACCTACCTCATCCAGCAGGGCCGGTTCTTGATCATGCTGTTCGTGTTGATCGCGATTGCGATCTCGTATTACCTGCTCGGCTTCCAGCATGCGCCGGTCGAGGGCGAAGCCGCCGAGACCATCGGCCCCATTGCCAAGCTGGTGCTCGTGTTGCTGTTCTCGATCGTGGGCATGGGCGGCTCGTACTGGGTGGCCTGGTACGGCATCCGGGTGAACACCTGGGCCAACGCGCGGACGGCCTTCGCCTCACTGCGGGGCGAGCCGTGGGACGTGGTCAGTATTCCGCTGCGGGCCGGCATCTCGGTCGGTTTGTTCCTGATCTCGCTCGAGCTGATCATGATGGTGATCATCTTGCTGTTCGTGCCGCGGCAAATCGTGGGGGTGTGCTTCCTGGGCTTCGCCATCGGCGAGTCGCTGGGCGCCTCGGCGCTGCGGATCGCCGGCGGCATCTTCACGAAGATCGCCGACATCGGCTCCGACCTGATGAAGATCGCCTTCAACGTGAAGGAAGACGATCCCCGCAACCCTGGCGTGATCGCCGACTGCACGGGCGACAACGCCGGCGACTCTGTCGGCCCGACCGCCGACGCCTTCGAAACCTACGGCGTGACCGGCGTGGCCCTGATCGCCTTCATCACGCTGGCCATCCCCACCGAGCTGGCCGACCTGCAAGCGAAGCTCATCGTCTGGATCTTCGCCATGCGGTTCCTGATGGACATCATGTCCGGCGCCGCGTACTTCTTGAACCAGGCCATTTCGGTCAAGAAGTACCAGGGCTTGAAGGACTTCAATTTCGAGGAGCCGTTGACGCGGTTGATCTGGATTGCGTCCGTCCTGTGCATCAGCACGTCGTTCTTCATGAGCTGGCTGTTGCTCAGCGACCTGACCGTGCCTGATGTGTCGGCCGAGACGACGAGCCAGCTCTGGTGGCAGCTCGCGTCGATCATCAGTTGCGGTACGCTGGCCGCCGTGCTGATCCCCGAGTTCACCAAGGTGTTCACCAGTTCGCACTCGAAGCACGTCCACGAGATCGTCACCGCCTCGCGCGAAGGGGGCGCCTCGCTGACCATCCTGTCCGGCATCGTGGCGGGCAACTTCAGCGCCTTCTGGAAGGGCATTCTGATCGCCGGCCTGATGGCCGTTGCCTATTTCATCAGCTTGCAGGGACTCGACGAAGTGATGCGGGTGAACCTCGATCCCAACAACCCGGCGATTCTCGTCGGCGTCGGGTCGATCTTCGCCTTCGGCCTCGTGGCCTTCGGCTTCTTGTGCATGGGGCCGGTCACCATCGCGGTGGACAGCTACGGCCCGGTGACCGACAACGCCCAGTCGATCTTCGAATTGGCCCAAACCGAGAGCATTCCGGGCATCCACGAGGAGATCAAGCGGGACTTCGGGTTCGATCCCGACTTTGTGCAGGGCAAGCACTACCTCGAAGCGAACGACTCGGCGGGCAATACCTTCAAGGCCACGGCCAAGCCGGTGCTGATCGGCACGGCCGTGGTCGGCGCCACCACCATGATCTTCTCGATCATCCTGCTGCTGGCCAAGGCCAAGATATTGAGTCTGAGCCTGACCGACGCGCCGGTGCTGCTGGGCTTCATCTGCGGCGGGGCGGTGATCTACTGGTTCTGCGGCGCCTCGATGCAGGCGGTGACCACCGGCGCCTACCGGGCGGTCGAGTTCATCAAGAAGAACCTCGACCTGACCAAGAAAGAAGCCGACATCGAGGATTCCAAAACCGTCGTCCGCATCTGCACCGAGTACGCCCAGAGCGGCATGTGGAACATCTTCATCGC
>CAYSFP010000071.1:0-26668 GCA_964430075.1 uncultured Planctomycetaceae bacterium | reverse complement strand
TGCGCCATCAGCTCACCGACCCGTTCTTCGTGCTCGCCACGCAGAACCCCATCGAGCAGGAAGGCACCTACCCGCTTCCGGAAGCGCAGCAAGATCGCTTCATGTTCAAGGTGCTTGTCACCTACCCCACGTTCGACGAAGAATTCGAAGTCGCCCGCCGCACGACGGCCGCAATTCAAGACACCGTTCGGACCGTGTTGGGTCCCGAAGAAATACTTACGCTCCAGAAGTTGGTTCGCGATGTTCCGGCGAGCGATCACGTGATTCGCTACACGTTGTCGCTGGTGCGGCAAACACGCGTCGGCGAGTCGGGCGTCCCGGACTTTGTGCGCGATCAACTGGCCTGGGGCGCCGGGCCGCGCGCCGTTCAGTTTCTCATCGTGGGAGCGAAGGCCCGCGCTCTGATGCACCGCCGCACGCACGTGACGGTCGAAGACATACAATTCCTGGCGAAGCCGGTGTTGCGGCATCGCATCGTGGTGAACTTCGCCGCCGAGAGCGACGGCGTCTCGTCGGACGACATCGTCCAGCAGATTCTCGACACGACGCCGGCCCGAGAGGACGAACTAGTCAATGACGCCCGATTCAAAGCGATTTTTGCATCCTGAAGCCATTCGGCGCATCGGGCGGCTGGAAATTCGTGCTCGCCAGGTGGTCGAAGGATTCATGAACGGGCTGCATCGCAGTCCGCACTTCGGCCAGTCCATCGAATTCCTCCAGCACCGCCAATACGCGCCGGGCGACGACCTGCGCCACGTCGACTGGAAGGTGTGGGCCAAGCAGGACCGCCTTTACGTCAAGCAGTTCGAGGAAGACGCCAGCATGCGCACCACGCTGCTGGTCGACGTCTCGGCGAGCATGCGGTACGGTTCAGGTCCGCTCAACAAGTACGAATACGCCGCGACGGCGGCGGCGAGCCTGGCGTACTTGCTGCTGCGCCAACATGATGCGGTCGCCTGCCTGGCGTTCGACGAGGGCATCCGCTCCCGCACGCCGCTACGCAGCGGGCTGAAGCACCTGACGGCGGTCGTTCACAGGCTTGACGCAAACCCGCCCCGCGACAAGACGGACGTCGGCGCGGTGCTCGGCGAAATGGCCGAGGCAAGTCCCCGCCGCGGCATGATGGTCGTGTTCTCCGACCTGTTGGGGGACGTGGAGTCCACGCTTCGCGGTCTGCGGCTGCTGCGCCAGCGCGGTCACGATGTGCTGGTGCTGCATGTGCTGGACGACGACGAGATCGATTTTCCGTTTGAAGGCCCGACGCGTTTTGAAGGGCTGGAGTTGCCGGACCATTTGAATTGCAATCCGCGCGCTCTCCGCGAGGGTTATCTCGAGGCAGTCAACCGATTCCTGGGCGCCCTTCGGCACGGATGCGCACGCGACGGCGTCGACTACGCTCTCATTCGAACGAGCCAACCGCTGGACGCGGCCTTGGCCCAGTTTTTGAGTCGCCGCCTCGCCGCCCGCCGCGGTCGAGCGCCGGCCTGACGCCCGTTGCGATCAAATTCACCTCATTTAGCCGCGTCGCTTGCGACACGGCTAAATCGCAAGGAACAGAAGCCACGACGCAGTCGGTCGAATCTCCGTGAGTTTCCTCTACACATCCCTGCTCACCATCGGCCTGCCGCTCTTGGCGGCGCCGCTGATCATTCATTTGATCAATCTGCGCCGCCGCCGCCGCATCGAGTGGGCCGCGATGCAGTTTCTACTGGAGAGTCAGAAACGCAACCGCAAGTGGATCGTGCTCAAGCAACTGTTGCTCCTCTTGCTGCGCACCGCCGCAATCGGGCTGGCTGTCTTGATGCTCGCCGGCCCGGAAATCCGCTCGGGCTGGGCCAGCTTATTCGGCTCCGGCGTGACGCATCATGTCATCTTGCTTGACGACAGCTACTCGATGGCCGACCAGTGGGAGGAAACCTCCGCGTTCGAGGAGGCCAAACGCGTCGTGCTGCGCGTGCTCGACGAAGCCAGCCGCCGCTCGGACGACCAGCTCGTGACGCTCATCCGCTTTTCCGAGGCCAAGCATCTGGCAACCGGCGCGGCCAGCGCCTACGACCGCCAGGCGCTCGACGCCGAAATGCTGACCAACCTGGAACGATTCCTTGGCAACCTGGCTCCGTCGGAGTCGAACGCCGGCGTCATCGAGGCCGTGACGGCCGCCAACGGGCTCTCCGAAGCGACGGCTGGCGAGACGCGAATTGCGTATCTGGTGAGCGACTTTCGCCGTCGGCAGTGGGACGAGTCCGCTCCGATTCGACAACTCCTCTCACGATTGCGCGAACGGAGCAGCAAGTTGCTTCTGGTGCAGTGCGCCTACGAGGAGCGTCCCAACTTAGCGATCACGAACCTGGCGCCCGAATCGGGCATTCGCGCCGCGGGCGTCGAGACATGGATCGAGGCGACGGTCGCCAACTATGGCGATCAGCCAGCTCAGAACGTTACCGTCTCGCTCGAACAGGACGGGTCGCCATTGCCGGCCGTCGTCGTCGATGAAGTCCTGCCGGGCGAGGAAGCGACGCACCGCTTTCGCGCGACCTTCCCCACGGCCGGGGCGCACTATATTCAGGCGCGGCTCGAAGGCGACGCCGTGACGACGGACAACCTACGATACTTTGCCGCAGAGGTCCCCGCGACGTTTCCCGTCCTCGTGATCGACGGCTCGCCGGAAGGCGACGACGGCTACTATCTGCGCACGGCCCTGAGTCCCGGAGGTCGAAACCTCGGTGGGTGGACGCCGCGGGTCGAGCCGGTGAGCTTCCTTCGCCAGCACGATCGTCTCGCGGACTTCGCCGCCATCTGCTTGCTCGACGCGGCGCGGCTCGACGAACCCGAAGTGGAGGCACTCGAGTCGTATGTCGCCGGCGGCGGCGGGCTGGCGATTTTTCTGGGGCCGGAAACCGTGCGCACGTTCTACAACGAGCGGCTCTATCGCGACGGCAAGGGTTTGCTGCCCGCGCCGCTGGACGTGCCGGCCCAGTTGCTTCGCGAAGCAACTCCCACGGCGGATATCGAGGTGACCGATCACCCGCTGTTTCGCGTTTTCGCCGGCACGCGGAACAGCTTCCTCGCCCTTGCGAAGGTCGACTTTTACTATGCCGTCGATCCGCTTTGGCAGCCGCCGGAAGACGGCAGCGTGCGCGTCATCGCGCGGCTGCGCAATCGCGCGCCGTTGTTCCTCGACAAGCAATTCGGCGAGGGCCGGGTGATCGCCGCCCTCGTGAAGCTGTCCCCGAAGTCGACTCAGCTAGGGCCCTGGAGCAATTTGAGTCTCAATCCCGCATTTCCGGTGCTGGCCAACGAACTCGTCGGCTTCCTGTCCGCATCGACGCGTCGATTCGAAGACCACAGCGTTGACGAGCCGCTGCGACTCGTCGTCGATGCGACGCAGTATGTGCCCGAAGTTCGCATCGTGTCGCCCCAGGCCGCGGATCGCGAGGCTTCGTCGATCGTTCCCGAGGCGGCGGACGGAAAACTCGTCATCGAGGCGCCCGGACATCCTCGTAGCGGCGTGTGGACATTCGAACTGACCACGCGCGAAGGCAAGCCGGAGTCGCGCCTCATCGCCGTTAACGTTCCCGCGAATGAGGGCAACTTGCATCTCGCCTCGCGCGACCAGGTGGACGAGGCGCTGCGCGGCATCGACTTCGAAATGACGCTCGCATCGCAGTTCACCGAGACCGGCGATCAGCTTCGCGGCGCACGGCTTGCCGATGCGATGCTCTATGCCCTGATCGCGGCGCTTGTGTGCGAGCAACTCCTGGCCGTGTCGGCAAGTTACCATGTGAGTCAGCTCGGCGAGGCGGCATGATCGTTCCCATGACCACGCATGTGCTCGCGGCCGCCGGCGACATCGTGTCGTACCGACTCGCCCGGCTCGACAGCTTCGACGATCCCCGCGTCGTGTGGGCGGGCGTCGCCGTGGCAGCCCTGCTTGCGGCGTTGTTCGTCGGTTGGCTCTACCGGCGCGAAAGCCACGCCATTCCCACCTG
This sequence comes from uncultured Planctomycetaceae bacterium, assembly GCA_964430075.1. Taxonomy (GTDB): domain Bacteria; phylum Planctomycetota; class Planctomycetia; order Pirellulales; family Lacipirellulaceae; genus Lacipirellula. Next base: position 22,679 of record CAYSFP010000071.1, on the reverse strand, counting down.
GGCGGGCTTTGTGCTGGGCGGCCTGCGGCTGACGGCCATCGCAGGCGCGATCGTATTCTTTCTGCAGCCGATCAAGCGCGCGGACCAGCGCGTCGTCGCCGAATCCCGCGTCGCCGTGCTGGTTGACTCCAGCCAGAGCATGGCCGTCGAGGACGAGTCCCTTGCCGATGAAGACGGCGTGACGCGCAGCGCTGCGGCGACCGGGGCGCTCGTCGACATGGGGCTGATCGAAGACTTGCGAAATCAACATGATGTGTCGTTGTGGGCCTTCGACGCTGCATGGCGGCGCATCGGCCAGTGGGATCGTCGCCGAGCAAATGACTCTGCCGCACGCGAGAATCAGACTGCGTCCAGTCGTCCGACTCGCGAAGATTCCAACAGCGACGATGATGCGCAGCCTGAACACGTTGACCTCGAACAACTCGCGCCGCTCGGCGCGGAGACGCGCCTGGGCGACGCGCTGGAAGCCATTCTGGCCACCCCCGCCGGCGGGCCGTTGGCAGGCGTGCTGCTGGTAAGCGATGGCGGGCAGAATCGCGGCGTGGACCCGCTGGCCATGGCCGATGAGTTCGCCGCGGCAAAAACGCCGATCATCGCAATCGGCGTCGGCTCGACCGAGCCGCGCCGAAACGTGCGCGTTCAGGAGTTGATTGCCCCATCGCGGGCCTATCCGGACGACAAGGTCGCGGTCCGGGCCCTGCTCCAGGGCGAGAGCTACAACGGCCGTACGGTGACGGTCGAGCTCCTGTCTCGGGACGCCGGCAGCGAAGGCGCCGCAGTGCGGATCGGCGAAGCGCAGGCCACCTTCGAAGGCGACGTGGACGCAGCCGAGGTCGAGTTCACGCTCGAGCCGTCGCAGGTCGGGCGCATCCTGCTGGAAGCGCGTGTGGCTGCGCCGCCCGACGATCAGTACGAGGACGACAATCGCCGCACAGCGGAAATCGAGATCGTAGACTCCGACACGCGCGTCTTACTTGTGGCCAGCGGCGCCTCGCGCGACTACCGCTTTCTCCGGAATCAACTGCGCCGCGATCCTCACGTAAAGGTCGACGTGCTTCTGCAAGGGGCGCCGGCAGGCGTTGCCCAGGATGCCGACAAAATCCTCACGGCATTTCCTTCGACTAAAGAGGATCTGTTCATCTACGACGCGATCGCGGCCTTCGATGCCGATTGGACCCAGCTCGACGATGCACAGGTCGATCTGCTGGAGGAATGGGTCGCCCAGGAGGCGGGCGGCATGATCGTGGTGGCCGGTCCCATCCACACCGCCGCCTGGGTGCAGAGCCCGGACCATGGCAAGATCCGTGCGCTCTACCCCGTTGATTTCCAGCAGCGGCTGACGCTCTTAGACGACGGGTTGTATGGATCGGAACAACCTTGGCCGGTCGAGTTCACGCGCGAGGGACAGGAGGCTGACTTTTTGTGGCTCGGCGACACGCCGGCCGAGAGCCGCGACAACTGGGAAAAGTTCCCAGGCGTCTACGGCTGCTACGCGGTCCGAGGCCCTAAGCCGGGCGCCCAAGTCTATGGTCGCTACAGCGACCCCGACGTCGGGCTCTCGGCCGAGCAGCCCATCTACTTCGCCGACCACTTTTACGGAGCGGGCCGGGTGTTCTACATGGGCAGCGGCGAGATGTGGCGCCTCCGCTCGGTGGACCCGGGGTATTTTGAGATTCTGTACACGCAGCTCATTCGTCACGTCAGCGAGGGTCGCCTGCTACGCGGCTCGTCGTTTGGCCGCTTGCTCGTCGAGCGCGACCGCTACTTCATTGGCGACGAGGTGATCGTTCGGGCCCAGCTCTCGACGGCCAGCCGCGAGCCCTATGCGGCGAAAAGCGTGACAGCCCGGCTGTATCCGCCCGTCCCGAACGACAACGATCAGATGCCTTCGCGCAACCTGCAGCTTTTCGCCGATTCCTCGCGTCCGGGGAACTTTATTGGGCAATTTAGCGTCTCCTCAGAGGGTTCGTATCGAATCGAGTTAGCCGTTCCCGACGTGCCCGACGAGCTGTTGACCAAACGGATTTCCGCGACCGTACCCGATCTCGAGTTTGCCGACACGCGGCGCGACGAGACGTTGCTGTCGGCGCTCGCGACGCGCACCGGCGGGCAGTACTACGAAACCACGGAGCTCGCCCTGCGCGGCGCCAGCGGCATTCCGGCTGTCGCCACGCTCTTGCCGAGCCGCGCCGAGACGAAGATCCGCGCCGGCGCTCCGGATATGAAGTTTACGGAAAACGTCAATCGCGCGCTGCTCGGCGTCATCTGCGGCGCGTTGTGTCTTGAGTGGCTGTTGCGGCGTTTGTTGAAACTTGCGTGATGCACTTATGGAGTAAGCGTTGGTATGTCGACCGCCGTCCTGCCCTTCGAGCCCCCGCGCCTGATTCGCCGCAAGGTTTCGCGCCTTCGGCTGGCCGTGCGCGCGTATGTGCTCGTCGAAGGACTTGCGGCCCTGGCGATCGTCATCGGCGCCGCGTTCTGGCTGGCGTTGGGCGTCGACTGGCTGCTGGAGCCGTCCCCCTCGACGCGCGTTGGCATGTGGAGTGCTCTCGCGACGATTGCGTCCATTGTGGTTTGGCGCTTTATCATCCGGCGCCTCTTTGTCGCGCTGCGAAACGATAGCCTGGCCCTGCTCGTCGAACGCAAGTTTCCGCATCTGGCCGAAGGCTTCGTCACCACGGTCCAGGCCGAGGGCGAGAGTCGCGCAAGTTCCCTGCGGCGGACCATGCTTGATGCCTCCGCAGGTCGAACGGCCGAGTTGCTGCGCAATGTGCCCCTGGCGCGCGTTTTCGACTTCAGCCCTCTCGTGCGAAAGTTGCTAACGGCCGTTGTGTTGATCGGCGCCATCGTGGCATTCGCCCTGACCAGCCGCGAGGCGTTCGCCTTCTGGCTCCAGCGGATGCGGCTGTCGCCTGAACTGTGGCCCCGGATCGTGTCGCTTGAGGTGCTCGGCTTCGAGGAGACCGAGGGTCGCCGCGTCGTGAATGTCGCCCGCGATGATACCTACGATTTGCAGGTTCTCGCGTCGATCGTCGACGGGCATAAGGCGCCGGAGGACGTCGAGGTTCGTTGGCGGCTGCCCGATGGCCGGCGCGGCCGCGGCTCGATGACGAAAGTGGGCGAGGCGACGCCCGGCCGCGACGCGGCGCAGCTCTACCAATATGCGTTCAAGGTGAGCGTCGACGTGGAGTTCGACGTCGTTGGCGGAGACGATCGAGTGCGCAGCTTGCGGCTCCATCCGGTGGAACGACCGACGATTCGTGACTTGGCCGTCCAGTGCGATTACCCGGAGTATCTGGGTCGCATCTCAAGGTTGTTGCCGTTCGCCAGCGGGCGCGTCGAGCTGCCGGAGGGCTCCTCGGCAGTTTGCCGAGCGAAGTCAAACAAGCCGCTGGTCGAGGTCACGGTCCACGATCCCGCCACGCAGGCCGACCTGCCTGTGCGCATCGCGGCGGAGGATTCGCTGGACTTCGATTTCGACCTTGGGACGATCGTTGCGGACCGCGTGCTGCTCCTCACGATGCGCGACGCGGACGGCGTGCAGAATCGCGATCCATTCCGGCTCATCGTGCGGATGATTGCGGACCAGCCCCCCGAGGTCAATGTCCAGCTTCGCGGCATCGGCTCGGCGATCACGCCGCAGGCCCGCATCCCCCTGGCCGGCCGCGTGCTGGACGACCATGCCCTGACCGACGCCTGGTTCGAGTTTCAGGTGCATGAGGACGCCTCCCAGCGCCGTCGCCTGCGCGCCCCGCCGGAGGGCGTCGCCAATCTGCGAATGACCGAGGCGTTTGACCTGGCCGAGACCGATCCCGAGACAAATCGCCCACGCGTCGAGTTGCAGCCGGGCGAGCGGTTCACGCTCAGCGTGATCGCCCAGGATGGCTACGACCTGGGGGACTCGCCGCACGTCGGGGCCAGCCCCAAATTTCAACTCGATGTGGTCACCGCCTCGCAATTGCGGGCGCTTCTGGAAAAGCGGGAGCTGGGATTACGGCAACGATTCGAAACCATGTGCGAGAAGATGGTGGGCGTACGCAATCTGATTGATCGCATTGATCTTGCCTCGCACGCCGACGGCGCGGACGATAGCAGCATGGGTCAGGCCGACCCGGCGCCAGCCGAAGACCAATCGCAGCAAGCCGCTGACGGCAATGAGTCCGATCAAACGCTCAGCCCGGCGCGCCGCCGTCAGCGCGATGTCGCGCGGGTGAACGGCCTGCGGCAAAGCGCGACGCAACTGGCGTTTGAAATCACGGGCATCGCCGAGGGATTTGACGGCATCCTTGCCGAACTGGTCAACAATCGCGTCGACACGGAGGAACTCAAGGAGCGCCTGGAGCAGGGCATCTCCGAACCGCTCAAGGAGGTCAGCGGCGACATGCTGCCCCGGTTCGAACTGCGGCTGGCCGAGCTGCAATCGTCACTGACGGCCGACTCGCCGGAATCGGCCCAATCGCTCACGCTCGCCCAGGCCGACGCCGCGGACCTGGTCGACGCCATGCAGACCATTCTTAATCGCATGTTGGAGCTGGAGAGTTACAATGAACTCGGGGAGCAGCTCCGCGGAATCGTCGCCGACCACGAAACGCTGCGCGAGGAAACTCTACGAATTCAACGCGAGAAGCTTCGTGAGTTACTGGGAGAGTAGAGCGACGACGTCGCTCGCGGGTTGCGAGCCCCCCCACTGCCGCGAGTTTGGCATTTCATGTCCATGATTAATCGTGCCGCCGAGCTTTGTCGCTGGACCATGCCAATGGTCGTTGGCGCCGTCTGCGCGATTCTCGTGGTCGACGTGCGCGGGCAACAACCGGAGCAGCCGGCCGAGTCTGCTTCCGAGCGTCTCGATCAGATCGAAGCCCGGCTCGCCGAGCGTTACGACCGCCTCGAACTTCTCGCGGGCCGTCAGGCCGAATTGTCCAGCTCGACCCAGCCGCGGCGCGCCGAGCTGCTGCGTCGGCTCATCGCCCGCGGCCGCCAGCGGAATGTGCCCGGCCAGTTTGACGAAATCATCGCCGCGCTGGCGGATGAAAGTTACTCAACGGCGATTGAAAGGCAGGGCCAACTGCAGACCGAGTTAGAGCAACTGCTCGAGCTCTTGCTTCAAGAGGACCGCGATCAGCAATTGGAATCGGAGCGCAAGCGTGTGCTGCGCTATTTGCAGGAACTCAATCGCTTGATTCGTTTACAACGCGGCGTCAAAGCGCGCACCGACGGCGGCGACGACGAGCAGGAGCTTGCTGACGATCAACAACGCGTTGGCGACGAAACGCAAGAGCTGCGCGACGAGATCGACGAGCAAGAGCGTGAGACGAGTCCGAACTCCTCGGAAGAGACGCAGCAAAGCGGCGAAGGTTCGCAAGACGAGGGGGAGTCGAACGAGAACGACCAGAGTCCCGCTGGCGACGATCCGAACGAAAACGACGCGGAAGGCGATGACGACTCGGAAAACGAAGCACAGTCCTCGGATGCGCAACCGGGCGGCGAGCCGCAGGAGGGCAACGACTCCGAGGGACAGCAATCCGAGGGCGGCCCGTCTGGTTCCCGCGGCGAGTCGCAGCCGCAGCAGCAGAGTCCGATGCAACGTGCCGCCGAAAGCTTGAGGCAGGCTCAGCAGCGAATGCAGGAGGCTCAACGCCGACTCCAACAAGCCCAGCGCGAGGGCGCCGCGGACCAGCAGCAGCGCGCCGTCGAAGAGCTCGAACAGGCCAAAGCCGAGTTCGAGCGGATCCTGCGGCAACTCCGCGAGGAAGAAATGGAGCGGATGCTGGTTCTGCTCGAGGCGAGATTCCGCAAGATGCTCGACGAGCAAGTGGCCGTCTATGAGGAAACGCAGAAACTCGACGCGGCCGGCAAAAACGTGCCCGAACACGAACTGGAAATCGCCGCGGGGCGGCTGGGCCGCCGCGAGCAGTTGATCGTGCGCGAAGCCGATCGGGCGCTCGTCCTGCTGCGCGAGGACGGCACGTCGGTCGCATTCCCCGAGGCCGTGGAACAAGCGCGCGACGACATGCAGGCGATTGCCAAGCGTCTCGACGACGCGAAGGTCGACTTGCTCACGCAAACGATGGAAGAAGATGTGATCACGGCGCTCGAAGAAACCCTTGCCGCCTTGCAGCAGGCGCTTGAGCAGCTTCGCCAACAGCAGTCGCAGCAGCAATCGGGCGGCTCCTCGCCCGGCGAGCAGCCTTTGGTGGATCAACTGGCCGAGTTGCGTATGATTCGAACATTGCAACTGCGGGTCAATCGCCGCACGCAACAATACGGAGCGCTGGTGGAAGGCGAGCAGGCATACGAGGCCGACGTGCTCGAACTGCTCGACGAGCTCGCGCTTCGCCAAGCGAAGATCGTCCAAGCCACGCGCGACCTCGAAACCGAGAGCAATCAATGAATACGCATCGCACTTTGCGAATCTGGCCGTCGACGGCGCTGGCGATCTTGGCCGCCGCGGCGCTTCTCCCAGCCAGCTTTGTCGAGCAGGCCTGCGCGGAGATTGAATTCGAAGCGACCTGGCAAATGCCGGTCTATGCTTCGGTTCGCGGCGAGGTGTACGCGTGTTTGGACGAGCTGGACGTCGACGAGGCCGCCGCGGAGGCGATCGATTCGCTTTGGCCCGAGAATCCGACGGACGCGGCGGCATCGGCCGAGTCCCCCGTATCATTTGAATTGCTCGATCGCGTCGCCGCGACGTTTGCTGCGGTCGACATGCGGGCGGCGGAACTCGTCGATACGTGCCGTGCGGACTATGAAGGGCCGCGGCTGCCCGACGCCGCCTGGTTACAGCGCGTCGAATCGGACTTCATGAACAACAACCTGCGTTTGTTCTACGCACGCTGGCTCGCCCAGTACGGCCTTTACGACGAAGTGCTGGCCGAGATCGAGGGGATCAGCCCTGGCGAGGTCGTCGACCCGGCGGCGCTGTTGTTCTACTGCATGGTGGCCCACCAACAGTTAGTACATCCCGACGAAGCTCGGGCCGCACTGGTTCAACTTATGGAGCACAAGGACGCGTTGCCGCGGCGGTATCTGCAAGTAGCCCAACTGCTCGACCGGGACCTGGCGGCGCTCGACGACGAATCGCTCGACCACATTGCCCGCCGGATGAGCGATATCCGCCGTCGGCTGGCGTATGGCCGAACCGGCGACCGGGTGCAAGAGATCGAACGCGGCGTCGTCGAGTCGCTGGAGAGCAAGATCAAGGAGCTGGAAGAGCAACAGCGGCAGTGTCAGCAGCAGTCCCAGTCGGGCGGCGCCATGCGTCCTTCGCAACCAACGCCGGGCAGCCAGCCGCGGGGCATCGCGGCGCCGGCGCCGGCCCATGGGCAGGGAAGCGCCGAGCCCTCGGGCTGGGCCGACCTGCCGCCCCGGGAGCGCGACCAGGCGCTGCAGCAAATTGGCCGCGACTTCCCCGCCCACTATCGGGACCTCATCGAACAGTACTTCCGCGAGCTAGCCGCCGAGACAACCCCGCCCGCCAACTGACCCTTTTCGCGTGACAAGGATGCACGCCCCCATGCAGTCATTGGCGCCGCACCCGCGGCGTACAATTCCCATCAAGTTCACCGTGCCTTTGCGCTGCGCATGACCAACATCGTGCATGTCCTCTTGATCTCGGTTCTTGCAGCGTCCGCCGCCGCGGCTGCTGAGCCGCGCTCCGCGACGGCGACCCTGCTCGACGGCAGGGAGGTCGCGGGAACGTTAAGCCAGTGGAACACAGAGCGACTCGCGCTCGAGTCTGCCGACGGGCTGCGTGTTCTGAAGCGTGAGGAGCTGCTCGATGTCCGTTGGGGCGGCGAGGAGCCCGCTCATGCTCAGCAAGCGACCTCCGCTGAGCCTGCGCAGTGGCTCGAACTCCTCGACGGCACGCGGGTCGCCATTCTGAAGTATGCCGTCGCCGGGCGCGTTGCCACCATCACCACGCCGCACTCCGCAAAGCCGTTTCGCGTCTCGGTCGATCAGGTGGATCGCCTCAACCTCATCCCTGCCACCACGGCTATCAACGCGATTTGGGATCAAATTGCCGAGCAACAAGTCGCGGGCGACGTGCTCGTCGTGACCACGCGCGAGGCGGGCGCACTGGATTACCTTGTCGGCGTCCTGGGCAGCGTGACGGACGATGACGTCGCGTTTACTTACGAGGGACAGGACATGGCCGTCAAACGCACGAAAGCAGCCGCCGTCAAATACTATCACGGCGGCCAGCAGCCGGCCCCGATCGCGGTCTGCGTGATCACGTTGACCGATGGGTCGCAAGTCGCCGCGCGCCAAGTGGCCCTCGGCGACGAGGGATTGCTGGCCGTGCGCACGGCGTCTGGGGCCCGGTTTGCCATCCCGCTGGCCTTCGTAAAAAGCGCCGACTACTCGGCAGGCAAGCTCGCCTTGTTGAGCGATCTTGCGCCCGAAAGCGCTCGGTGGACGCCGCACGTCGGATTGCCCGCAGCGGCGGCGTTGATCGCGAACTATGGGTCGCCCCGCAACGACGTCTCGTTTTCCGGAAGTCCTTTGACTCTGTCCTGGCTCGATGAATCGGCGCCCTCGGGGCGGGAAATGCGCACCTTTCAAAAGGGCCTCGCCCTCCGCAGCGGAACGAACCTTACCTTCCGCATCCCCGAGGGCATGCGGCGCTTTAAGGCGATCGCCGGCATCGACCCGGCGACGGCAAACGAAGGGCATGTCGTGCTGCAAATCCGGGCAGACAACCGAGTCTTGTGGGAGGATGAAGTTGATGGAAAGGGATCGCCGGCCGAAATCGACGTCGATTTGGGCGCGGCGCGCCGCTTGCAGATTGCGGTCGACTACGGACGCAACCTGGATTATGGAGACCGCCTGCACCTTGTTGAGGCGCGAGTAACCAAATGATGCGATTCGCACTTGGGGCGTGTCTGGCGATGGTCGGCGCTGGCGTTTCGACGCCCGCCGCTCGGGGCGAAGCTTCGCCCGACGCCGCCGTGCTTGCCGCCCAGCGCGAGCGGGCCGCCGCGATCGAGCGTGCCAGCGCCGCGACGGTTGCGGTTTTCGATGCGGCCGGCGAGGGTGGGGGATCGGGAGTGATCATCTCCCCCGATGGCTTCGCACTCACCAATTTCCACGTCGTGGCCCCCTGCGGACCCGCGATGAAGTGCGGGCTCAACGACGGCAAGCTCTACGACGCGGTCGTCGTGGGCATCGATCCCGTGGGCGACGTCGCTCTCATTCAGCTTCTCGGCCGCGACGATTTCCCAGTGGCCGAGATCGGCAATAGCGACGACGCCCGCGTCGGGGATTGGGTCTTCTCCGCGGGCAATCCGTTTCTGCTGGCTGAGGACTACACGCCCTCGATTTCCTACGGCCTGCTTTCCGGCGTGCGCCGTTACCAGTTTCCGGCCGGCACGCTGCTGGAATACACCGACTGCCTGCAGACCGACGCCGCGATCAACCCCGGCAACTCCGGCGGACCGTTGTTCGACGCCGCGGGCAGGCTCATCGGCGTCAATGGCCGGGCGTCGTTCTCGTTCGACAAGCGCGGCCGCGTCAACGTCGGCGTCGGCTACGCCATCTCGATCAATCAGGCGATGCGGTTCGTGAGCCATCTTAAGAGCGGCCGCATCGTCGACCACGCGTCGCTCGGCGCCACGGTGACGACCGGCGCGGAGGGGACGGTCACCGTGGACAACATCCTCGAAACGAGCGACGCCTTTCGCCGCGGGCTGCGTTACGGCGATGACATTGTCCGGTTTGCCGGTCGCGAGATCGATTCGGCCAATCAATTGAAAAACGTGCTGGGCGTCTTTCCCAGCGGCTGGCGCGTGCCGCTGACGGTTCGCCGCGACGGGCTAACTCGCGAGATCCAGGTTCGGCTGCCAGGATTGCATGACGAGGCCGAACTCATCGGCCTCGTTCAGGCGCAGGAGGCGGAGCCAGCGGAGCCGCCCGTTCCCAAAGACGAGGCCCCCTCCCCCGGCGAACCGAAAGACGGCGAGCCGCGCCTGCCCCGCGCCCTCAAGGCGCTCGCAGGCGGGTCGAAGCCGAAGCTTCCGCCAGCGGTGGAAGAGCGCTATGTCCAGCGCCGCGGCTACGCGAACTACTGGTATAACGAGCAGGCGCAAGAGCGCCTGTGGAAGCGTTATCTCAAGTCGAGTTTCATCGAAGGGGCGGGCTACCAGTGGCGCATTGCCGGAAATCTGGAAACCGGCGATCGCTTCCTGTTGGAATCGACGGCCGACGGCGCCAACCTCGTTCTGCCATGGGGACGGTTCGGAACGAACTACTTGGGCGACGTGGCGAGCCAACTCAGCCCGCCGCGCTCGGGCGGACTTCTGCTGACCATTCACGCCTGGCAGCGGCTGGTCGACAAGGGGCTGCGGCGCTTTGGTGAGGTGTACTACTTGGGGCAACTGCCGCATGGCCCGGACAATGTGGTCGAAGATTGCCTCATGGGCCTCTTCGAAGGCATGGAAGTCCGGTTCTATTTCGGCGGCGAAGGCGGTCAACTGACCGGCATCGAACTCTATTCAGCTGATGACGCCGATCCATGCGAGATCTATTTTTCACAGTTCGTCGATATGGGCGGACGCCGACTGCCGCATCGCTGGTGGGTGCGAGCCGGCGACGAAGTCTTCGCCGAAATGGTCGTCGGCGAGTGGACCATTGCCGACGATGCGTCGTCGCCGGGCACGGGGGACTAGCCATGCTCCGCGACAGGCGCCGATGCGCACTCGCCCTCGGGCTGCTTTCACTCGCAACGCTGTCAGCGGTCCTCTCCGACCGATGCTCCGCGGCGTCCCTGCACGAGACGATTCGCGATGCGCAGCGCAAGGTCGTGAAAATCTATGGCGCCGGCGGGTTCCGCGGTCTCGAGGGCTACCAAACCGGCATCCTGGCGTCGCCCGAAGGCCACGTGCTCACGGCCCTTAGTTACGTGCTCGACGCGCCGGAAGTCACCGTCGTCCTCGACGACGGTCGTCGATTCCGCGCCGAACAATTAGGCGTCGACCCCGTGAGCGAGCTGGCAATGCTCAAGCTGCCGCTGGAAGAAGGCGAAACGCTGCCGGCGTTTGATTTTGCCGGCGGGCACGCCGCCAATGTGGGCGATCGCGTGCTCGCGCTCAGCAATCTCTACAACATCGCCGGCGGCGACGAGCCGGTGAGCGTGCTGCAAGGCGTCGTGACCGCGATTGCTCCCCTCGACGCCCGACGCGGGGGATTCCAGTCGAATTTTCACGGCCGCGTGTACATCGTCGACGCGGCTGCCAATAACCCGGGCGCCGCCGGCGGCGCCCTGGTGGACTGGCAGGGGCGCTTGCTGGGGGTGTTGGGCAAAGAGCTCAAAAGCCGTTCGACCGGCGCCTGGCTGCATTACGCCCTGCCCATCGATGAAATTGCCGCGACCGTCGAACGGCTGCGGACGGGGCGCCCGGATTCGGCGGCGTCCGATTTGCCCGCGCCGATCGAACCGCTGACGCTCGCCGACCTGGGCCTGGTGCTGATCCCCGACGTACTGGCCCGCACGCCTCCGTTCATCGACGCCGTCCACCCCAACTCCCCCGCGGCGGCGGCGGGGCTGCGCCCCGACGATCTCGTCGTGTTCGTGGCGGGCGAGCCGACCGATTCATGTCGTTCCGTTGTGGATTTAATCCGCCGCCAGGAGCGTTTCGATGAAGTCCAAGTCGCCGTGCTGCGGAACGGAGAATTTATCGAAGCGTCGCTTGTGGTTGACGAATTCGCCGACGAATTCGACGACGAACAGGCGGCGGACGAACCCGAAGACAAGGATTTGGAACAGGCGGATGAGTAGCGCACGTCGCCCAATGCATTGCGGCTTGGCAGCCGTCGCCGCGCTCGCGGTCACGACGTGTTGGTGTTTGTCGAGCGGCGCCGTCGTCGCGGCGGAAGCACTCGACCGGCTCGAGCAGCGGGCATTCAACGCGGCGGCCGACGCGGTCGCGCCGTGCGTCGTTCAGATTCGCACCGTCGGCGGCCTCGACCGTGTCGAGGGGCAGGCGCTCGCCCAGGGCCCCACGACGGGCCTGATCCTCACGTCCGACGGCTACATCGTTTCCAGCGCCATCAACTTCGCACAGCGCCCTTCATCGATCCTGGTGAGGCTGCCGGGCGGCGCGCAACGCCCCGCGGAGCTCATTGGCCGCGATACCAATCGGATGCTCGTGCTGCTCAAAGTTGCCGCCGACGAGCCGCTGCCGACGCCAGAGGCGTCGCCGCTGTCGGAACTCCACGTCGGCGACTGGGCCGTGGCTTTGGGACGCACCTACGACGTGGAGCGAGTCAACATGTCGGTGGGCGTCGTCAGTGCGCTCGGCCGCATGCAGGGCCGCGCGGTGCAAACCGATGCCAATGCCTCGGTGGCCAACTACGGCGGACCGCTCGTCGACCTCTTCGGCCGCGTGGTCGGCGTGCTCGTGCCGATGTCGCCGCAAACCACCGCCGCCAGAGACGTGGACGAGCTCGCCGGCGTGGAGTACTACGACTCTGGCATCGCGTTCGCCGTGCCGTTGGAGCACGTGCTCGCGGTACTGGACCGCTGGATCGAGCAAGGAGATCTGAAACGCGGATTGCTGGGAGTCGGCATGACCGACGGCAACCCGCACACGACCGAGCCGCGCGTCACGGCGATTTGGCCCGGCTCGCCGGCCGGCGTCGCCGAGTGGAAACCGGACGATCTGATCGTCAGCGTCGATGGCAAGCCGGTCCAGACGCAGATGCAACTGCGATTCGCCCTGGCGCCGAAGTATGCCGGGGATGCCTTCTCCGTCATTCTCCGCCGCGGAAAAGACGATGACGCGGACGAAATTGAAACGCGAGTCACGTTGGCGGCGGAAATGCCCGCCTACCGCCACGCCTTCCTTGGCATACTTCCGGAACGCTCCGCAGCGCCTGCCGATAACGAGGCCGGCGACGCCGAATCCACCGACGCCGATTCCGCTGACGAGGGCAGGGCAATGGCAAAGGGCGTCGCCATCCGTGCGGTCTGGCCCAAGAGCCCCGCGGCGGACGCCGGATTTCAAGCCGGCGATCTGATCACCAAGCTCGGCGACGACGAGGTTGAGTCGCTCAGCGACGCCTATCGTGCGCTCGGCTCGCTTCACCCAGGGGACGACCTGGCTATCGAAGTCCGGCGTGGCGAGGAAGAGCTCGAACTTGATGCGACGCTCGCTGAGATCCCCAGCATGCTGCCGGAGTTCGATGGCCCTCCGCAAGTCGACGCGACCACGGACGAGGATTCCCTCGAGCTCCAAGACTTCAAGCTTCCGGAACTGCCGCAGAAGGCTCGATTCTACGCTCCGGAGACGGACGGGACGCCGCCAGGACTGCTGATCTGGCTGGCCACAGGCGCTGCCGCCAAAGACGCTGAACTTGCCGCCGAATGGGCTGGAATCTGCCGCCGCGACGGACTTGTCCTCATGCTCGCCGCGCCGGCGGACGCCAAGGGCTGGAGCTCCGACGACATGGAGTTCCTGAGCCGGCTCATCCCCGCGGCGATGCGTCGCTTCGACGCCGACGAGCGCCGCGTCGTCCTCGCCGGCGAGGGCAAGGCCGGCCAGCTCGCCTATGCCGTCGGCTTCCAGGCACGGCGCTGGGTCCGCGGCATCGCGGTCATCGACAGCCCCCTGCCCCGTACGCTGAAGCTGCCGCCTGGCGGCCCCGGCGATCCGCTAGCCGTGTTGAGCATCGAATCCGAGGGCGCACCGCTCGCGCAGCTCATTCGTCAGGATCTGGAGAAGATTCGCGAAACGGGGCGGCCGGCATCGCAAGTTGTCGTCCGTGCATCGCGTCGCGCGGATGGCGGCCTCGATTTGGCCGCCCAGGCCGCGCTTGCGGCATGGATCGACGCGCTGGATCGGTTCTGAATTCTGCGAGCCACGACCCGTCCGCTCGGATTGTGGATTGTGGTAGAATGCTTGTACGACTCTCAGCATCAAGGACCGAGGACTCCGTCAGGACGTCGTCTGACCGTCGATAAGACTTCGAACCGCAGGGACGAGATCGATGGGAATCTGCATGAACGTCGACGTCGTTTGCTCGTATGCCGCCTCGTCCTCGGCGATGGCCTCGTCTTCCGCTTGCTGCTCGTAGTGGCTGAGCACTCGCTTGACGCGCGCCTCGTCCCAGCCAGGCGGGAACGGATTGTCTGCCATGATTATCGCCTCCTTCGTCGCCGGAGTGCTTGCTTTTCGTTTGCCGTCAGGTCGTAGGCTGTGATCACAAACGCCGAGTTGGGCTCGAGATCACGGACGTAAATCACGCGCAAGTATCGCCCGCTTGCGGTTTGACCGAGAGCGACTCGCGAGTCTTCGCGGCCGCGCCGATCCTCCATCGGACGAGCCAAGACTTCAGCGACTTCATCCTCGGTCACGTTGTGTTCGTAGATGTGCGGTTCGCCGGATTCAGGATCCATGTAGAACCGCAATTCCACGTGCGCAACTCCAACTCTCGTCGCCGAGGCCAATTGTACGCGACCGTGCCGCCTGACGCCGACAATCCTCTGAACTCCGCCCAAGGCGAAAGAAACAGGCCCGCGAAATGTCGCGAAAGGTTCTGCGGCTTACTCTCCACTTTTTCGCGGCATTTCGCGTGTTTCGCGGGCAGCTTCTTCGCTACGCCAGCTCGCTCGTCTTCCGCGGTCCCGCGGCGCCTTCGACTTTAAGATCGACTTCCGGCGTCGCGTCGTGGTCCATCTCGAACCACTCGTGCTTGAAGTCGATCTTGCGGTTTTGCTTCATCGCGATGTTGGACGTCAGCGCGATGATCGCGTCGGCCATCGCCACCGCGGGGGTGCAGCGCGGCTTGTTGGCGGGATCGGGGTTGCGAATGCACCACGCCCAGTGCTCGATTTCTTCCCGGTAGCCGCGGCTCACGTTCTTCGGCGTCGCCGCCTGCGCCACCGCGGCCCCGCCGCCGGTTTCGTAGGTCGCCATCGCGGGTCCGGAGCCCGACTCCTTCACCTCGATCTTCGTGTCGGCGCTGCCGCCGAACAGCAGGGCTTCCTGCTCGCGTTCCAGGATCAGCGTGCCCTTGGTGCCCATCACCACTTCGCCGTAGCCGCCGAAACCGTTGCCGTTGATCGAGGAGTACGTCACCACGACCTTGCGATTGGCGTCGGCCACCTTGTCCTGCTTGGTGATGTCCTCGTAGTAGCCCTGGGCCGGGAACTCGAAGTTGCAGTGCACGTGGTCGTCCACGTCGCGGTCGGCCGGGAACAGCGACCGCACGCCGACGCCCTGCACGCTCAGCGGGTAGACCTTGCCGCCGTCGTCGCGCTGCGAGCTGATGAAGATGCTCGAGGCGTCGAGCTGGTGGCTGCCGAGCTCGGCCATCAGGCCCGCAGCGGTGCGGTCGAACAGCCGCCAGCGGATGAGCTCTTCGAGCGCTGAGCGTTCCTTTCCGTTGGGCATCGTCTTGGCGATGTAGCCGTACTTCTCCGCGTTGACGTTCATATCTTCGAACTGCACTCGCTTCTCATCGAGCTTACTTTCCAACGTCGCAACGGTCTTGGGGTCGGGCTTGGCGTCGGACTTGGCGATCGCGAGGGCTTTCTCAGCGGCCCATAGTTCGCGCAGCATGCGATACTGGTCACGGAGCGCAGCAAGCGCTTCGTCGCCGCCCGCGGCCTTGGTTTTCCGCTCCAAAGCTGACATTTCCTCGGCCGTGATCACGGGGCACGGCAGAGATGGAGTCCAACTATCGTTGCCGGGGAGATTGGCCCGGTGCCACTGGGCGCGAATGTGGTGCAGGTCGCCCAACAGGCCGCGCTTGATCTGGTCCACCGCGTTGGCGTACAGGATGCTGTAGTGCCGCTGGTGGCCGACGGCCAGCACGATCGGGTTGCCGTCGGCGTCCTCGCTCTCGGCGGCGAGCCGGCCCATTTCCTTGCAGCGGCCCACGGTCTGGGCCATCAGCTTCTCGCATAGGATGTGCTTGCCGGCCCGCATCGCCTTGAACGCCGCCACGTCGTGCAGCCACAGCGGCAGGGCGATGATCACGGCCTCGACGTTGTCGTCGGCGATCAGGTCTTCGTACGCATCGGTATAAACTTTCACGTGCTTGCGGGCTTCGTCTTCGGTCTTCCAGCCGTAGACCTTCATCAGCCCCGGCCGGGCAGCCGCGTTGCCCGAATCGCCGTGAAACGCCCGGTACTGGTTGTACGGCCGAATGTCGGCGATCGCGACGACGTCGATGTAGTCCGGGTTCAGCGAACCGATGAGCACGCCGCCCTCGTCGCCCGTGCCGATGATGCCGACGCGCAAGGGGTTCTCCACCGAAGCTCCGTAGCCGAAGTACATGGCGCCCAGGCTGCCGGCGCCGACGCCGGCGGCCAGCACCGTGCCCTGGAGAAACTCGCGGCGGGTCGTGCCGACGGCCTCGTAAAAATTCTGTTTGCCGATGTCGCGCTGTTCGGGCGTCACGTTCATGATGAGGTCCGCTGGGGGGCCGCGCTTCGCTTGCAGCAAAGCGCGCGAAGGAAAAAGTCGAGTCCCGCCCAGCGCCCGGCGCCGCTCACCAGCAGCACGCCCAGCGCGGCGATCTCGACCGCTTGATACCAGAAAAACTCGGTTCGGGCGCCGGCAACCCACGGAGGCTGCGCCGCCATGACCATCAACAGAAAGGCAATGCCGGCGACCGCGGCCAGTCGTGTAAACAGCCCCAACATGAGACACACGCCGACGCCAACCACCACGGCCGTGACAGCGACGTTCATCTTACGCAACTTGCCTTCCGTTGGATCGGCAAGCGCCGTAGACGCGGCTGCTACGAACGTCGGGTTTGATTGCTGCTCTGCGGTGAGCGTGGAGCGCAGGTCGCGTTTGAGCCCGTCCTCGATCGAACGCACTGAGGCGACCCAACCCGCGCCCGTCGCCTGAGTTTCGGACCGCTTCTCGGCATTTCGTCCGGTTTGAAACGGCACGTCCAGTCCGCCGGGCGCCGCCTCCCAGTCCCCAAGGCGCCACAGTTCGTGCTGCCAGTCGGCGAAGGCGTTCTCCTCGCTCGCCAAATAGTCGGCCAATTGCTCGCGCCGATGGTAGAGCGCCGCGTCCGCGCTCTTTTGTTGGTCGTCCGACAATTCCTTCAACCGCTTGAAACCTGCGACCAACTCGGCCCAGTCTTTGTCGATTTGCTGCGCCCACTTGTGATAGGGAGCACCCGGCGGAAACTCGATTGGCGCCGCCTCGCCCTTGTCGACGGCCGCCTTCCGCCGTGCCGCGTAGTCGGCGTTCCACTTAGCGCGCTCGGCGAGCTCGTCCTTCGTCGTGGGCGACAGCTTGGGAACCAGCAGCAAATGCTCCCAATCGTGGAACCCCGGCAAGTCGGCCTTGTAGAAGTCGGCCCACGGCCCCACGGCCCCGCGCAGAAACCCTTCGGCGGAGAACGCGACCCGCGTTTCGCCGGTCCCCCGATTGTACTCGAGCTTCTTCGTGCCTTCGCTGTAGAAGTGGAAGCCGGTGGTCAGCCGGAGCACGACCAGGGCAAAGGCGAGTCCGGCCGGAATGGACACGCAACGGCGGACGCCCGAGGAAGCGACGCTCGCACCGCCTGTGGGAGTTTCGTTCACGATTGAATGCCGCCCCAGTACGCGGGAATACGGATCGCTGGAATACGGACGAGACCGAGCCGCGACGTTTCCAGGAACGCGCGGTCACGCTATTTTACGGCACGCCTCCGCGTGCCTCCAGGGCCGATCGGGGGAGCGCCCGGGTTTTCTTTGCCAAGGATCCGCATGCGCATTGTCCTGTGTTACCCCGCCGAACCGCAGCACATTGACCGCATCCAGGCGGCGTGGCCCGAGGCCGACATCGTCGACGCCGGCCAGGAGCGGGTGGCCGAGGAACTTCCCGAGGCCGAGTTTTTCTGCGGCCACCCCAAGGTTCCGGTCCCCTGGGACGAGGCGGTGCGCCGCGGCCGGTTGAAGTGGATTCAATCGTCCGCCGCGGGGCTCGACCACTGCCTCGTGCCGAGCGTCGTCGCCTCCGACATTCCGGTCACCAGCGCCTCGGGCGTGCTCTCGCGGCAGGTGGCCGACCAGACGCTCGCGCTGCTGCTCGGCGTGCTGCGCAGCTTCCCGGCATTTTTTCACCAGCAGCAGACGCGGGACTTCATCCGCCGCCCGACGCGCGACCTCCACGGCGCCCGCGTGGGCATCGTGGGTCTGGGCGCCAACGGCCGGCGGCTGGCCAAGGTGCTTCGCGCGTTCGAGGCGTCGATCGTCGCCACCGACTGGTTCCCCGAGCAGAAATCGCCGTTCGTCGACGAGGTGCTGCCGGCCGACGCGCTCGACGGCATCCTGCCGCGCGTCGACGTGCTGATCCTCGCCGCCCCGCTGAACGAGCACACCCGCGGGATGATCGACGCCCGCCGCCTGCGGCTGCTGCCCAAGGATGCGGTCCTGATCAACGTCGCCCGCGGCCCGCTGGTGGTGGAACGCGACCTGGTTGAGGTGCTGGCCAGCGGCCATCTTTGGGGCGCCGGGGTCGACGTGACCGAGATCGAGCCGCTCGCCGCGGACAGCCCGCTGTGGACGGCGCGCAACGTGATCATCACCCCCCACGTCGGCGGCCAGCGGGCCAGTCGCATCGACGACATGACCGATCTGTTCTGCGAGAACCTGCGCCGCCGCCGCACCAACCGGCCGCTGATCAACCTGGTCGACAAGCAGCTCGGATTTCCCGCGCGGAGCGCGATGTTGTTCGAACCGTGATCGTCGTCTTCTCGCTCCGCGAGAAGCTAGCTGGCTCCCCCCGGCTCGGCGACTTGCGGCTGAGTAAAAGACCAGTGAGCATGGATGATTCGCTAGGCGCCATCGATGACGCGGTACGCCTCGGTCGCATTCCAGCGGGCCAGGATCGTCTCTGCAGCGCTGCCTGAAGGCTTGCCGTAGTTCACCAGGTTGAACGTGAGCACCGCCGTGTTTTCGTCAATCTGCACAACCGGGTTGATCATCTCGTACCGAGGCTCGGTAAACGGCAGCGCCACGCCTCGCATGGGCGCCATCCGCGCATTCAGTTCTTCAAGCCCATCGATCCGTTTCTCACGGAACGGATCAAAGTAGGTCGCATCTCTTGCGTAGAGGTCCAAGTAGCCGTCTGGATCTGCTGTAATCCAGCGGTCGAGCGCGGCTCGTTCGAGAGACATGACGTGTTCCGCAACATCCATCGGCGGGGCTCCTGCTGGGGCGTTTCGACCGCATGCTGTCAGCGAGAGAATTGCACCGACGCTGACGATCACGATAGCCAGTCGCATGCCGTCGACACTTGCTTTTCACCAGCAACAGGTCCGTGCACGATGCCCGTGGCGCCCGGCGGAGTGCATTTCCTCGCTCTTCGCCGCCGGCGTTCAGCCCTTCCGAAATTACCTTCCGCCGCCCGACTGTGCTAGGATGAGTTAAGAGGAGAACTCGCCATGCAGATTGACATTCCACCGGAGCACTACGAACGGCTCGGCCGCCACGCGACGGCGGCCGGCTTCGCTAACGTGGAGGCGTTCATCGTCGCTTTGGCGGAAGAACCGACCGACGATCCGCAGGGACCCCTCGCCGAGGACGAACTTCGCCAAAGCGCTGCCGATTGCGACCGCGGCATTGCAGAAATCGAGGCGGGCGGCGGCCAGGATCTCCGCCACGCTCTTCTTGAGATCGGCCGTCAACGCGGCTATCGCCCGCCGCAATGACATATCGCGTCATCATTTCGGACGACGCCCTGGCAGGCGTCGCAGAGTTTCTCGATTTCATCGCCGAAACGCAGCAGATGCCCCTCACCGCTCAGCGTTGGTGGGAGAAGGCCCTCGCCAAAGTCGAAACGCTCCGCTACATGCCGCGTCGTTGTCCGCTGGCTCCGGAGAACGAATTCAGCTCGCATGAACTGCGGATGCTGATTGTCGACCGCTGCCTGTTTATCTTCCACGTCGACGACGAGACCAGCACAGTCCGCGTTGTGAAGTTCCGCCACGGTTCTCGGCTGCCATAGGTGCGAAAGGGCTGACGCTGTGAGAGTCGTCATCTCGCTCCAGGGAGATGACGACTCTCTCTACTCGCCCTGCGAGCGCTTTGCGAACCGCGCGTTCGCCCAGCGGATGAAGTGCGGAATGTTCGGCGCGTCGGTGTGCCCGCCGTCGTGTTGGCGCCAGGCCAGGTCGCCGTCGAGCAGGTCGACGTTCACCGCCGGCATCTTCTCGGCGTTGTAGTCGTCGCTGCGACCGAGGCCCTCGGCGCCGAGCAGGCGGTAAACCGGCTGCGCCCCGATCGCGGCCATGAAGCTGCCTTGCTGTCGAGCCAGTGCGCGTCGCCCTGCTCGGGAACGCCGTAGCTGATGAACACCGGCCGCGGCGCGCACAGGGCGATCAGCTCGTGGGCGTCCACCGGCAGGTGGCTCGCGTTCCTGCTGCCGAACGAGGACTCCTCGGCGGCGTACTTGAGAAAGTTGCCCGCCAGCCAGTGGTATTCGCCCGAGCCCGCGAGATTCTCGACCGCTTCGCCGAAGTTGCGGCGATACAGGCTCGCGCCGCCTTCGCCGGACGACCCGACGAGCGCCGCCGCGAACCGAGGATCGAACGCCATCGTCACCAGCGCCGCCTTGCCGTAGCGCGAGACGCCCTCGACGCCGACGCGCGTGGCATCCACGGCAGATTCCGTTTCGAGATAATCGAGCCCCCGCGACGCGCCCCACGCCCAGGCGCGCAGGGATCCCCAGTCGTCGGGCTTGCGCGGCTGGCCGCGATTGCAGAGCCCGATGATCCCGCGCGTCAGCCCCGCGCCCCGGGCGGCCTGTTCGGGCGTGGGCGGCGGGCCGAAGCCGCCGCCCTGCCGCACGCCGCCGGCGTCGTCCTGCACGGTGTTCGGGTTGAGTTTCGCCACGCCCCAACCCGCCGCGATGAGGTGGTCTTCCCGCGTCGGCCCCTGCGGAGCGCTGCCCCCGCCGCGCCGCGCGGCCAGCCACGGGGGCAACGGGTCGAACGCAGTCGGACCAAACATCATCAGCACCGGCACGGGTCCCGATGCTTCCTTGGGAAGCGTCAGCGACATCGAAATGTTGACCTCGATCTCCGGGCAGGCCGCATTGTCGACGACGCCCACGATGTGCGTTTCGATGCAGGGAATGCCGGCGATCGTCGCGTCCCGCGTTTCGCGCACTTCCCAGCGAACGGCCGGAACATAGTCGGGCACGCGGCCCAAGACTTCGCGTTCAAAGAGCTCGACGATTTCCGGACGCCGCTGCTCGTACCACTGCTCAGGCGTCGTTACTTGGGCGCCGCTTTCGAGCTGTAAGACCTCCGGCAGTTGCGGATACGGATTGGCCAGCGCCTCGTCGTCGTTCGCATAATTCGGCGCCTTGGGCTCGCCGCTCGGCCCGGGGCGCAGCTTGACAATCCCCAGTTGTCGCAGCATGTCCTGGTGGTCTTCGTTGACGGTGAAGACCACCGGCTTGGTCGCCTCGGCGGTTTCCGCCGCCGAGCGCTTCGTCCACGCACCGAGCGTGAGAGTTGCCGATGAGGCGAGCAACGCGAGCAGTGAGCCGATTCGCAGGAGCATGTCGATTCTCCATCCAGGAAACAGAGTGTCGCCATCTCGCTCCGCGAGATGAACGTTCTTCTCGCGGAGCGAGAAGACGACACTCATCCGCGTCGTCCCAACCCCGCGGGCGCGCTGATGAAACCCCACAGGTGGTGAGAAGCTTCGCGGGCGGAACGCAGCGGGTGGCGGGCTCTTGAGTTCTTTCACAGCCCTTGGCGGGGGGCTCGCCGGGTCCCCGCTTCTCACGGGCGACGCGCCGGTGGCGCCCGGAGCCGACCGATCAGGCCGCTGCACGCCGCGGCGGCGATGGCCGCCAGCGCGACTCCGCCCGGCTCCGGCACAAGCGTCAGCGCGTGGATCGCGGCGACGACGTAGCTGCTGGCCGGGTCGGCGAAATCGTCGGCGATCTCGAACGCCTCGCCGAACGTGATCGTCGCAGCGGTCCAGGGGGCCAGGTCGAGCGCAGCCGGCAGGCTCAGGTCGGACAGCACGTCGGTCGGCCCGGTGAGCGCGACCTCGACCAGCGGAACCAGGCCGGAGAAGCCCGCCGGCGGCGTCACCGTTTGATAGCCGAAGACGCCGTCGTGCAGGCCCAGCAGGTCGTCGTCCAGGTCGTCGGCGACGCCGGCGAAGGTCAACAGCTCGCTGAACGGGATGCCGGCGTCGGCCGGAAACGCGATCGGGTCGCCGCCGCGCGGATTCTCGATGACCATGCCGGCCACGGCGAAGTCCGAATCGTGGTAGTAGTAGGCGCCGTTCGGATCGACGCTGAGGTCGGGCGGCGTGGCGAGGTCGTAGCTGAGGAAGCCGCGTACGGGGTCGCCCAATTGAACGTCGGGGAAGACGCCGTCGGGGTCGAAGACGTCGGAGACGGTCGCCTCGATGTTCCAACGAAGCACCGTCGACTGGGCGGCCGCCTCGCGGCCCGGCATGGCGGCGACGACGAGCAGCAGCGGCGCGAGACTCTCGAGGCGGAGGGGCGATCTCAAAGCGGCGATCCAAGGTGCATGCGACATTAGCGTTGACCTTTCGTGTGGCTGAAACGCGGGAGCAAGGGGTCAGGAGTCAGGAGTCAGGAGTCAGGAGTCAGGGGTCAGGGGTCAGGGGTCAGGGGGCAGGGATCCCCTTCCCTTGATGGGGAGGGAGCAAGGGGAGCACGGGCGACCCGAAGTCGCCCGAGCGC
>CAYSFP010000070.1:0-26931 GCA_964430075.1 uncultured Planctomycetaceae bacterium | reverse complement strand
GCTCCATGCGGCCGAACAGCACGTTGGTGAACGAGCGGTTCATCGCCTTGCACATCACGATCGACAGGATCAGGCCCGAGCTGCCGTCGAGCGCCCCGGCGATGATCAGCAAATAGTTGTCGAGCACGAAGCCCATGAGGCTGGCCGACAGGCCGGCGTAGGAGTTCAGCAGCGAAATGACCGTCGGCATGTCGGCGCCGCCGATCGGCATGACCAGGCAAACGCCGAACGCCAATGCCAGGACGACCAGCAGAACGAGCACCAGGTAATGCCCCGGGGAAATCGTCAGCCACACGCAGCATGCCACGGCCGCGCCGAGCAGCGAGAAGTTCACGAGATTCTGGTTCGACAGCCCTTTGATCGTGCTGGGAATTAGCTCCTGCAGCTTGCCGAAGGCGACCAGGCTGCCGGTGAACGTGAGGCTGCCTAACAGCACCTCGACTGACAGGATCGCCGTCGTAAAGCGGTCGAGCCGCGCGGTTCCGAAGAAGTCGTGATAGTGCGCAATGCCCACGAGCGCGGCCGCCAGGGCGCCGAAGGCGTGCGACAGCGCGGTTCGCTGCGGCACGGCCGTCATGGGCATCCAAATCGCCATCGGCGCGCCGATGAGCGAACCGAGCGCCATTCCGATGAACGCGTATTTCAGCGTCGCGCTGACGCCGAAATACATCATCACCGTGCCGATGATGGAGATCGCCATCCCGATCTCGCCAGCCCGCACGCCGCGCCGCGCCGTCCGCGGGTGACTGAGCCACTTGAGCGACAGAACGAATAGCGCGGCCGCCACGAGGTAGGACGACCACACGTACCACGGGCTGTCAGCGAACGACCCGCCGCCCTCCGGGGTCACGGAGGCCAGCAACGCGAAGGATGCTATGGAATTACTCACGCTCGTTCCTCCCGCGGCGGAACATTTTGAGCATGCGGTCGGTGATCCAGAATCCGCCCACGATGTTGATCATCGCAGCGACGACCGCCACCGCGCCGAGCGTCGTACTGAACGTCGAGTGTCCCTCGGCCGTCACCTGGATGGCCGCCACGACGATGATCGCCGAGACCGCGTTGGTCAGCGACATCAGCGGCGTGTGCAACAGCGGCGACACGCGGCGAATGACCTCCAGCCCCAGGAATGTGGCCAGCAGGAAGACGAACAGTTTCGATTCGATGTTGAGCATCAGGCGTCAGGAGTCAGGGATCAGGGGTCAGGGGTCAATGTTTAGCCGCGACGCGGAGGTCTGCCGGAGCGGAGCGCTGGGGCGCAAGTCAACGTTGCCCAAACGTACCTACGATCCCGCCAAATGTTCGATCGCCGGCTGCCCCGGCGGCAGCGCCAGCGGGCCCAGTCCCAGCGCCTCCCGCAGCCGCGGGTTCTGCACCTGCCCGTCCTTGGCCGCCAGCGTGTCGCGGACGACTTCGTCCTTCAGGTCGATGTCCAGCTCGCCTTTCTTTACCAGCAGTTGAAGGAACGTCGCCACATTCTTTGCAAACATTTGGCTGGCGTGCTGAGGAATCTCACTGGCCAGGTTGGTCGGCCCCAGGATCGTCACACCGCCTCCGCCCAGCGACTCGGCGACCACGAGCTGGTCCGGCTTGGTCAACTCGCAATTGCCGCCCCGCTCGGCCGCCAGATCGACGATCACCGATCCCGGCGCCATCCGCCGCACGGCATCGGCGGTGACGAGCAACGGCGAAGGCCGACCAGGAATCGCCGCGGTCGAAATCACCACGTCGACGCCGCCGACCACTTCGGCGAGCTGCTCCCGTTGCCGCTGCTGCTCGTCCTCGGCCAGCGCCTTGGCATAGCCGCCCTTGTCCTCGGCGGCGGCCGTGTCGAGCTTCAGCTCGACGAACTTGGCGCCTAGACTCTCGATTTGCTCCTTCACCGCCGCACGCACGTCGTACGCCTGCACGATGGCCCCGAGTCGCCGGGACGTGGCGATCGCCTGTAGGCCAGCCACGCCGGCGCCGATCACCAGGACCTTGGCAGGAGTCAGCGTGCCTGCAGCCGTCATCAGCAGCGGAAACATCTTGGGCAAGTGCGTCGCCGCCAGCAACACGGCCCGATAGCCCGCAACCGTCGCCATCGACGACAGGATGTCCATGCTCTGGGCGCGGGTAATGCGCGGGATCAACTCGAGCGCGAACAGCGTTACGCCCCGATCGGCCAGCTCTTTCACCGCCTGCGGATTACTGAGCGGATCGCACATGCCGATGACGGTCTGGCCTCGGCGGAACAGATCCAGGTCGCCGCGGCCGGCTTCCTGATTGGCGCCAAGGGAACGCACCTGCAGCACGACGTCGGCTCCGGCGATCGCCGCCGCACGATCCGCGACCACCTCGGCGCCCTTCTGCCGGTAGTCGTCGTCCGTGAACCCCGCCGGTTCGCCCGCGCCGGCCTGCACGATCGCCTGGCAGCCCAGCTTCGTCAGCGTCGGCATCACGGCCGGCACGATGGCTACGCGCCGTTCGCCGGGGAAGGTTTCGCGTAGGACGGCAACTTTCATGGCAAGTCAGTCGGGGTGCAAACCATCCGCCGGCCTTACGGTGCAAGGGAGCCGCCGTGCCGCGCGGATATCGTCCAACATGGCGACGCCGCAGCGAACCCTTAAGGGGGCACGGGTGGCGCGAGACGGCCGGACTGCATCCGGTCGTGGCTGGGTCCAGCCGGGGCTGGGCCGCGATTGTCCCACAATTCGTCGCCCGCCAAAAGTAGCGTGCTTGGCGAAAAAATGCCGGCCGTTCAAGGCCGACCGACGGTTGGCCGGCAACCAACGCTCTCGCCGGCGCTACTCTCTGAGAAATTCCTCGAAGTCAAACTCCGACGTCTCGCCCGGACCTTCCTCGGCAAACTCCGCCGGGTCAAAGTAGGCGCCCGCCACGACCACCTGGGGCGCGTCGCCAGCATACCCGGTCATCCGCTGCTGCGGTTCCGTCACGATGACGCCGACGATGCCGGCCTCGTCGCCCGTCGCAAACCACAACCGGTCCAGCAGTACCGGAGTCGTCAGCACATCATCGCCCACGAGGACGTCGATCGAGTATTCGGTCCACCGTCCCCGCGGCTGCATGTCGCTGACCCGTCCCACCAGGACAACTCCGTTGTTCTGCCGCCGAGGGTGCTGGAGCCACCGCGATGCGATGACCCCCAAGTCGCCGCGGCGGGCCGCGTTTCCGGCGACAACTTGAAATTGCTTCTTGGCGAGAGCCTGCTGTGTGAACAGCGGCACCCCGTACTCGCGGGGATCGGTGAGCGTGTACCGTTCGGCGACTGCGCATAGCTTCATATAGGCCTGCCCCATGGCCCGCACGGCGTCGCGATCGGCGAGGTTGCCGGAAACGAAGTCGCGGCCCGCGGTCTTGGCCGCAGCGACCGCCTCGGCGAATTCGGCCAACGAGTACAGCCGCGGCGCGGTCAGGTCGGCCACAATCGGCGTCGCCGGCCAGGTGGAAGGGGCCGCGGCGTCGGCGTTTTGACTTGGCAAGCCCGCACGTCCCGGCGCCGAACGGGCGCCAGTGGCGGCAGGTTGTTCGGTCGTCCCGGCGTCTGGATTCGTCGCGGGTTGTTCGTCCGCCGCGACAGACGCCTGGACGTCGGACGCCGGCATCACGTGGGGATCGATCTCGATGTCGCCCGACGCCAGGGTCGTCTCGCTCCCCGCCGCCGTGTCCTCGTCGGCGGATTCGTCGGCGGGCAATTCCTCGGCGGGAGCGCCGGAGTCCGCCTCGTCCGCATTTTCAAGCGGATCTTGAACCGGCGCGTCGGCCAAAGAGTCGCCCGGCCGCGCATCGGCCATCAGCACCGACTCGGGCAGCATGCGGGCCGGCAGCCACTTGGCCATCTGGAACAGGTCGATGCCCTTCAGCCAGGTGAGCGCGTAGCCCGCCAGCAGCAAGCCGCCCACGCCGCCGCCCACGACGCCCACGAGCGTCCGTACCGGGGAGCCGCGACGCCGCTGGGGGCGCAAGTACGGGCTGAAGTCGTAGCCGCGGTCGCCGGGGATTGATTGCTCTTGAATCGGCGGTTGCTCGACGTCGTCGCCTGCATCCTCCTCGGAGGGCTCGTCAACGCCAATCGTGAAGTCGTCGTCGACCTCTTGGGCGCGAGGGTCCTCGGAAACCTGGTTGGGGACCTGCTCTTCAATTGACCCCTTGGGCGATGCCGGCGGCGCTGCGGCGGCCGCTTGAAGTTCGACGTCGCCCAACTCGACCGAGATATCTTCAAATGGCTGGGGCGCGTCGTCGCGGCTTGATAAGTCGGGGGCCGGCAGGTCGACCAACAGTTCGTCGACTGGCGCCTCGCTGGTGTCGTCGGGTTCGCCAGCCTCATTGAGCTGCTCGAACGACGGTGCGACTTCCTCGCGCGCTGCCTCTTCAGACGGCGATGCACCGGGAGGCGCCGACCGCCAGGGATCGATCGGGCCGCCATTGAGCTCTTCCACCAGCTCGAGGCCCGGCGGCGTCGTATACGGCCTTCGCGCCCCGCGCCGCGACGCGGGCCGCACCATCGGCAGTTCGCGCAGTTCGGCCGTGGCCAAGGGAAACTCGGCGTCGCATACCGGGCATTCGAGCGCGAGAGCCGGCGTCGCATCGCTCGGCACGCCGAGCGACGCCTGGCAGCGCGGGCAAACAAGAATCGTCGCCAGGCGTTGTCTGTTCACGGGGGGAGATTCCATCATACCGGTCCATCGCTGCCGCGTATGGCAGGCCCCAGTTCGCGTCCTGGGCGCGAGTCGCTCCCCCGCCAGCGGGAGTCCGCGCCGTGTAGCCAAGTCCCACGCGATCGCCGGCGTGTGCCCCTGATCCGTCGGCGCGAGGCTTGCCCTCCTAAGATTGTTACCCCTATTCCGGCCAGAAAACAGGGCGGCGCGCCGCAATCCCGGGATAAAGCCGCAGGCGCGCAGCGCCAGCGTCCGGCAGAGGCGCTACAGCCCGTATAGCTCCCCGTATTTCGCCCGCATTTGCCCGATCCACGCCGCGTGGCTCAGCGGCTCGCCCGTCACGCGCTGGACGAGCTCCGCGGCCGTGTACCGCTGTCCGTGGCGGTGGATTTTTTCGCGCAGCCAGGACAGCAGCGGCGCAAATTCCCCGCGGCGAAATGCGTCCGGCAGATCGCCCAAGTCGTCGCTGGCCGTCGCAAAAAACTGGGCCGCATAGAGATTGCCCAGCGAATAGGTCGGGAAGTATCCGAACAACCCGGCGCTCCAGTGCACGTCCTGCAGCGCTCCCTCGGCATCGCTCGGCGGCGTGATGCCCAGGTAGCGCTCGTATTTCTCGCGCCACGCCGCGGGCAGGTCGCCGACTTGCAGGTCGTCCTCGATCATCGCCCGCTCCAGCTCGAAGCGGATCAGAATGTGCAGGTTGTACGTCACCTCGTCGGCGTCCACGCGAATGAGCGACGGTTGCACCTCGTTGATCGCGGCGTAGAACACCTCCAGCGAGGCGTCGCCCAGCGCAGCCGGAAACGCCTTGCTCGCCCGCGGCAGCACGTGTTCCCAGAACGCCCGGCTGCGGCCGACCTGGTTCTCCCACATCCGAGACTGCGATTCGTGGATCCCCAGCGAGACCGCCTCGCCCGTGGGCAGCCCGAAGTGTTCGCGCGGCAGCCCCTGTTCGTACATGCCGTGCCCCGCTTCATGCAGGATGCTGAAAAACGCGTCGCCGAAGTCGTTCTTGGCGTAGCGGGTCGTGATCCGCACGTCGCCGGGCCCTGCCCCGCCGCAGAACGGGTGCGTCGTCGTGTCGAGCCGGCCAGCCTGGTAGTCGAAGCCGATCGCGGCGGAGATTTCCTTGCCGAACGCCTCCTGAATGTCCAGCGGAAACTCGCGGCGCAGCACGCTGGGGTCCGGTTTGCGGCCGCTGCCGACAATCTGCTGCACCAGCGGAGCGAGCGCATCGCGCAAGTCGGCCAGCACGCGGCCGACCTCTGCCGTGGTGGCGTGCGGTTCGTAGTCGTCCAATAGCGGATCGTAGGGCGTGGTCGCGTAGCCCAGCGCCGCCGCCTCTTGCCGCTTCAGCTCGAGCAGCCGCTCCAAGAGCGGCCGGAACATGGCGAAGTCGTCCGCCTTGCGGGCCTCGACCCACTTCTGTTCAGCCAGCGTTGCGGTGCGCGACAGCTCCTCGACGAGCGACTGCGGCAGCTTGATTTTCTTGTCGTACTGCCGCCGCAGTTTGCGCACGACCGTGCCGGCGTCGCTATGGGGATCGGCCGTCAGCGGCGAATCGGCGAGCTCTGCGAGCCACTCGCCCACGCGCGAATCGGTCTGCCGCTTGTGAATCTCCCCGGCGAGAAACGCCCCCTGCTCTGCCCGATAGGCGCCGGCGGCCGGCGGCATCTTGGTCCGCTCGTCCCAGTCGAGCAGCCCGCGAATGCTTGCTAATATTGCTGTCTCGCGGGCATGGGCACAGAGCGCGTCGTAGGTGGCCGTCATGGACTTCAGTTCCGTCTTAGGAGTTGGCACTTGCGAACTTTGGCTTCACCATCCCAAATGGAGGCTCATTCGGAAACCCCCGCAGGAAATGGGACGCGGATGAACGCGGATTTAGCGGATGGACGCGGATCAAAGCAAGAAAATTCGAGAGAGCACTGCGGATATGTGATCGCGAGGCGCTCGTTCATTGACATCGAGTTGGCATTGCACAGCGTCGATTAGCGATGAATATCCTCTTTTGATTCTTCTTCCGATCCGCGGAAATCCGCTTAATCCGCGTTCATCCGCGTCCCATTCCCGTCCCCCACCGTCGCACGGTCGCCATGCTCGATATCCTCGTCATCGCCCCGCATCCCGACGACGCCGAGCTCGGCATGGGCGGCGCCATCGTGAAGTTCATCGCCGAGGGTCGCCGCGTCGGCGTGCTCGACCTCACCAGCGGCGAGCCCACGCCCCATGGCTCGCTGGAAACCCGTGCCCGGGAGACGGCCGCCGCCACGAAGGTTCTCGGCCTCGAGTGGCGCGAGAACCTCGGCCTGCCCAATCGCAGCCTGGAACCCACGCTCGAAGCCCGCGCGAAGCTTGCCGCCGTATTCCGCCGCGAGAAGCCGCGGTGGCTGTTCGCCCCGTACTGGGTCGACGCCCACCCCGACCACACGGCCGCGACGAAGCTCGTCGAAGACGCCCGCTTCTGGTCGAAGCTCACCAAGACCGACCTGCCCGGCGAGCCGCACCACCCTCAGCGGATTTTCAACTACTACTGCATTCACCTGCGGCAAGCGATCCAGCCGGCATTCGTGCTCGACGTCACCCCGCACATGGACGCGAAAATGGCGTCGATCCGGGCCTACGAAAGCCAGTTCATCACGGGCCGGACGGCCGATCCGCCCACGTTTCTTGACCAGCTCCGCGATGAAGCGTCCTATTGGGGGAAGACGATCGGCGTCGCCTACGGCGAACCGTTCACCTGCCGCGAGCCGATCGGTATGCGCTCGATGTCCGAACTGGTGTGAATCAGCGCGTCCAGTTTACGGTTGTGCAATCATGGAGACGCCCCTTGTTCCCGCGCCCCGCCCTGCCCTGCCCTTTCACTCCTTCCTGGGAGTCCACAGCGCGGCTGCCGCATGCTGCAAGCTGGCGGGAGACTACCCGCTAGCGGCCGCGGCAATCGGCGGCATCGCCGCGGTGCTTGTCATGCAAGCGGGGCTTGTGGCCCTCTGCGCCCGACTCGCGATGGCAACGCAATCCGAGCGCATTTAGCTGCGGGGCTTGCCCCGCGCCCGCCGCGGAGCGGCGGGGCTAAATCACGCCATTGGAAAAATTCACGCGGCAGGGGCACTTTTCCCTGATCCGGTCCTGCCGGTCCTGCCGATAACACCGCTGACGTGCGCCGCCAGCGTGCTTGCACCTGCCGCCGCGCGCGTCCCGAACGTGCCTGTTGAAAGGGGGGGCCGCCTTTCGCAGCAAGGTTCGAAAAACTCGGTGACTCGCGGCCAATTCCTCATCTCGCTGGCGGTCGCCGGCCTGCTCGCCGGCGGCAGCGGTTGCAGCCTGATCGTGCCCACCAAGGTGCACCGTCCGGTCATTCGCAACCCGTTCCCGCAGCTCAGCCGGGTGGCCGTGGCGCCGTTCTTCAACCAGAGCGACGAGCCCACCGTCGACGGCCGGCAAGTGGCGATCGCCTACTTCACCGAACTGCAGTCGACCCCGGGGTTCGAAGTCGTCCCCGTCGGCGTCGTCGAGGAAGCCATCATCCAGCACCGCATCGACCTGAGCGGTCCGAACGAAGCCCGCCGGCTCGCACAGATTCTCGGCGTCGACGCCGTGGCCGTCGGGTCGATCACCGACTACTCGCCGTTCTATCCGCCGCGGATGGGACTGCGCGTCGAGTGGTACGCCGCCAACCCCGGCTTCCATGAGATCCCCGCGGGCTACGGATTGCCCTGGTGTACGCCGGAAGAAGAGTTCATCCCCGACGCGCTCGTGTACGAATCCCAGATGGCCGCGGCGCGCAAAGAGATGGCCGCGCTCTCACCCGATTGCGACAACGCCTGCGAGACGCTGCCGGCGCCGCCAATGGTGCCAGCCGACGGCGACGATCTCGATTCCCTGTCGTTGACAGCCCCCGCGGCCGCGCGATCGCGCAGCAACGCGCGCACTGGCAGTGTCCAGCTCGCACAGGCCATGGAAGAACTTCCTGCCCGCGCAAACAATGCCAACGGCCCTGCAACTGCTCCCGCCGCGCCAGGCGGAATGAGCGCTGCGCCCGCTACCGGCGGCACAACCGTCACCATGGATCCGTCGTGGTTGGGCACGCCGTGCGCGCCCATCGACGCGGCCAGCCGTCCGCCGTGCATCCCCAACTACGGGCCCGTGCTCAGCCACACGCGCATCTATCGCGGCAACGACGGCGATGTCACCGAAGCGCTCGAAGGCTACGTGTTTCTCCGCGACGATCACCGCTTCGGCGGTTGGAAATCGTATCTCGCGCGGAGCGACGACTTCGTCCGCTTCTGCTGTCACATGCACATCAGCGAGATGCTGTCCGCCCGCGGCGGAAGTCGCAAAACCGAAGTCGTGTTCCGCTGGCCCGAGAGCCGATAACGGCCCTTAGGAATGCGATCCTGGCGGCGTTCGCGCCGACGACTCGCCAGAACCGCATGCAACGCATCCAGGACGACCGTGAGCGGCTTAGGCCCTCGCCGCGGCGGCCACCACTGCCCCAGACTCGGACCGAGACCGTTCGCCGACGACTCGGAACGACGTTCTGGGAACGCCACGCCGCAAGGAGGCCTCGCTTACCGTGAACGACGACATCAACGTCCTGGCGCTCGTTAAGGGTCGCGAACGCTACATCTTCCTCTACGAGGATTCGCAGCGCGCCGAAACACTCCGCATCCTCGGCCGCTTCGCCTCGAATCCCGAGCTGAGCTTCACCTGGTACGACGCCGCCGTGCTCAGCCAGAAGGTGCGCAACAGCACGAGCGCCGCCGACCTGCCCGAGCTGCCGCAGCGCACCCGCGGGATGAACCTGCCGCAGGAATAGCCCTGCGGGCTGAGGCTGTAGACCTTAGGCCGTAGGTCGGACTGGCGAAGGCCCAGCGCCCTTTGAGTGCTGGCCACTCAAGTTGCGTCCTGTCCCGCCAACCCTACAGCCTACGGACTACAGCCTACAGCCTCATGCAACGCGAAATCGCCCAGTTTCTCCGCTACCTCCAAATCGAGCGCGGCGTCTCGCCGCACACGCTCAAGGCGTATCGCGAGGATCTCACCGCGGCGGCCGATTACTTCGCGGACGAGAACGGGGCCACGCCCGACCCCGCGTCGCTGTCGGCCGTCGAGCTGCGCGGCCTGCTCTCGGCGCTGCACGAAGCGGGCTTTGCCAAAACGTCGATCGCCCGCAAGCTGGCGTCGCTGCGCAGCTTCTACCGCTTCGGCCAGCGCGAAGGCTGGGTCAAGTCCAACCCGGCCCGCGCGTTGCGCAATCCTCGCAAGGGGCGTTCGCTGCCGCATTTTCTCACGACCGACGACATCGGCAAGCTGCTCGCGGCGCCGCCGGCGAAGTCGCCGATGGGCCTGCGCGATCGCGCCATTCTCGAGACGCTCTACTCGGCCGGCCTCCGCGTGAGCGAGCTGGTGGGCCTCAGCGACGGCGACGTCGATCTCGCCCAAGGCGTCCTCCGCGTGCGCGGCAAGGGCCGCCGCGAGCGGCTCTCGCCGCTGGGCTCGTATGCAGTGCGCGCCCTGCAAGCGTGGCTGAAAATCCGGACGCTCTCGCCCGGTGAACCCTCGGGCCGCGAGGCGCCGCTGTTCACCAATCGCTTCGGTACGCGGCTGACCACCCGCAGCGTCGGTCGCATGCTGGAGAAGTACCTGAAGACCACCGGCCTCGACGCCCGCACGAGCCCGCACACGCTACGGCACAGCTTCGCGACCCACCTGCTGGACCGCGGCGCCGACATCCGCAGCGTCCAGGAGCTCCTGGGCCACAAGAGCCTCGTCACGACGCAAATCTACACCCACGTCAGCACCGCGACGTTACGGGCCGCCTACGAAAAGGCCCATCCGCGGGCGCGATAACGAAGCGATCTGCAAACCAGTTTAGCCGCGACGCGCAGGTCTTCCGAAGCGGAGCGCTGCCGCGCGACGCCCCCTCTGGCGCCCAACTCCGCGCCCGCGCTCCGCTCCGCGGACTCCGCGTCGCGGCTAAACCGGGGATAGGCGGGGTTTTTCTGCACGTCCGTAACACTCGCGCCCCCTGCCCGCTTCACACCGTGTGGGACGCGACAAACCAAGTTCGTCGGTCGCCCGCGGTTACCATTTCGAGCAGGCACTTCGGCGTCATGTCACGACGCCGGCCGCGGTGCGATCGGCGATCCTCCGTCTCTCTCCCCGTGAGCGGCTCGGCCTCGTGCGTGAGGCCGGGCCGCTTTTTTTGGGAGGCTGTCGGCCGTCGGCTATCGGCTGTCGGCCAGACCAGACAGACGGACTTCTTCTCCTCTGGCCGACAGCCGAGAGCCGAGAGCCGAGAGCCGAGAGCCGAGAGCCCGCGGGCGGCGCAACCGGCGCAACCCCAACCATATCAGCGCGCCCTCGCCGCCCGCGCGTTGACCGCCCGCCACCCGTGACGTAACTATTTCACAACAGCCGATGGCGAAATCTCCCCGTCGCCATCCCGGCCGCCGCCGACGGTGCGCATCGCCGAGCCGTACATGCTCGCGCCATAACAGGGGGGAGAGTTCATGATCCAAGGCTCGTTGCTGCTGGTCGACGACGACCGCCACGTTCTCGAGTCCATGACCGACTGGCTCCGCAGCCAGGGTCTGCAAGTCGACCCGGCCCGCAGCTTTGCCGAAGCCGTCGACCTGCTCGGCCGCAAGCCCTACGACCTGCTGCTGGTCGACGTGCGGCTCCAGGACGGCGACGGGCACGACCTGCTCGAACAGGTCCGCCGCACTTACCCGCAAACCCAGGTGATCCTGATCACCGGCTACGGCGACGCCGATTCGGCGGTCGAAGCCCTCCGCGCCGGCGCCCTCGATTACCTGACCAAGCCGCTCATCGACGACGAGCTGCTGATGTCCATCGAGCGGGCGTTCAGCCAGCGCCAAGTGATCGAAGAGAACTGCCAGCTTCGCCGCCAGCTCGACAAGAAATCGGGCCTGGACAACGTCGTCGGGCACGACCCCCAGATGCGGCGGCTGTTCGAGGTGATCGAAAGCGTCGCCGATACCAAGGCCACGGTGCTGGTCACCGGCGAGAGCGGCACGGGCAAGAGCATGATCGCCCGGGCGATCCACCGCCGCAGCCGCCGCGCGGCCAAACCGTTCATCGAAGTCGCCTGCGGCGCCCTGCCCGAAAATTTGCTCGAAAGCGAGCTGTTCGGCCACGTCGCCGGCGCCTTCACCGGCGCCACGGGCAACAAGATCGGCAAGTTCATGCAGGCCAGCGGCGGCACGATCTTCCTCGACGAGATCGGCACCGCCAGCCCCGCCATGCAGGTGAAGCTGCTGCGCGTGCTGCAGGAGCTGGAGTTCGAGCAGGTGGGCGGCGACAAGACGTTCAAGGTCGATGTCCGCGTCATCCTCGCCACGAACGAGAACCTGGCCGAGGCCGTCGCCGCGGGCCGCTTCCGACAGGACCTGTTCTACCGCATCAACGTGATCAACCTCGAGCTGCCGCCGCTGCGGCTCCGCCACGGCGACGTGGCGCCGCTGGCCCAGACGTTCCTCAACCAACTCCGCGAAGATACCAACCGCACGGTTGCGGGATTCACCGACGAGGCACTGGCCGCCTTGGAGGCGTACTCCTGGCCGGGCAACATCCGTGAATTGCAGAATGTGGTCGAGCGGGCCGTGCTGCTGGGCAAAGGCGAGCGCATCACGCCCGGCGACCTGCCCCGCGAAATCGCCGGCGCCGGCGCCGTGCGGGCGACCTCGGCGGGCCATCGCACTCTGAAAGAAGCCCTTGAAGGACCCGAGCGGCAGATCATCCTCGAGGTGCTCGAAGCCCACGCCTGGAACCGCAACGCCACCGCCGACGCCCTGGGCGTCAACCGCACGACGCTCTACAAGAAGATGAAACGCCTCGGCCTCGAAGATGAAGCCTTCGCCGAGCGCTAGCCCCCATCAAGCCGCGACCGCCGGCGGCGCCTGACGCCAGCGTTTACGCCCCGGGCCGAACCGCGTCACATCGTACCGATTGTGCCGTGCCGCAGCGTCCGCCCGTAACGCCTGTAGGGCGGCGAGTTGACACTTTTCCTGGCGGCGCCTACCGTGAACTTGAGGTCTGCCGCGGGTGCTGCTGCTGACGCCCTTGCGCGACCAGCGGTCGCGGCTTTGTGGACCTGAACCCTGAACCCTGAACCCTGAACCCTCGCCCATGCTCCGACTCTACGCCCCCGTCGCCGTCGCTCTTCTGGCCATTGTCGCCTTCACTGCCTGGGAAGCCGTCCTCTCCGATCGGTTCGTCTCCAGCAGCATGACCGCCGAGGAGTTCGGCCAGCGCTTCAAGCAAGTGCCCAAGGACATCGGACTCTGGGAGGGCGTCGAGATGCACCCGGAGAAGGCGACGCTCGAGATCGCCGGCGCCGTCAACCACGTTTCCCGCCGCTACGTCCATCGCGACACGCAGCAGACGGTCGACCTGTGGCTGATCGTCGGCCACGCCCGGGACATTGCCCGGCACACGCCGGACATCTGCTATCCCAGCCAGGGCTACTCGCAGATGGGCGCCCGGGTGTCGGAGCGGATCGTCCCGCCTGACGACCCGGATCACCCGGCCACGTTCTTTACCGCCAAGTTCCACAACGAGAGCTCGCTGGGCAACAAGATCGAACGCGTCTTCTGGGCGTTCAACGGCAACGAAGAGGGCAAGGACGAGTGGGAGGCGCCCGAGTCCGAGGGCGTCTTCGCTTTCCTGCCGTCCAAGAGCGCCGGCCCCAAAAACTACTACGGCAACAACACGGCCCTCTACAAAATGTATTTTACGGCCGCGATGGTCGACGGCGACGAGCTCCCCAATCAGAACGTTGCGTATGATTTCGCCGAGCTTGCCCTGCCGTTGATCAACAAGGCCCTCTTCCCCGAACGCTACGACGCCGAGGACCTCGAGGCGGACGCGGCCGCCGACCCCGCGGCGGAACTGCCGCCCGCCGCCGAAGCGGCCGAGGCCCCCGCCCTCTGATTCACCCCACGGCGCTCAGCCCCGCGGGCAATCGCTCAGCCCTCGGCGCCACAGGATTGTGCAATTGCAGGCGTCGTTCGGCGCACTCTTGGCCCCGGAGGGGTCGAGTCGTGTAGCCAGGGGGCGCGAGCCCCTGGACTTGAGGCGATGGAGCAACCGAAAGCCCCGGAGGGGCGACATCGGTTTGCGTCGGGACGAATCGACGAGCGCCCCTCCGGGGCGAACATACACTTGCATCACCTGGCAAGCCGGGGGGCCGATGGACACGACAATCATCCGCCAAGAAAAGCGGGGCGCCACCAAGTGGCGCCCCGTTTCGTTTCAGCACAGTCCAAAGCCTGCGACTCAGTACGAGCCGTCCGCCGGCTCCGGATTGTCGACTTCGTACTGGTTGTTGCTCGATCCGCCGGGATAGATCAAGTCGGACAGCTTGTGATTCGACGTCATCAATTGGGCAAAGACGACCGGGTCCATTTGATCGTTCAGGAACACGACATTGCCCGCGACAAACGCCGCGTTCACGCCGCCGGAATGATTTGACGACGCGATTCCAGGACGTGGGTTCAAATCATTGGGCCCGCCGCTGCCGGTCAGCCAATCCTTCATTTCGCCAAGCGTGCTGTACGTCGGCGTCGCCTTGGCGCCGTTGATGCGGAGCTTGGTGTCGCTCTGGATAGCGCCAACCTGCACCCATGTCATGCCAAAGTGGAAGTTGGCGTCGGTGGTCTGGCCGTATTCGTTGGAGGGGTATCCCCAGTACAGGGCGGCGAGGCTCTCGCTTAGCATCAGAGTCTTGGTCGTGCCGTCGCCTTTGGCCTGGATATAGGCGATCGACATCGTGATTTCGGGGGCGTCCTGATTTGGATTGCTGGCATCGCGCACGTCGTTTCCAGGCCATTGCGGATCCGGCGACACACCCAGATCGGCCCGCCGCGTGCGATCGAAGAACACGCCGTTAGCCGCGTTCTCAAACGGGTTTCGCAGCGGCTGGGAGGGATTCGAACCGTTCTGCCATTCGTCGCGGCATCCCGCATTGACGACGTAGGAAAGATTGGGCTCGCCTTGGGTCACAGGGGGATTGCTGGGACACGTTAGCAGCGCGACAGACGGCATTTGAATTTGGCCGTTCGCCCAGGAATCGTACACTTGCTGCAGTTCAAGCTGCGGGAACGTCATCACGACCCACGGCGCCCGCACAAGCTGCGGAGTGCCTTTAATGCCGAGCGTGTTGATGTACCCCGGCAGGTCCTTCGACGACGTTTCGCGGATGAGCAGCGCCTTGGCCAATTGCGTTTGGCTATTGGCACACTGCGTCCGCCGGGCCGCCTCGCGGGCCGCCTGCACGGCCGGGAGCAGCAGGCCCACCAGCGTGCCAATAATCGCGATCACCACCAACAGCTCAACGAGCGTGAACGCTCGGCGTGTGGACGCCCTCATGGTCTCGATTCTCCCTGTTCGGCTGAATATCGCTGTCGCTGCGCTTGCCCACAGCCGCTTCGCCTCGCTTGGCAACGCGGTGCGGCGCGCCGGTCGACGCCCCTGTTCCCCACCACATGCGCGCCTACGGAGAAAGAGCGGAAAGGATAAGTCCGGATCGGCACGCCAGACCCACGCTAAATTCTCGCAAACCCACGCCCGTTTGTCCAGCAAACGCCCACGCCGCCTGCATTTCGCTGCGGGCCTTGGCCCGCACTCGGCGCCGCGCCCCACGAGTTCCCTTGCTTTGCCGCAAGGTGCGGCTCCCGATCGCATTTCAACGGGCTTCCGCACCGCGTCCTGCCCCCGGCGATCGTCGCTTCAATAGTCGTCCGCATCCGGCTGTGCCAAATCCCGTTCCGCCTGATTATCGACCACGAGTTCCGAGCGTTTGCGATTCGACGTCATGAGCTGCGCGTACACGACCGGGCTGATGCGGTCGCTCAGCAGCCGCACCTGTCCCCCGCAGAACGCCACGTTGACGCCGCCGGCGTGATGGCTCGAGGGGAAAGCCGTGTTCCACGTCTTTTCGCGGAGCGTTTCGGCGATGATCTCGCGCACGCCGTTGGGAATGCGAAACTGCGGATCCGTGGCGAGATCCGGGCGGGAGCCCGAGTTCTGCCGGGCGGAAACGACCGCTCCGGGTTGGTCCCAGCAAAAACCGAAGTGCCACTTCTTGTCGGGCGCGTCGCCGCCCACGTGCGTCCAGAACAGCGCGTTGAGTCCCTCGGCGTAGAGCAGCGTATTGGTGGAACCGTCGCCCTGGGCTTGCACGGTCGCGAATTTCACCGTCAGCACCGCATCCGGGGCCGGCGTGCGGCATTCCGGATCGAGGTCGCGAATGTCCGACGCCCCGGCCCGCACGCGATCGAAGAACACGCCGTTGCCGACGTGCTCGACCGGTGCGCAGTCATCTCGCTCGTTGGGGCGTTCGTTGCGGACGTAACCGGCGTTGGCGAGGTACGACATCGCGGGCGCCCCTTCGGTCTGCGGCGGATTGCTGGGGCACAGAAAGACGTCCAACGCGGCGCCCGCCTGCTTACCCGCGGCGAACTGATCCCAAAGCTGCTGCTGCTCCAGATACGGTAGCAGCATCGCCGCCCAACTCGCCTTGGTCGTGGCGCCCAGCACGCCCGCGACATTCACGTAGCCGGGATATTCGTCGTTGGCCGCCTCGTACGAGGCGGTCGCATGCTGAAGCTGCGTCAGGTTGGCCCGGCAGGCGTTCGCCCGACCGGCCTCCCGGGCGCTCTGCACCGCCGGCAGCAGCAGGGCCATGAGCGTGCCAATGATGGCGATCACCACCAGCAGCTCGACGAGCGTGAACCCCAAAGATGCGCGCGTAACTCGTCCCGTCATGGCGAAATCTCCCGTTCCGGAAGGAGAGAAGTGACGAACAGCCGGCGCGCGCTCCCGCAGGGGCGGACTCCACGCCGATCCAACGATCGCGATTCGCAACGGGTTGCAACGACGAGCCCGGTCTTGGCCGATGGCTCGCGTCGGCGTCTCTCCCGTCGCCCTTGAGTATCGCGCATGGCGCGGCTGGGCGTCAATCTTTTCGAAAAACAGCCGCACGTGGTTCGATCGAACCGATCGGGAGACGCCCGGTCGCTTGAACGGCGCCGCGGCGCCCTGGTATGTTGCCCCGGTCGTCGCGCCCCCTGCGCGCCGACCCCTGTGTGGCTACCCCGGCGGCGTCCCGGCGGGGACCGGCGACCTGGGCGCGACGAGCCAAAGGCTCCGGCCGCCTCGCCTGCCGTCCGTTCAAGTCAACTTTCCGCGTGGGAGCACCCAACACTATGTCCATGTTCATCGGCGAAGCCCTGGCCGGCGACGGCAACGAAATCGCACACATCGACCTGCTCATCGGTTCGAAGGACGGCCCCGTCGGCGCTGCGTTCGCGAGCGCCCTGGCCCGCCAGAGCGAAGGTCACACCAACCTGCTGGCCGTGCTCACCCCGAACCTGGCGGTCAAGCCCGCCACGGTGATGATCACCAAGGTGACGATCAAGGGCATGCGTCAGGCTGTGCAGATGTTCGGCCCCGCCCAGGCCGCGGTGGCCAAGGCGATCGCCGACTCGGTGGCCGACGGCGTCGTGAAGAAGAGCGACGCCGAGAATCTGGTGGTCGTGTGCGGCGTGTTCATCCACCCCGAGGCGGCCGACGACAAGAAGATCTACGACTACAACTACGAAGCGACGAAGATGGCGGTCAAGAACGCGATGGAAAGCAAGCCGTCGGTCGAGGAAATGCTCGCAGGCAAAGATCAGGCCGCCCACCCCTTCCGCGGGTTCTAGTAGCGTGCCTATGCGGCGCGCCCATCGCTTGTGGTTTAGCCGCGATGCTACGCATCGCCGGCGCGCACCGCGCGACGTTGCCAATAGGGACGCCGACCAACGCAACCACGCGCCGCCCAAACGTCGCGTGGTTTTTCTCGCTAAGATGCTCGCTCGCCGCTTCCCCGGCGACGCGTAGCGTCGCGGCTATGTCGACCAACTTGACGTTGCACCGAGAGGCGACCGCCAACCTCTTCCTCCCGAACCCTGAACCCCTCCGCCCCTCCCCCATGTCCTTCCCCCGCATCCTGCTGATGCTCGACTGCGACGCGCAGCCGAGCGTCTTCGACGCGGTCGTGCCGCTGGACTCCGGCGTCGAGCAGCTCCTGCGGCACGGCGGCGTGAAGGCGGGCGACGTCCGCAACCTCGTCTACGGCGCCATGTTCACCCGCGCCCCCGAGCAGTTGCGGCACACGGCGATCTTCATCGGCGGGTCGGACGTCGCCGTGGGCGAGTCGCTGCTGAAGGCCGCGACCGAGGCGTTCTTCGGCAACACCCGCGTGTCGGTCATGCTCGACTCGAACGGCTCCAACACGACCGCCGCCGCCGCCGTGCTGGCCGCGCGGCGGCATGTGCCGCTCAAGGGAGCGATCGTCACCGTGCTGGCGGCTACAGGAGCCGTCGGACGCCGCGTCGTGCGGATGCTCGCCGGCGAGGAAGCCCGCGTGCGGGTGTGCTCGCGCAAGCAGGTGCATGCCGAGGCGACGTGCGACCGCATCGTCCGCGGCCTTCCCGCCGCTGACCTCACGCCCTGCACCGCCGATTCGCCCGAGTCGGCGGTCGACGCCATCGGGGGGGCCCAGGT
This sequence comes from uncultured Planctomycetaceae bacterium, assembly GCA_964430075.1. Taxonomy (GTDB): domain Bacteria; phylum Planctomycetota; class Planctomycetia; order Pirellulales; family Lacipirellulaceae; genus Lacipirellula. Next base: position 8,701 of record CAYSFP010000070.1, on the reverse strand, counting down.
GGTCATCGCCTGCGGCGCCGCGGGCGTCGAGCTGCTTCCCAAGGGCGCCCTTGTGCAGGCCAGCTCGCTGCAGGCCGCGATCGATCTCAACGCGGTCCCCCCCGTGGGCATCGCCGATGTGAAGCCCGCCGACAAGGCGATCTCGCGCGGCAACGTCGTCTGCTACGGCGCCCTCGGCGTCGGCGGCGCGAAGATGAAGATCCACAAAGCCGCGATCGCCCGGCTCTTCACTCGCAACGACCTCGTGTTCGACGCCGACGAAATTTACGCCCTGGGCAAGGAACTGGAGCATTGAACAGGCTGTCGGCTATCGGCCGTCAGCTCTCGGCCAGAATCTTTGCAGCCCCATGCAATAACCGCACCGCCTCGCCCTCAATTCTCTGGCCGATAGCCGATGGCCGACAGCCGATAGCCCCCCAATGGCCAAACGCGCCCGGAAATCCGCCGCCAGCGTCTCCGTCGAGCGCGCTCCCGGCGGCCACGCCTGGGTGCTCGTTCACCCCTCCTGCGTGCGCGAGTGCGCCGACGACCTCGACGAAGTGCGCGAGATGATCGCGGGGGGCGAGTGGGAAATCGCCGCCGACGAGCTCCGCTGGCTGCTCGATGTCTGCCGCGACGCGATCGAGGCCCACTTCCTGCTCGGCAAGCTCGCCGCGGAAGAGCAGCACGACCTGCCGCTGGCCCGGGGCCACTTCGGCTACGCCTTCCAGCTCGGCGTCAAAGCGCTCGACCGCGCGGGCAACCCCGCGCCGCTTCCGCCGCTGCATCCGGCCAACCGCCCGTTCTTCGACGCCGGCCGGGGGCTCGCCTGGTGCCTCGCCGAGATGCACATGCCGGACAAGGCCCGCGAAGTGATCGACCGCCTGCTCGCCTGCGACGAAAGCGACCCGCTCGGCCTTCGCGCCTGGCTCGACGAGCTTGGCGCCGGCGGATTGCCGATCGTCGAACTGGGGTGATGAGACGGCCGGCCGCCTGCGGAACTCGACGTGGGAATGGGACGCGGATGAACGCGGATTCGGCGGATGGACGCGGATCGGAGAAGCCAGTTTAAGTATTTCGCTCGATCCTCATCGCATTGGAAATTGTCTGGGCGAAAGGGGATGTCCTCGACTCGTTTAATCCTTCCCCTAACCTCTCCCTTCGAGAGAGGGGGAATCAGTTGATCTCAATCCCCCTCTTTATTCCGATCCGCGAAAATCCGCCAAATCCGCGTTCATCCGCGTCCCATTCACTCCCTGCCGCGACGATTGACTACGGCAGCGGGATGTCGCTCAACTCGAACTCCACCGGCAGATTCACCAGCGACGTCGGCGTGCGGTACACCCACCTATAGTCGCCGATTTCGGCCCCTTCGGGCAGCTCGTAGAAGTACGCGAAGCCGGTCTCCTCGCCGGTCTGCATCGTCGTCTCGAAGCCGAGATGCTCCAGCCGTTCGCCGACGGCGTCTTCCAGGTAAGCGGCGTTCTGGAACATCCATCCACGCGCCGGTTGGCCGCCATCTTCCAGCGGAGCGACCGCCACGCGGACGTGAAACTCCCACAGCGCCTGGTTCTTCACCGCCCGGGTGAGCGTGATGGTCACCCCGCCGATTTCCTGCGTTTCGTCCCGTGCACTGGCAACGTCGCCGAATTTCACCTCGATGACCCGCCCCGGCACGAGCGCCCTGAATCGCCCTTTGACGCTCGCAAGCTGCACCGCCTCGCGCGCCGGCAGCTTGAGCGGCAGCGTCACCTCGGCCCCCTGGCTGTCGGACGGCACTTCCACGTCGAACACCACGTCGTCGGAGGTCGCCGGCACGTCCAGTTCATCGTCGCTCTTCACCGCCAGGTCGGACGCCACTTGAGCCAGCGCCACCGGCTGCAACCGCGGCTCCCACGCAAGTTCCAGCGTCACCTCGGCGCCGCTGTCCTCCGGGTTGCGCAAGCCGCGCCGCGCCGCGACGTTCGTCGGCTCGATGCGAAACGGCCCCGCGTAGTTCGCCCGGCCAAATCGCCGCAACGTTCCCTCGGGTCGCTCCACGAGGGCCAGGGCGCCCTCGTCCGCATAGGGGTAGGGCGACATGTTCACTTCGTCGAGCACACGGTCGAGCGCCGACCAGAACGGTTCGTCGATCACCTTCACCGTGACGCGCTTCTCCGGCGGCGCCTCGGTAAACTCGCCGCGGTAATCGATCACGCGGTTCCCCGTTTGCTTTTCGATCTCGGCAAGCACGTCCGCCAGCAGGGCATCGTCGAACTCGAACGTGACCCGCGTCTGCTCGAGGTTCCGCCTCGCGAGTCGCGACTGGACCTCCGCGCGAATCCGCGCCAGCCGCGTCGCGACCTCTGCCGACATTTCGTCGCTGGGCGTCGGCAGCAGGGCGAGAAACTCGTCGCCGTCGAGTGAAGCGGACCCCAGTTCCACGAGCGCGCGTTCCGCCTCGGCGCGTTCCGACGGACTCCCCCGATCGAGCTGCTCGACCAACTTCGCGACTTGCCTGTTCACGTCGGCCGCGGCGGCCTTGTCGGCGGCTTCATCGGCCGCGCGCGCGTGGCGGCCGGCACAGAGGCCCGCCGCCAGGGCCGCCCCTAAAACAAGGCACGTCGTCCCGCATCGCCGCACATTTCGAAGAATTGGCATCGTGTCCGCCCCATGACAGGAATTCCTCCGATTGTATCGCACGCCGCCCTGCCCTGCTCGCGCCCGCGCGGCGGGCGCAACCTAAGCTTTTGCGCTAGATTCCGGCCGCCAAACCACACCCAGCCGCCGCATGGCCCGTCGCGTCTTCTACCTGGTCGTCGTCGTGGGCGTCGCTCTGACGCTGCTGGCCGCGCCGCGCGCAGCCGCCGCCGAGCCGGCGCCGTTCATGATGCGCGCCCGGGTGCATGGCCAGTTCGTCGAAGGCCAGCCGCTCGCCTGGACCAAGGACAACGTGGTCCTTCTGGGCCGCGACGGCGCTCTCTACGAATTCGACCCCGCCGACGCCCAGGACAGCAAGAAGACCGCTCCACGTTACGTCGGCTACACGATCGAAGAAATGCGCTCCCTCGTGCGGATGGAGTTCGATTCCCGCTTCGCCATCTCCTCGACCGCCCATTTCGTCGTCGTGCATCCGAAAAGCCAGGGCGCCGACTGGGCCGACCGGCTCGAAACGCTCTACCGCGGCTTCACCCACTACATGAGCGTCCGCGGCTTTCCCGTCGCGGCGCCGGCCACGCCGCTGACGGCGATCGTCTTCCGCAGCCAGGACGAGTACTACGCTTACGCCGCCGCCCACGGCAGCCCGCTGCCGCCCGGCGTGCTGGGCCACTACGACACGCAGACCAATCGCGTCTACCTGTTCGACGTCGCCGCCGACGCCGCCACGGCCGACTGGGCCGACAATGCCGAAACGATCATCCACGAAGCGACCCATCAAACCGCGTACAACGTGGGCCTGCACGCCCGCTTCGCCGAGCAGCCCCGCTGGCTCGCCGAGGGCCTGGCGATGATGTTCGAGGCCCGCGGCGTGTGGAACGCCGCGTCGCTCCACTCGCAGGCCGACCGCATCAACCGCTACCGGCTCGACTTCTTCCGCCAGGCCGCCGAGCAGCGTCCCGCCGACTGGATTGCGCGCCTCGTCGCCAGCGACCAGCCGTTCGAATACGCGGCGCTCGACGCCTACGCCGCATCGTGGGCGCTCACGTTCTATCTGTGCGAAACGCGGCCGCAGGAGTACACGCGATACCTCGCCCGCGTCGCCGCCCGCAAGGCGTTCAGCAAGTACCCGCTGCCCGAGCGGCTGGCGGACTTCACGAGCATCTTCGGCCGCGACTTCGAGCTGCTCGCCGCCCAGTTGAGCCGCTTCATCGCCACGCTGCCGTAGCCAACATCATTATCATTACCCGCCCCCCGCAATTTCCGCAGCGGGCTTCACCTCTCCTAGGCCCGGCGTTTACGCCGGGTTGTTCGAGCCGCCTGCGGAGACGGCCGCGCGAGGGCCCATGAGGTCCATCGGCGGTTGACCGCGGCCGAAGCATTCCGCGGCTGTTTCGGCCTCGGTCGGCCGCCAACGGAATCGCGATCCTTCGCTCGGCCGACTCAAGCGGTTTGTGCTGCAGAACCCGGCGTAAACGCCGGGCCTAGAATTGCCAAAGGGGTGATCTGACAGGATGCGCAGAGGGTTCGCAGGGCCGAGGCGGACGGCAGGAGACTCTGTTACGTCGTCGCGATCATTCCCCTTCGGATATCTCCCGCAGTCGCCGCTCCAGAAACCGCCGCTCGGGCTCCTGTTTGGCCAGCGCAAGCGCCTGTTGGTAGGAGTTCCGAGCGTCGTCACGACGCCCGAGCCGCCGGCACAAATCGGCCCGCGCCGCGTGGGCCAGGTGATACTCCGTCAAATCGCCGCGGGCGAGCAGCGCCTCGACCTGCGCGAGCCCCGTCTCTGGCCCGTCGCGCATCGCCACCGCGACCGCCCGGTTCAGCTCGACCACCGGCGACGGCGTCGCTTGCCCCAACAGATCGTACAGCGCGACAATCTGCGTCCAATCCGTTTCCGCCGCGCTCGCCGCGGAGGCGTGCACTGCGGAGATCGCCGCCTGCACAGTGTATTGGCCGACCGTGCCCGTGGCCAGCGCCCGCTCGACCAACTCCTGCCCCTTCGCGATCTTTTCCCGATCCCACAGCGAGCGGTCCTGCTCATCCAGCAGCACGATCTCGCCCTCTCCGCTGGTGCGCGCCTCGCGCCGCGACTCGTGCAATAGCATGAGCGCAACGAGCCCCAGCGCCTCGGCTTCGGGCAGCAGCTCCACCAGCAGCCGGCCGAGCCGGATCGCCTCGCCGGACAGGTCGGGCCGCGTCAGCGTATCGCCGCTGGAGGCCGCGTAGCCCTCGTTGAACACCAGGTAGATTACCTGCAGCACCGCGTCGAGCCGCTCCGGCAAATCCTCCCGCGACGGCACGCTGTACGGGATGCCCGCATCCCGAATCTTCGCCTTCGCCCGTACGATCCGCTGGGCGAGCGTTGACGCCGTGGTAAGAAACGCGCTGGCGATCGCCTCGGTCGTCAGCCCGCACACCTCGCGCAGGGTGAGCGCCACCTGCGCCTCGGGCCGTAGGGCAGGGTGGCAGCACGTAAAGATCAGCCGCAACCGGTCGTCCTCAACGCCCTCGTCGTCGACGTCGGGCGCGTCGCCGCCGCGATCTTCGAACCGTTTGGCAAGCTCGCCCAGCGAGGCGTCGAACCGCGCCCGCCGCCGAATGACGTCGATCGCCTTGAACCGCCCCGCCGACACCAGCCACGCCCGCGGATTGGCCGGCACGCCGTCTCGCGGCCACTGCTCCACAGCCGATGCGAACGCCTCGTGCAGCGCCTCCTCGGCCAGGTCGAAATCGTCGAGCAGCCGGATGAGCGTGGCAAACACCCGCCGCGACTCCGCGCGGTAAACGGCGCCAACCTCGTCACGGGCAACTGTGGCGGGCTCGCTCATGGACGGCACGCACGACGAAGTCGGTCGCGTTCGGGTGCGCCAGGTAGAACCACGGATGACACGGATTGCACGGATTTTTTTCTAGCCCATCGCATCGTCGCCCATCGCCCTGGGCCGACGCAGCGAACAATTGTCACGCGGTCATCGCCCTCCCCATCCCATCCGTGAAATCTGTGGTCAAATCATTCCTCGTTCGCTCCGTCGCCCGTCTCCGTCGCGTAAAAAATCAAATTCGCGATCCGCCACCCGCCGCCCGCAGGCATCAGCGTGAAGTGATCGTACCCGTACTCCTCCCGCTCGCCCGCCACCAGCTTCCAGTACACGATCACCCGCGCCAGGGCGCCCTCGAACTTCACCTCGATTGTCTCGGGCGTCTCCGTCATCGGATCGGGCGAGCTGCGGTGGCTCGCCCGTTGCGACTCCAAAAACTGCCGCAGCGGCATCGTCGTCAACCGGCCGCTGGCGTCGATCAACTGGATCGCCGCCTGCGGCATGAAGCATTGCCCGTAACGGTCGATGTCCTGCGCCGACCACGTGCGGAAGTACCGCTCGATCAGCTCGCGAACCGCCGCCTCCCGCGGATCGGCCGCCTCCTGCCGCTGAATGGCGGTCGTCGTGGATTGCACCGTCGCAGGCCGTTCCTGCGCATCGGCCCAGGCGCCCAGCAGCGTGTCGACGAACTTCTGCACGTAGGTTACATCAGCGACCGAGTTATCAGGCAACTGCCCGAGCGGCGGCACGTGACAAAACATCACCGATCCTGCGAAGCCCTGCTCCGCCTTCAAATACTCCAGACTGTAGAGCGCCTCCTCGCACAAATACTGCCCCGCGTTGGTCGAGATGCGCACGGGAAAACCGGCCTGCTCGAGTTTGGCCGCCAAAGCCTTGGCGTCGATCGTTGCCGTAAGCTCCTCGGGCCCGCCGTCGGCAATGAGCGGAGCGTCAGGCCGCTGGCCGCGATTGTCCGCCCCGCCTCCGCGCGCATTTCGTGCTCGCGTCTCGATGGCGAACTGCGAGCCGCCCTGGCCGAACGAGAAGACAGCCACAGGCTTCAACTCGTCGATCCACTTCGACAAGTGAACCAGCGGCGCGCCCCAATCGACCGGCATTTCACGGCACGCCAGCCGATAGCCGCGCCACTCGCGGCCATCGAGGTCCTTGATGCCCTCCCACGAGGGATTCGGCGGCCGCCCTGGCCCAAACGGTTGAAAGCCCGTCAGTAAAATCACCGGCGCGTCACTCGGTTCAACAGCCTGAGCGGCGCTCGTCGCCGTCAACACGGCCGCCGCCACGGCCAACACGCTCGCACCAAGTCGCCGCACGTGCGCAGCGACGAGAATCCCGCAAGACATTTTGCGCCCCTTTCTCAATTCAACTGACGCGTCGCGCTCCCAATCCGTGCGAGTTGGTGGGTTGCACCCACCCTACAGCCTTCAGTCTACAGCCTCCAGCCTCATTCAGAACGCCATCGTCTCAATCGGCGCAAAATCGTCCGTGAACACCGGCGCCCCTTCCAGATCCGGCAGCGTGGAAACCCGCTCGGTCACCATCCGTTGCACCATCGTCGGCGTAATGTAGGACGCCGACCGATACTCCTCGGCCCACGCCAGCCACTGGGCGGCATCGGCCGGCTGCTGGCGATCGAGCCCCACGAGGATGATATTCGTCGACTCGTCGCGCGCTACATCGCCCTGTCTCAGCATGAACGCATGCGCGTTCTCGGGAAACACGGCCGCGACGGTCTTGTACATCGACTGGAAGATTTGCGACTTCGGACCCTGCACCGCGCTGTTGATGTTCATGAGAAACACGCCGCCCGGCGCCAGCCGGTCGCGGCATAGCTCCAGAAATTCGCGGGTGACCAGATGGAACGGAATCCGGCCGCCGATCGAGAACGCATCGAGCACGATGCAGTCGTACGCTCCCGATTCCGCTTCACGCACGAACGAGCGCCCGTCGGCGGCAATGGTCGCGATTTCCTCCACGTCGTCCATGTAAAAATGAGTGCGGGCCAGTTCCAGCACCTTGGCGTCGATGTCCACCACGTCGATCTTCATCGATGGATCGTGCTGGTGAAACGCCCGCGGTCCCACCCCCCCGCCGGCGCCAATGAACAGCGCTCGCTTGATCTCCGGCTGCGGCAAGAAAGCCAGGTGGAAGTAGTTCGTGTACGCACTCAGCGTGCGGTACGGCGGCGCGCTCTCGATGCGGCTCTCCACGTACCGATCGAACCGCAGCTCGCGGTAGCCCGCCGGGTCGTCGATCACCGAGATGTGGTGGTAGGGCGTATCGACGTCGACCAGCAGCTTCGCGCCCGGCGTCAAGTGGATGCGCACCGGATCGATCGCATAAGCCGTCGCGCCGCCGGCGAGCGCCGCGATCGCCACGGCCGCCGCGGCCGCCCTGCGGCTGGCAAATGGAAAGGTGAGCACTGCCACGGCCAACAGCGCCCCGGCAAGTCCCTTGAGAATCTCTCCAGCGCCCAGCGACGGGATCAGCACGAACGTTGTAATCATCGTCCCGGCAATGCTGCCGATGGTCGACAGGGCGTACAGCGTTCCCGACGTCTTGCCGACGCTGGCGACCGTGTGCGTCGCCAACCGCACGGCAAACGGCGACACGACGCCCATGCCGATGCTCGGCAGCAGAAACAGAATCGCCGCCGCGAGCAGCGGCCCCCACTTCTCGCCGAGGTTCATGTCCTCGGCGCTCACCGCCTCGCACACCGGCCCGGCCATCGCGGCGATCGCGAACAGCCAAGCGGACACGCCGATCAGAATCGAGTTGAGCAGCGCCTGCGAAGGATGGCGGTCGGCCACCCTGCCGCCGGCGTAATAACCAGCGCTCAAGGCGATGAGGAACAGCGAGATGAGGCTGCCCCACACGAACACCGAATTGCCGAAGTACGGCGCCAGTAGCCGGCTGCCAACGATTTCGAGCCCCATCAGCACGGCGCCCGAGACAAACACGAGCAGCTTCAAACCCGCGCTGCCCGGCAGCAGGGTGCCGCGCGCAAGAGTCGACTCGCCAGTTGCGAGGCCCTTGTCCTCCAATTTACTGGGCGCCTGAGGCTTGGTTTTCTGCTTGGTCGCCATGCTGCGAGTGGTCCCCTGAAGATTTTCAAAATGTCGGAACGCAAGGTGTCGGAACAAGAATCAATTCGTCCCGGAGGGACCGCCCGATAATAGCCCAGCGATTCACAGGATGATGCAAGGGCATGTTCGCCCCAGAGGGGCGCTCGGCGTGTAGCCAGG
>CAYSFP010000069.1:0-27196 GCA_964430075.1 uncultured Planctomycetaceae bacterium | reverse complement strand
GCCTTTCACGGCACACGTCAAAGACCTTCGAGTGAGTCTGGAAAAACAACTTAGCGCTGTCGTATTAGCGCGGAGTCCGAAATGGCGCTACGAACCAGGTCGTCTCGACCTCGTGTGGCGTGGTACAATCGTACCAATGGCAATTGCGACTAGCGATCGAGGCTCACCATGTCGTACACATTTCCACCGGAAATCCGCACGTTAGTCGATGAAAATCTGGGCACGGGGCTGTACGCCAACGAGGATCAAGTCCTCCAGGCCGCCCTGCACGCACTGAGCGACTACCACGCGACGGTCGCTGACATTCGCCAAGGCCGCGCGGACTACGAGCAAGGACTTGGCCAGCCGCTCGCGGAGGCGATGGCGGACGTCCGGCGGCAATTGGGCGCAGCGTCGTGAGACGCCGGATGACCTGGCCTGAACGGCAATCCTGGTTATTGCTTCCGGAATAGCCCATCCAGCAGCTTGTTCAACTCGCCGCCCACCGCTCCGCCGACGGCGGTTTGGGCGGCTTGGGCCAGGAACGCGGTGACGGCCTTTTCGTCGACGTTCCACTTCGACATCGTGCCGTGCACGGGGATGTCGATCGTCTGGCCGATGAGGCCGTGCAGCGCCGGCGTGCCGCGGACCCACTTTTCTTGCACCGGCACGGTGATCACCAGCGCGAGCGTCTGGTCGAAGCCGACCGAGCCGTAGCTGGTGACCGGCACGTCGTCGATCATGAACTTCAGGTTGCGGTGGTAGACGCGACCCTCGACCACCTGCACCTCGATCGTCTGCTCCTGCATCGTGATGCCGCTCGCCGGCGCCGCGGGCTGCTGGGCGAGGGCGCCGAGGAGATCCTCGGGACGGGCGCGCGCGGCCTGCTGCAGCCGTTGCATGATGCCCGCGATGTCCTGCAGTCCCGGCCCCGGCAGGATCGACAACTGGTGCATTCGCAGTTGCCCTTTGGCCGTGGCCTTGTGCGGCTCGCCCAGCGGCACGGTCACGCCTTCGGTCGCCAGCGAGAACGTGCCGGAGATGCGCGTCGCGTTGGCGAGGATCGGCGCCGCGTACTTGAGCATCGCGTCGCTCACCTCGGCCGAGACGGCGACGTTCGTCACGAGCGGCCCCGCGGCGAGTTGGAACACCCGCGGCAGCGGGTCGAGCAGCGCCCGCGGCTGGGCGGTCAGCCGGCCCTGGCCGACGGCGATATTGAGCGGATTGAACTGGATCTGACCGTCGCGAATGCTCGCCACGAGGGCTGTTTGGCCGATGGGCAGGCCGTACAGGTCGGCAGCGCTCCACGCGGTCTCGGCGCTGAGCTGCCAGCGGCGGGACCAATGGGGGGGAGAGGTAAGGCTGGACGCTGGAGGCTGGACGCTGGAGGAGGAGATGGTTTCAAATGCGACGGGAGTACCCGCTTCATCCCCCCTCCCCGAAGGCTGCGCCAGGGGTACCACCTGCGCACGGGCGACATTGGGTCGCCCGTGCTCGGTGCTCCCTCCCCACGAGGGGGAGGGGGCCAGAGGATCCTGTGTGTGTAGGCGGCCTTGGGCGATGAGGCGGGCGGAGTTGGCGCCGGTGATGCGGACGCCGGGGCCCAGATACGCGGTGAGCAGCTTGGCGAGCTCGGTTGAATCGTAGTTGAGCGTCACGTCGCCGCGCAGCAGGCCGGCGGTGCGCAGCTCGGCAATTTCGCCGCCGCCGGTGAGCGTCACCGTCTGGCCGTCGAGACGCATATTCGTCAATTGCAATCGATCCTCGGCGAGCGTGTAAACGACGTCGGCGGCGAACTGCAGGGCGGGCTCGTTCCAGGCCACGGCGGGCGGCGCGCCCGCGCCCTCAGCACGAATGAGCGTGAACGGCGCCGACTTCATCGTGATCGTTGCGCTGGCGCCATTACCATCGCTGGCGAGCTGCATCCGGCCTTCGGCCTGGCCGCGCGGCCAGAGCGCGCCGTCGACGCCTGCCCGCCCGGCCCAGGCGGCAAGCCGCTCGAGGTCGCCGCGGAAGGCCACGTCGCCGCGCACGACGGGCGCGCCGATCTCGGGAAGCTTGATCTGCACCTCCCGCGCGCGTCCGGCCACGGTGCTGCTGGCCAGCGTTAGGTCTTGCGACGTGAGCGCCCGTGTCGCGTCGTTCCAGCTCAGATCGCCGCTGGCCTCGATGCGCGGCTCCAGGATTTCGGCGCCGGCCACGCGGGTGCGGAAGTCGCGGATGCTGAGTTGGGATTGGGTGAGCTCGACGAGGGACGCGCTAAGCCGCAAGCGGCAGGAGAGCGTGGTTTGACCGGCGAGCTCGTCGGGCACGGAAGGCGCCCAGGGGCGGGCGCGGCCGGCCCAACTGTCGAGCGGACCGTCGCCCTTGACGCTGACGAACCAAACGGGCTCCGCGCTCGCGAGGTTCACGGGCTCCAGAAGCTCGACGGCCAGCGTATCACGCGGCCCGCGGACCAGCGCCGAACCGGTCCGCAATTCAAGGGGACGCGAATTGGCCCGCACGCCCGCGGCTTGCAACTCGACGTGCACCTCCGGATCGATCCACACCGTCTGGCCATCACGGCGAACGTCGATATCGGCAAGATCGACCAGCGCGCTTGCGGCGAACTGGTCGACCCCCGTGTCGCGCCATGAAAAGGCGCCCTCGCCCGTGCCGCGGAGCTGCCACGCCGAAAGATCGAGAAACTGCCCAGCCTGATCTGCCAACTGGGCGAGGTCGAACCGCCCCTTGCCTTCGAATCCGCCGTCGGCGCCGTCGACTGTCAGTTCCGCGAAGGGCGATCGGGCGAGGACTTTCTTGAGCTGCGGACCCGCCGGCGAGTCCGCTACGTCGGCGCGAAGTTCCACAGGCTCGGTCCAGCGAATGGCGCGCTGGCCGTCGGCGCCCAGCAGGTTCTCGACCGCGGCGGCGAGTTTCCACCGCCGGCCGCCGTCTTCAACCAGGCTGTGGAGCGACGCCTCGGCCGTTCCTGAATCGATGCGCACGCCCGGCCGCAGGCGCACCGTGCGGGGCATCATCTGCGTCAAGTGCGGCAGGTCGACCCGCGCGGTCAGGCGTGCATCGGTCCTGGGCAACTGCTGGATCGAAGCGTCGGCCAACTGCGCGAGATCGAACTCGCCGGCGCCTTCGGCTTCGAACCACTCGCTCCGCGCGGCGAACTGCCGGGCGGAAATCTTGCTGTCGGCAAGCGTCGCGTCCACGGCCAGCGACGCCTTCGCGAGCTCAAGGGCGTCGCCCGCCAGGCGATCGGCCGTAAATCGCACGTCGGCCCCTTCGACCTTGCCGACGGCGCCCCACGAGGGAGCGCCGGCAGCATCCGTGCGCCAGCCGAGCTTGAGATCGGCGCTCGCTCTGCCCCTCAGGCGGGCGCCGGCGAGGGCACGCGCGAGCCAGGGTTCAAGCGGCGCCAGCGGCAAGCGATCGGCCAGGACGTCGAGCTGCTGGGCGCCGTTGTCGCCGGGGTGGATGACGAGCTTGAACCGCCCTGCCCCGTCGGTGGGCGCTCCCGGCGCCCCGGCGGCCGGGCCCAGCGTCAGGAAGCCGCCGGCGGTCGCCTGCCACCCGCCCGCCTCCGCAGGATTCGCCGTCGCGGCCAATTGATCGATGCGCCACTCCTGACCCGTCGCTGCGTCGCGGCCCAGCAACGTGCCCTCGACGATTTCGACCTGCGCGATGGTCGTCGGCGCATCGTCGGCGGATTGAGGAGTTTGCAGTTCAGCTTGAGCCATCGCCGTCGCGATGGCCTGCGCGAGATCTTCCAAGTTGCTGCTGCCATTGCGGGTCTCGATCCGCACGACGGGTCGCGTCAGGACGATCTTGCCCAGGTGGCGGCTGTTGGCGATCAGCGCCACCAGCGAACGGTCGATCGACGCCGACTCGACGGTCGCGACCGTGGCGCCTTCGGCGTCGACGAGCGTCAGGCCCGTGACCGTCTGACCGCCGGTCCAGGAGAACGTCGCGCCCGCGCCGGAAAGCTGAGCGGCGCTCGCCGGCAGCGCCTTGGCCAGCAGCAGATTACGCAGCGGCGTGCTCCCCACGATCGTCGGCGCCGCGACGACGAGTCCGGCAAGCAGCAGGAGCACAAGAAGGAGCTTGTGACGGCGTCGAATGCGCCGCGGCCTGCGCGATAGCGGCGCGGCCTCGGCGTCGGCCTCGGCCTCGAGGTCGGCTTCGATTTCACGACGGGTGCGACGACGGCCCATGGCGTGAACACCGTGCGGGGCAACAGAATTAGCCGGACCGCCACGCGGTCCGGGAGATTGCGGGCAGGCGCGGTGGCGATGGCGCGCGACAACACGCCTTGGCAACCGAAAAACGAGGCGCGATTTTAGGACGGCGTGACGGTGCGTCCTAGGCGAGTTCTGCGGAGTGTAGTCGTCTCGCTCCGCGAGACGAAACCTCTCGCGGAGCGAGAGGGCGACACTGCTAGCTTGCCGGCAGCGCGGGCCATCGCAGGCGGCCCGTCGAGAAAAACGCCTCGATCTGCTGCACCGAGTGCAAGCTTTTGCGCTGGAGCGCCTCCTCGGAATTGAATGCATTGTGCGGCGTGCAGATCACATCGTCGCGAGCAACCAGGGCCTGGGCGGCGCGAACCTCCGCGTCGTCGCTCGCTAGGCCGCCGCGCAGGGTCACGGCCAGTTCCGGCTCGTGGTCGAACACGTCGAGCCCCACGCCCGCGAGCCGGCCGGACTCCAGGGCCTCCCAAAGTGCGGTCGAGGGACTCAGCTCGCCGCGCGACACGTTGACGAACACGGCGCCCGGCTTCACGTGGCGCCACTTGTCGGCGTCGAAGTACCCGCGATTGGCGGCGTTGAAATCCATGGCGCAGGCGACCACGTCTGCCGCGGCCAGCGCCTCGTCGATCGAGGCGTAGTCGACTTCGGCGTGCCGCGGGTCGCGATCGACGCCCAGGACCCTCATGTCGAGGGCCCGGCCAATCGCGCAGATCTCGCGGCCAATGTTGCCGACGCCGACAACCGCCAGTGTGCGGTGCTGGGTTTCATGGCCCGTGAGCCCGTCGCGATCGAACGTGGGGAACTGCCGCATCTGTCGCGGCAAGCGCCGCAACAGAGCAAGCCACAGCATGAGCGCGTGCTCGGCCACGGCGCGCGGACAGTACAGCGGCAGGTTGCCGAACTGGATGGGATGGCCTGCCGTGGCGGCGGCGTAGGCGGCAAGGTGATCGAAACCCGTGCTGCGCGACAGGATCACGTCGAGCTGCGGCGCCCACTCGATGGGAATCGTCGACTGCGTGCGGGTGGAGATGAACCGGGCGCCCGGCTCCGCGTGGCCCGACTCCTGGATCGTCTTGTCGGTATAGCCGGCCGAAATGTGCGGCGGCATCAGCCGCGGCAACAGGGCCGCTTCCTCTTCGTAGGTCTCGTAAAAGAAAACGTCGGGCATCGTCAGTGGTCGCGTCTCTCCGAGACGCGGATCAAAGGATTCTTGCAGCTAAGCAGCTTGGATCGATCAAATGATCAAGCCGTTTCGAAAGGCCGCCTTCGAGTCTCGGAGAGACTCGTCCACTTGGATAGGACTCGACCACTACAGCTCGAAGTTGAACGTCCGGAACAGGTATCGCTTCAGGCGCTGCAAAATGGTTCGCGGCGGCGTCTCGATCCGCCCGCGGCCGAGCAGCCCGTTGCGGAGCAGGCCGGTGCTGTTGTCCAGCGGCGCCTCGACCTGGTAACTCGTGCTCAGGGGAACGACGGCGCCGTCGGGCTCGGCTTTGGCGGGGATCGGACCGCCGTTGGTGCTGGCCAGCCGGGCGGGGACGTTCGGCATCGCGTCGTCGGCCGGCGCGTTGATGTGGCTGATGAACACGTGGTAGGCCGACTCCTCGAACATCAGCCGCACTTCCTGCCCTTTGCGCAGCATGGGTGCGTCGTCCTGATCGACCACCATGATCGCGGCCCACGCGTTGGGATCGCCAATCAGGCAAAACAGATTCTGCGGCCCCTCGCTGGACAGCGCGGCGCCAATGTTTTCCGGGTCGAGCGGCGTGCCGGTCCAGGTGCTCAGCTCGGTTTCTTCGCCGCGCTCGCGCTCGGCGACGCGCGGCGGGGGAATGATCGTGCCGGCCCGCGGAGCGATGATCTGCAGTTGCTCGAGATCTTTTTCCTTCTTGGCCAACTGTTCGATCTTGCCGGCGAGCTGCTCCCGCGCAACGTCGAGCTTGAGCAGCGCCGTCTCGGCCCCCTGTCCCGAGGTCAGCATCAACAGGTCCAGGCCCTTGATCTGGCTTTCCAGTGAATTGCGATCGCTCCGCAGGCGCTCGATTTCAATCTGCAGGTCCAGATTTTCCAGTTCGGCGAGCAACTGTCCCTTCTCGACCTTGTCGCCCGCCTTGACGTGCAGTCGCCGCAGGATGCCGGGCGCTTCGACATACACGCTCTCGGCGTCCCGCGGCTGCAGTTCGAACCACGCCCACACGCGCGACGGCAGCGGGATGAACAGAATGGCGGAGACGACTCCCGCCAACAGGGCCATCGACGCGTACATGCGGAGCCGCTTCACTTTGCTCAACCTCCCCGGCACGCGAAAGAACTTGTACACCTTCCAGGCCGGCATCGCAATCAGCCCGTACAACGACACACAGGCCAGCGCCTGGCCCAAAATCTTGAGTCCGTAGGGCTCGAACACCTTGTTGAGGAAGTACAGGATGCCTAGCAACACGACCCAGCGATACAGAAACGACGCGACCGTAAAGAGCGCGAACAGCATTTGATGCCGTTTCGGCAAAAACGGATCTTCCGGCTCCTCGAGTCCCAGGCACCACTTGCCGAGCTTGCGATTGAGGATCGCATTGGCTTTCTGCCGCAGGTTGGGAATCTCGAGGATGTCGCTGAGGATGTAGTAGCCGTCGTACCGCAAGAGCGGGTTGGCGTTGAACATGATCGTGCTCACCGAACTGATGAACATGACGTTGAGGCAGACGTAGTTGACCCACCCCGGCTCGGTGAACCACCACACGAACGTGGCGATGGAGGCGAGCACCACTTCCACGTACATCCCCGCCGCGCCGATCGCCGCGCGATGCCAGCGATTGGGCAGCATCCACGAGTCGGAGACGTTGCAGTACAGGCAGGGGGTCAACACCAGGAACATCACGCCCATTTCGTGGCACTCGCCGCCGAAATGCTTGCACGACATGCCGTGGCCGAACTCGTGCAGAATCTTGGTCGCCATGAGCGTCAGCCCCAGGGCGAGCCAGTTCTGCGCGTCGAAGAACGAATGGAACGACGGCAGGCGCGACTTGAAGATATCGAACTGGACGATCACCAGCGTGAGCGCCGCCGAGGCGAGCAGCAGCGCCGCCGCGGTGGCCGCGGGCGTGAAAAACCAGCGGACCAGCGGGTAGAGCCAATTGAGCAGCCGCTCAGGATCGATCCCGCGCATGCGGAACGCTAGGACGTTGCTGAGCGCGCCAATCAGCTCCTTGCGTTTTTTCTCGTCGCGGCGCTCCTTGAGCTGGACGCCCTGCCCGGGCGCGCTGGACAGCACCAACCCGCTGCGGTGCAGCATGCCGATGAAGTTCTGCAGCTCCTCGACGCGGATCGTCTGCGGCGGAAACTCGGCTTCGAACCGCTCGGCAATGTCGTCGAGGCTCGATTCGCCGTCGAGCATCTGCAGGATGGCGAACTCTTCCTCTTCGAAACGGAAGTACTGCAGGCCGACCGGATCCTTCACCACCCAGTAAACGCGGCCCTGATAGCGCTGCCGCCGGGCCTTGAGATCCGGCCGCACGCGGATGGTGAGCTTCCGCGAACTGCTGGAGACAATGCTGTCGGCGAGGGTGGGCATGGGGGGCGGGGGGAGGGTTCAGGATTCAGGATTCAGGGTTCAGGATTCAGGGTTCAGGGTTCAGGAGGGGGAGACCATAGCCGCGATCCTACGGATCGCTGGTGTGGCTGTTTGGAGGTTCCGACCGCGGCGGATTCGGTCGCGCCTGCTTGGTTGGAAACCTCCGTTGCTCTAGCGGCAGCAATGTCTCGAGCTTGCGCTCCAGGCCGTTGAGCATGCGGATGCATTCGCGGTAGCGAAGGCGCAAGGCTTCGAATTGGTCAATCGACAAGTACTTTTTCCTTGTCGCCATGAAGAGGTGGTGAACAGTCTCCAACGCCTCCCCGCGTGCACGATTCACGCCTTCCAGCTTGTTGCGGACGTGCCGATCGCTGTGCTTTTCGGCGAGCTGGGCGGGGGCGCTGTTGGAAGATCGCCGAACTTGTGAGCCAAGCTCATACCGTTCATCCGCCGGCCAGAGCCTGGTCAGGTCGCAGACTTCCAGGTGGAGGTCGCAAAGCTTCTGATAGACGAGCAAGTCTTCGACTCGCATGTGCTCCGACATCGAACGCCTCGCCCCTAAAACCCTGCCCCCTCGTTCCCTCCTCCCTGAACCCCTCTAGCTCCCAACCCCCCGGCTTGCGCCGGGGGCTACTCTCCCTCCTGAACCCTGAACCCTGAACCCTCCCCTCACTCCACCCCCGCGCTCTGCTCCACGGGGTCGCTGAGCTGAATGGCGGGTTGGTCGACGTGGATGGTCACTTCGGCGTTGAGGCCCGGGCGGACGAGCCAGAAGTTGCCGACGCGCTGGTTTTCGATCTCGCAGCGGACCATGTACAAGCCGCCGCCGCTGGTGCTCGACTCGATCGACGTCTGGCTGGCATGAATCACGTGGCCCTTGACCGTCGCGGTACGGCCGCGGGCGAGGCTGACCACCACCGTCACGGGCCGGCCCTGGAGCTCCGAGGGGTCGTAATCGGCCACGTTGATCGGAAGGTCGACGTACATGACGTCGAACTGGACGAGCCGGAGGATGGGATCGCCGGCTTTGACCCACTCCGACTCGTGGAAGCCGACCTCCTCGATCTGACCGTCGAACGGCGCGACAATCTGGCGATACGTCAGCTCGACGCGCGCCGCCGCGAGCTCCGCTCTCTTGGCATCGGCTTCAAGCCCGGCGAGCAACTGATCGTGGCGAGCCTTTTCGATTTGCAGACTGGCTCGCTTCCAGTCGAGTCGTTTCTTCTCGATATCAATCGGCGAGAAAACGCCGGGGTTTCGCCGATTGGCGTCCATGCCCATTTCAAAGTCCATGCGCGCGACGCCAGCGGCCGCCATAGCGTATTGCTCTTCGATGTCATCTTTGGCGCGTTCCTCGGCGGCGAGGTAGTTTTTCTCATGCACTTCGACAGCGGCCAGAACCTTGCGATCGTCAATCGTCGCGAGGACGTTTCCCTTGGCGACCAACATGCCCTGGCGAATCGGAAGGCTGGTGATCAGTCCCTCGACTTCCGCAGCCATGCGTATGTCGTTCTTGGCAATGATCGCGCCGCGCTTGGTGAGTATGTTGGCCGGGCCCGAGGGCCCTGCGTCAGTCGCGGGCGCGATTTGACCGAACAGGGCGAGGGCCAGCAGCAGGGCTTGGTCGATCATGGGTCAACTCCGGGGGCGGACGGGTCGCTTAAGCGACCCGTCCGAAGCGGGGAGAGGGAGGGGCGCGATCAAAACCGGAACAGAATCCGCGACTGGACGAACTCCCACAGGTCGTGGAACAAGACGTAGCCCACGGCGGCGCGGCCGCAGTGAATCTTCGCCTTCACGTCGGCGCCGACTTTCAGATTACGCTTCAGCTCGGCGATCTGTTCTGCCTCCTGCGGCGTGAGCGGACGCGGCGCGGCGTCCAACTCGTCGCCTTCCTCGCCGGTGTTCTCGTCGTCGGTCGCCAGTAGCTTAAGAAGCTGGGCCTGGTCGAACGACACGTCCATGCGGACGGTGTTGCCTTCCTCGCCGGACACCTGGGCGCTTTCGTCGATATGCGTGACCTTGCCCACGAGACGATCGCCCGGGTGAGTCGCGAGGATGAAGGTGACCAAGAGCTCCGCGTCGGGGTCCGTCTCCCGCAACGCGTCCAGCTCGCGCTGCACGTGGCCCATCTTCGCCTCGGGCACGTCGATCCGCAGTTCCCAGTCCTTGGTGGGATCGGCAATCTCCATGAGCCGCGTCCCGGTGCTGACCGGTCGGTTCAGCAGCAGATCGCGCACCTTCGAGGTGAGGACTTTCCCATCGATCGGGCTGGCGATGTCCAACAGCTCGGTCTTTGCTAGGACGAATTTGCGGCTGACATTCAGATTGTCGATCAGTTGACTCAATCGGTGGTACTCGAAGTTCAGCTCCGCAGGGTCGACATTGGGGTCGCGACGCTGATTGTTGGCGCGAATCTTGGCTTCCGTAGCGATGAGCTGCGCCCGATAGTCGTTGATCTCGGTGTCCAGCTTTTGCAGTTCGTTCTCGACGTCGATGCTGCGCTGCCGGGCGACAATTTGCCCCGCGGCGACGAGATCGCCGTCGCGGACGGAAACTTCTTTCACGACGCCGTTGCTCGCGGCGAAGACGTAGGCCCGCGCATCGGGCAGCAGCTTGCCGTCGGCGGTCACCGTGAAATCCCACGGCATGAGCCACATGGCGGCGATCAGGGCGCCCAGAACGATCGCCGCGAGGATCGTCTTCGGCAGGTTGCGCGCTGCGAACATCACGCGGCTCTTGCCGATGAGCCGCCACAACGGCAGCAGGAACAGGTGTTCGTGCGACTGGGCGTTGGTGAGCGCCGTACTGCTGTGCCGCCGCACGACGTCGACGCGCTGCATGAGCCCGTCCGGCGCCCGGCCGTCGACCAATTGCTCGATGACAATGGCGCCCAGCATGTTCTCGCGCCGCTTGGGGCGATTGGGATCGTCGGCGTGCGGGTCGGCCTCGCGCAGCGGCAACACGGCTAGCCGCTTGGTGTGGGACTCGTCGACGTAGGCGTTGACGGCCTTTTCGACCTGCGGCGAGAGATTGGTCGTGTCGCCCTGGTACCACAGGTCCTCGCCGCTTTTGACCACGACGGTCGCCAGTTGGCGGAGCATGCGGACGACGTTCGAGCGTTTGTCGAACGTGTCCTGCCCGCTGATCGCCTCGACCACATACTTCGGGCCGTGCTTGAGCACCACGGTCACGCGGTCGCAGCCGACGAGTCGCCGCCCTTCGTTGGCGATCGTGTACGCCGTGGAGCGCGACTCGAGCTTGCCGTGCACGAGCGACGTGAAGCCTTCGAGTTGCTCCCACAGCGTTTGCTTGGCGCCGAAGTCGCGCAGCCGCCGCGTCTTGAGGTAAGCACCGGCGTAGTCGCAGATTTGAGCGAGGAAGCGCAGATAACCGCGCTGCGTGTTGGGCCGCGCGCCGGTGCGCTGGAAGATTTCCACGACGCCGTCGACGCCGCGATCGGTCACGATCGGGGCGGTGACGAGCAGAAACTGCGTGGGGTTCGCCGCCGTTTCGCTATCGTCCCCCATGCCGGCGCCGGAGCGCGGCGCCACCAGCGCCGGTTCGCCGCGCTGCACAAGCTGTCCCAGCAGCTTGCCGTGCTGATTCATCGCCTCGGGATTTTCCAGCAAACCGGTCTGCTGAAGATTCACCTGGTATTCGAGCTTGAAGCCCGCGCCGGAATCGAACGTCCACACGACGCCGCCAATGGCGGCCAGCGCCGAGATCGACTTTTCGAGCAGCGCCGCGTAGAAGTCGGTCGGCTCGATCTCGGTCCGCGAAAGGTCGTCGATTTCCTGGATGAGCGACTGAATCTCGGCCTTGGCCTGACGCACGGCCTCCTCGTCGGGGCCGCGCTCGCCGGGACTGGATGCAGCGCTCACTTCGTCGAAAGTCCGGCTCGACATAGTCGTGGGAGAAGGGTACGGAGCCTGGGCGCAAAACGGCCGGGGCGAACATTCATTGTTTCGGGTTTCCCGGAACCCGTCAAACTCGTTATGGAGCAAGAACTTGGGTTTAGCGGAGTTTTCGCCTGGCGGCGGCCCACGCAGGCGACGCAACCGGTGCAATCGGCGCGGTCGCGACGGGGTTGGCTCCCCACGGGCGCCCTGACCAGCAGTGAAGATTAGCACCCCGCCCTTCACGGGTTGCCTGCCGTGAACGCTGCAATCGCTCTCCGCCAATTCTCCCGCGGGGCGGCAGCGGACCGTTGGACGGCGCCGGCGCGGATGCTAGGATTGTGGGTTATGTCGTTCGTGGGGCCGCGGCGTATGGGCGTCGGCGTTGCCGAGGCGGCCGCGCGCGAGCGAATCAAGGAGTCTTATGGCAAAGCAGAAAGAAGAAGCCCTCGAGGTGGAGGGCGTCGTGACTCAGGCCTTGGCGAATACGCGATTTCGCGTCGAAATCGAAGGCGGCCATCAGGTCACCGCCCACGTGGCGGGTCGGATGCGGAAGCACTTCATTCGCATTGTCCCCGGCGACAAGGTGCGCGTGGAGCTCTCGCCCTACGACCTGACCAAGGGCCGCATTACGTTCCGCGAGCGCTGATAGCTGATATCTGGGCGGCTCGGCGGCGACTACTTTCTTGCGCTTTGTCTTGAGCGCCTCGGCTCGACACGCGCTTGTGCGAGCGTTTGGACCTACATTTGCGAGGCAATCGCGGCGCGCCGCTTGCGAGCGTGCAGGCCGCAGTCGTTCCTACCCATCGCTCGAATCTGAAACCCCATCCCGCGCTTTCCACGGAGAAACTCAAGGTGCGAATTCCAGCTTTCCGCCGCGCAGCGGCACTGTGCAGCCTGGCGCTGGCCATGGTCGCCACGGCGTCGGCCGCGCTGGCCCAGGCGCCCGCCCCGAACAAACCCGTCGCCGTTGTCGCCATCAACAGCTACTCGGGGTTGATGCAAGACGTTGACTACCTGGGCAGCATGGTCCAGATGCCCAACGCTTCGCAGATGGTCGAGGGCATGGTCGCCAACATCACCGGCGGCAGAGGCCTCGTCGGGCTCGACAAGTCCCAGCCGATCGGCGTGCTCGTCGACATGTCGGCGATGTTCCCCAACTTCGCCGCCTACCTGCCCCTGACCGATCAGGCCGGTCTGCTCGAGGTGCTCAAGCCCTTTGGCATCACCAGCCAGGACATGGGCAACGGCGTGACGCAAGTGAACGCCCTGGGGCAGGACGTCTACGCCAAGAACGTCGGCGGTTGGACGCTCGTGGGCATGTCGCCTATGGGATTCGACGCGCTGCCGGCCGACCCCAGCGCCGTGCTCGGGCCGCTCACCTCGCAGTACGACGTGGCGGTGCAATTCAACGTGCAAAGCCTGCCCGAGGCGCTCCGGCAACAGGGCGCCGCGGCGATGGCGTCGGCCCAAGCCAGCCTGCGCCAGTTGCCCAACGAGAGCGATGCCGATTTCGCCGCCCGCCAGGACGCGGTGAAGCAACAGATCGAAGCGTCGCAGCAGATGATGCGCGAGCTCGATCAGATCCTCGTCGGCCTGTCGATCGCCGGCGAGCAGAAGAAGGTGACGCTGGACGTCAACGTGCTCGCCGTGCCGGGCACCCCGCTGGCCGAGGAAATGGCGTCCGATCCCCATCCGACGACGAATTTCGCGGGCTTCGCTCAACCGGACGCGGCCGCGTCGCTGTCGTTTGCCGGTGAAGTGAAGAGCGCTAACCTGGCCCAGATGGAGCAGATGATCGCCGGCCTGCGGGCGCAACTGAACCGGTCCATCGAATCGGAAGCGCCGGGCGAGTTACAGGCGCCGCTCCGCGACGCCGTGGGCGATTTCATCGACGCGATCGCAGCCACGCTCAAGGCGGGCAAGATGGACGGCGGCGCCGTGCTCAACATGACGCCCGGCTCGATGAGCCTGGTTGCCGGCGGCCTGATCACCGAGCCGGCAAAAATCGAAAGCGGGCTCAAAAAGCTCGTCGACGCCCTGGCCGCCAGCGAAAGCGACAAGTTGCCGCCGATCACCTGGGGCGCCGAAACGCACGAAGGCGTAACGTTCCACACGATGGACGTGCCGGTCGATGACGAGGGCACCCAAAAGCTGCTCGGCTCGTCCGCCCAAGTGATCGTGGGCCTCGGGCCCCAGTCGGCCTACGTGGCCGTGGGCCGCGACGCGGCGACGGCGCTGAAGGCCGTGATCGACGGCAGTGCGGCGGAGCCCGCCAAGGCGATCACGCCGATGGAGCTGACCGTCTCCATGAGCAAGGTGCTGGGGACGTTCGCCTCGGTGGCCGACGCCGGCGACAAGCCAGCCCTCGAAGCGGCGGCCGGCTCGCTGGCCAACTCGGGCGGACTGGACCACTTGCACGTGATCGCCCAGAACATCGCCAATGGCGTGCAGTTCCGGTTCGAGGTCGAGGAGGGCGTCCTGCAGGCCTTTGCGATGATCGGCATGATGCAGCAGCATGCTGGCGCCGCTCGGTAGTCGGACGCTGGCCCGCCAGTTTGCTTGACGATTGGTTTTCCCAGGGCCCCCCGGTCGCACGGCGATCGGGGGCCCTTTTTTTGTGAACCCTCCGGCGATACCGTGGTCTGTGTGATCGGCGGCCGGCGCAGGGATCAATCATGTCGCCGGGCTCTCTCGGCCCGCGCCCGCCGCAAGCGGCGGGGCTAAATAATCATCTCGAGACGCTCCGCGGCGAGTCGATCGACGCCAACTTCCGAAGGAAATCGTTCATGCCGGCTACCGAGATCATGTTTCCAACGACGATCGACTCCATGGCCGGCATCGGCATCGCCGAATTGGCCCAGCGGTTCGGCACCCCGGTCTTCGTGTACGACGCCGGCGTGATCGCCGAGCGCATTGCCGATCTGGCATCGTTCGACGTGGTGCGGTTCGCACAAAAGGCCAACTCGAATCTCGCGATCCTCGATCTCGTGCGCCGGCACGGCGGGCTGGTCGACGCGGTGAGCGCCGGCGAAATCCAGCGGGCCATCGCGGCCGGGTTCAAGCCCGGCGGCGCCCGCTCGACCACGGGGGGCCATCCGGAAATCGTCTACACCGCCGACATCTTCGATCGCGAAACGCTTGCGATGGTCGTCGAACTCGACGTGCCGGTGAACTGCGGCTCGCCCGACATGATCGACCAGTATGGAGAGCGTGCCCCGGGCCGCGGCATTACGCTGCGGATCAACCCCGGCTTCGGCCACGGCCACAGCCAGAAAACCAACACCGGCGGCCAGCAATCGAAGCATGGCATTTGGCACGAGCAACTGGACGACTGCCTGGCCCGCGCCGCGCGGCACGACCTGGCGATCACGGGCCTGCACATGCACATCGGCTCGGGCACGGACCTGGAGCACCTCAGCCAAGTGTGCGGCGCCATGGAGCGGGCGTGCGAAGCCATCGGGCCGTCGATCCACACGGTCAGCGCCGGCGGCGGCCTGCCGACGCCGTATCGCGACGGCGACCAGCGCGTCGACCTGAGCGGTTACTTCGCGCTGTGGGACGCCGCCCGGCAACGGCTGGCCGAGCGGGTCGGCCATCCGGTGTCGCTGGAGATCGAACCCGGCCGGTACCTCGTGGCCGAAAGCGGCGCCCTGATCGCGGAGATTCGCGCCGTGAAGCAGATGGGCGATAACCTGTTCTACCTGCTCGACGCGGGCTTCAACAATCTCGCGAGGCCGATCCTCTACGGCGCCTACCACCCGATGGCCGTGGCCCACGCCGCATCCAGCGAGCCGCGGGGTTCATCCCCGCGGCCCACCGCCACGCACCCGGTGATCGTCGGCGGCCCCCTGTGCGAGTCCGGCGACATCTTCACGCAAGAAGACGGCGGCTACGTACGCAGCCGCGAGTTGCCAGAAGCGAGCGTGGGCGACTACCTGGTCATCGGCGCCGCCGGCGCCTACGGCGCCGTCATGGGCAGCAACTACAACAGCAAGCCGCTGGCCGCCGAGGTGCTGATCGAGGACGGCGAAGCGCACCTCGTGCGCGAGCGTCAGAAGTTCGAAGACATCATCCGCGGCGAGCGGATTCTGAAGTAGGGTGCGTGCAACGCACCGATGGCCTTTTCCCAGCGCTGCGAGTTGAGAGGATGGTGCGTTTCACGCACCCTACGCATGAACAAAACATCGCTGGTTCTCACCGTACTGGGCTCCGATCGGCCGGGGCTCGTCGAAGCGCTCGCGCGCGTCGTCGCCGAGCATGGCGGCAACTGGATCGAGAGCCGCATGGCGCACCTCGCCGGGCACTTCGCGGGAATCCTGCGCGTGGAGGTGGATGCGTCGCGGGCGGACGCCCTGGCAGCGGCGGTTCGCGAACTTGGCGCATCGGGCCTCGAATCGATCATCCATCCCGATACCTCGCCGACGACGATGGCCGCCCCCGTCGTGCTGCTGGACCTCGTGGGCCAGGATCGGCCCGGCATCGTTCGTGACATCAGCCGCGTGCTGGTGGCTCAGGGCGTGAACGTTGAAGAGCTGCAAACCGAATGCATCGCCGCGGCCGAGAGCGGCCAGCAGTTGTTCCGGGCGAAGGCGCGGTTGCGTCTGCCGACGGGCGTGAGCATGACGGCGCTGCGGACGGCGCTGGAGGCGGTGACGGCGGATTTGATGGTGGATATCGAGCTTGCGGACGGGGAATGATTCGCGTCTGGTGAGAGTGAGTAGGGTGCGTGCAACGCACCATCTTCCGCGATGCGTGGCGGGAAACTGGTGCGTTGCACGCACCCTACTCGGTCGGCTCTCACGCCACCGCCGGTTGCATCCCTTCGGCCGGCGGCTTGCCCAGCGACGCCAGCACGCGCACCGCTTCCACCAGCATCAGCGCCGCCAGGCCCAACAGCACCAGGCCGATCCACGGCACGGGGTCCGTCGGCAGCGCCCACCCGCCTTCGGCGGTGCAGAACTTCGGCGCCGTAATTGAAGCCAGAGCCCAAGTGCTCATCACGTACATGAACACCGTCGGCAGCCCCGTGACGAACCACACCCATGCGGCGCGCCGCGTGCGCCACAGCCACACGGTGACGCCCAGCAGCGTGAGCGCGGCCAGCAGTTGATTGCTCGCGCCGAACAAGTCCCAAAACATCCGCCACACGGGCGTGGGCGAGTCGGTCGGGTGCCGCAGCAGGAAAAACAGCGGCACGCCGGCGGTGAGCGCCGTGCCGAGCCACCGCCCGCCGGCCCCGCGCCAACCGGTGAGCTCCTGCAGGATGAAGCGGCCCAGCCGCGTGCACACGTCCAGCGTGTCGTACACGAACGTGGTGAAGGCCATCAGCGCGAAGGTGATGCCGATTTGCGGGTTGAGGCGGATCACTTCGAGGAACTTGCCGATGCCCGCGGCGTAGATCTGGTTGGGGGCCTTGGGCTTGCCGTCGGCCACGAGCTGCGACGAGCCCTCGGCGAACATCATCACGCAGCACAGCGACACGACCGCGACCATCGCCTCGAGCAGCATGGCGCCGTAGCCCACCAGCTTGGCGTCGGTCTCGCGGCGGAGCTGCTTCGAGGTGGTGCCGCTGGCGATGAGCGAGTGAAAGCCCGAGCAGGCGCCGCAGGCGAGGGTGATGAAGAGCAGCGGGAAAAGCGTGGTCGTGCCGGCGGCGGTAGTCACCTCCCAGCCGCGGAACATGGGGTACTCGACCTTCACGCCGCCGAAGGCGAGGCCGATGGCGCCGGCGGCGAGCGCGGCATACAGGAAGTAGCCGCCCAACTGGCCGCGCGGTTGCAAGAGCAGCCACACGGGCAGAACCCCGGCGATCAGGCAGTACCCCAAGAGCAGCGCGCCCCACAGCTTCTGCGCTTCGGGCGCCGGTCGCCCGGTGAGCTCCGCCAGGTCGAACGGCACATGCGGCCCCGCCACGATGGCGCCGGCCACGAGCGGCAGAAAGATCGCCAGCGCCGCCCAGGAGGGCAGCTTCAGATAGCGCACGGCCACGCCCATCGCGAGCGTGAGCGCCAGGTACATCAGCGACGCCGAGGCGATCGCCCCGCCGCCGACGCCGCCGCTCTCCGCCGTTGCCGGGCCCACGAACGACGCGGCCGTCACATCGGTGAACGCGACGATGATGTACACCAGCGCCAGCCAGATGAAGCCGAGAAACATGAGGTACGACCGCTGGCTCATGTGCTGGCGGACGACCTCGGCGATCGACTGGGCGCGGTGGCGGATCGACGCGACCATGGCGGTGATGTCGTGGACGCCGCCGATGAAGATCGAGCCGACGACAATCCAGATGAGCGCCGGCAACCAGCCGAACATCAGCCCGGCGAGAATCGGGCCCACGATCGGGCCGGCCGCGGCGATCGCGGAGAAATGCTGCGGCAGGAGCGCGCTCTGTGGGATCGGTTCGAAGTCGATGCCGTCGCGCAGCTCCGTGGCGGGGGTGACCGCGTCGGGGCTGAGACGCAGCAGGCGGACCAGCACGCGGCCGTACGCCAGGTAGGCAATCGTCAACACGACGGCCGCGGGCAGGACAATGGCAAGGAGGTTCATGGCAGAGCAATGAGTGCGGGAATGAGCGAGGCGGCCGGTGCTGGCAGACGGCGTCAGTGTCCATCGTATCCGCGTCGCGCGGGCGTTGCAGCGCCGGTCGCGATCGCGCATTGCGGCCGAGAATTGCGGCGTTTGGCGGCAATTCACGCCCGTGCAGTTGGCGGATCCTCGGCAAGGAAATATGATTGTGAAGGATTTCACGAATTGCGGCGGGGCTCCTGCGAGCCGTAGGCTCGCGGCTGCTTCTAGAATTAAGCGACGCGGCATCGCGCTTCCGAAGTCGGGATGCTTCTTCGCCTCCCGAACCCTGAACCCCGAACCCTGAACCCTCCCCCATGGCCAAAGCTGGACCCCGCAAGAAGGTTCCCAAGGAACTCGCGGTCATCAACGCCGACAACTGCACCGGGTGCGAATCGTGCCTCGAGGTGTGCCCGGTCGACTGCATCGAGCTGAAGAAGATCGACCGCGGCGTCGTGAAGGGCACGCAACAGTGGTGCGAGATCGACCTCGAACGGTGTGTGGGCTGCGAGGTGTGCGTCCACATCCCCGGCAAGAAGTCCAATCCCTACGACCTGAAGGTCTGCCCTTGGGACGCGATCGAGATGGTGCCGACGGAGCTGGTGGCGACCGTGGTCGCCCAGGTCGGCGGGCCGCCGGAATATATTCAGGAGCACTGGGACCGGTTGGTCGGCACCGCCCAACATCTGGCGGAGCTGCGCGCGGGAGCGTGAAGCCTCGTGTTGGGAAGTCCGGAGGGCGCGGGATATCATGGATCACGTGCTCGACGAGGTCGTCGCCGACGCGTGCCGCCAAACGTATTCGCAGGTGAAAGCATGACTGTTGTCACCCTTAACGACGAGCAAGCGCGAATGATCGACGCCGCGACGTCGCCCATCGTGCTTGTCGACCCGCGAGGCAGGGAGTTAGGCAAAGTTGCGCCGACCTTTCACGATGCGCCGGGACCAGATGCATCGGAAGAAGAGATCGTCGCTGACATCAAGCGGCGCATGGCGACGCATGACGGAACATTTCGTCTCTTTTCAGACCTAGTGAAAGAACTCCGCGAGCGATTTCCTGAATGAACCACTACATGGTCATTCAGCCGGAGTGGGTCGACGAGCAGCTCGCTCAATTGTGGCTGACTGCGGAAGATCGGTCCGCCGTAACGTTCGCGTCGAACGTCATCTATCGCGAGCTGAGCGAGGATGCCGACATTAAGGGCGAACTCGTTCAAGATAACCTTCGCAAATTCGCACTCGGACCACTCTGGGTCTACTACACGGTGCATCCCGACGACTGCCTGGTCAAAGTCTGGTCGATTCGCACCGCCAGAAATTAGCCGGGCGGCTCCGCGGCCATCGCCTTCTCGACACTCCGCAGGTACTCGATGCCCAGCCGGCCGATCTCTTCCGGACTCGGCTCGTACTTGAACACCTCGAGCGACAGCCAGCCCGCGTAGTTGATCTCCGCGAGCGCCGGCAGGATGCGGTCGTACTTCACGTCGCCCATGCCGGGGCCGAGCAGGTTCGGGTCGTTCACGTGGAAGTGCACGAGCCACTCGCGGCTGTCATGAATGATCGACTCGTACGGCGCCGCCTCGCCGGACATCGCCTTCACGTCGAGAATCAATCGGCAGTGCGGCGAGTCGACGAGCTTTGCCAGCTCGATGGCGCTCTTGGCGGTCATCATGAAGTCGGTTTCCGCGGGGTTCAGCGGCTCGAGGGCGATCGTCACGCCGCGGTCGGCGCAGGCTGGCATCGCGGCGCGGAGCACCTCGGCGGCGTACTGCTCGGCATCGCCGTAAGCCACGCCGGGCAACAGCGTGCGCTGTTGCGGCGAGCCGAGCACCATCAGCTTGCCGCCGACGTCGCCGCACAACTCGGCGAGCGCGATGAGGTAATCCGCAGTCGCACGGCGCACCGCCGGCTCGGGGCTGGTAAGGTGAAGTCCCTTCGTCTTCGCAAGCAACCAATGGAGCCCAACCACTTCGAGCCCGGCGTCCGCCGCTTGCCTCTTCGCTTCAGCCCGGCGCCCGGCCGGCACATCGCGCACATCGAACGCGTCGGTCGGCGGCAGCATCGTAAACGGGGCGAACTCCACGCCCGTGTAGCCGAGCGACCGCATCGTGGCGAACGCCTGGGGAAACGGCTGCTCGCCGAACATCTCGTTGCAGAAGGCGTATTTCATGGGAAGGCCGTTGGTGCGAGTGGCGGAATGCGAGGAGGTTTTGTCAGGGGCTCAAGTGTCGCAAATTGCGGGCCGCTTTGGTACCTTGAAGCGCCGCGCAGATCATGTTTTTCCACTCGCACGACGCACCTGTCGGACGCACGATGCCGCTCAAAACTGGACGCATTCACCAAGGCGATTGCCTGAAGCTGATGCAACAGATCGACGACGAGTCGATCGACCTCGCCTTCGCCGACCCGCCGTTCAACATCGGCTACAAGTACGACAAGTACCACGACCGCCAGGACGACCAGGCGTATCTCGACTGGTGCCAGGCATGGATCGGCCAACTGCACCGGATGCTGAAGCCCGCCGGCACGTTCTGGCTGGCCATCGGCGACGAGTACGCGGCCGAGCTCAAGTGGCTGGCCACGCGCACGCTCCGCGAGCGGTTCGACCGGCCGAACTTCATCATGCGCAGCTGGGTCGTGTGGTACTACACGTTCGGCGTCAACTGCACGCGGAAGTTCAACCGCTCGCACGCCCACCTGTTTCAGTTCATCAAGGACGAGAAGCAGTTCACGTTCAACGCCGAAGATCCGCTGGTCCGCGTGCCGTCGGCCCGGGCGCTGGTGTACGGCGACAGCCGGGCGAACCCGACGGGGCGGCTGCCGGACGATACGTGGGTGCTGCGGCCGCAGGACGCTCCCGAGGCGTTCCAATCGATGGACGACACATGGTACTACTCGCGCGTCGCCGGCACGTTCAAGGAACGGCAGGGCTTTCACGGCTGCCAGATGCCGGAGCAGCTTTTGGGGCGCATCATCCGCGTCAGCTCGAATGAGGGGGACGTGGTGTTCGACCCGTTCACCGGCAGCGGCACGACGCTCGCGGTGGCAAAGAAGCTCGGCCGGCAATTCCTCGGCACGGAACTGAGCGAGGACTACGCCAAGTACGCGACCGAGCGGCTGCGCGGCATCCGCGCCGGCGACCCGCTGGACGGGCCGGCCGATCCCGCCTCCAGCTCGCCAAATACGGCCAATGGCGTGACGCTCGAGGATCGCAACCGCCGCAAGGCGGGGGACCGGCGGCAGCGGCCGCTGCCGTTGGCGGAGTGATGCCTTGACATCACGCCATGTGATGCTATGATGCCATCATGAGGACTACTGTGCGCATTGAGGACGAACTGCTCGAAGAACTCAAAGCTCGCGCGGCTAGTCACGACGTTTCGTTGACTCAGATGGTCAATCAGGTCATCCGCCACGGTCTCAACACACCCGTGGAAAAGGCGGTTACGCCGCCCTTCGTGCAAAAGACCTACGACATGGGCGTCCCGCGTTTCGACGTGAACAAGGCGCTTTCCCTAGCAGCGGAGCTTGAAGACGAATACATCATGCAGAAGCTCGCTCGCGGTCAATGAAAATCATTGATGTCAATGTCCTGATCTACGTGATCAACCGCGAGACGCATCACCATGCGACTGTCCTTCGGTGGTGGACCAGCGCACTGAACGATGAAGAGACGCTCGGCCTTCCGTGGATTGTCATCTCCGGGTTTTTGCGGATCACGACGAATCCCCGACTTCTCGACGCGCCGCTGCCTATCGACGTCGCGACGGCGCGTGTCGACGAGTGGCTCGCCAGACCCAACGTGAAACTCGTCGCTGCGCGAGAGGACCATTGGAATCTGTTTCGCAATTTGCTTCGCGAAACAGGGGCCGGCGGCAATCGGACGACTGACGCACATCTAGCCGCAATGGCCGTCAATCGCGACGCCACGCTCATTTCGTGCGACGGCGGGTTTGCCGCCTATCGCCAACTGCGTTGGGAAAACCCCATCGTCTGAACGCTACGGACTTCGCGATTCACTTGGTGCAAGGCCCGCGCCAAGTCGGCGTCGATCCGCCCGTTGTCCGCTGCTTGTGCATCGCCGCCGCGAACGGCGCCAAAGTGACGCTTGAGATTGCCGCGCGGGCGCGGACCGTTCTCTTGCGGCGCGACCGTTACGATAAGCTCCGCGCTCCCCAGCGGCGTCTCCGGCGGCAGGGTCACCACGACGCGCCGATCGCCGGGAACATCCGCATGCGTGCGAAAAGTAATCATTCCCGATGGTCCTCTTCGCGAGTCAGAATGCAGGCGGCGACCATGTCCATTAGAGGCGGGACAGCGTCTGACCAACGCCGTTGAGCTGCCCCAGCGCTTCCCGCGCATCGACCAACTGGGGCCACAAACGCTCGGGAATCGTCCAGTCTGCCGGGAGCTCAGCGGGCACGAACAGCCAGTCGTCGCGGCCCGTCTGAAGGTTCTTGAAGCGGCGGAGCTCCCCCCGTCTTTTTCTCCGTAAATTGTTGATAGTTCACGGGTTGCGGCCCACGACAACGGCGGAAGAGGAGATTGTAATGTTGGGGCGTTTTTTTACAATTCGGCTCCGGTGAAGTGTAGTCGAGGCGTCTTACGCGTCAATTATGAGGGACGTATGCAAACGGGGCCGCCTACAGACGGCATCGTTGCAACCGTAATTCCCGCCTCGGCGACGCCGTCCGTCGGCGTGCCCTACAACAACACCCGCCCCACCGGCTCCAGCGGCGGCGGCACGTGTGCTTCGTCGAGATACTGCCGCAGGTTGATCTCGATCGTCCGCGCGATCGCCGCCAGCGGCAGGTCCTGCGGCTCGATGCCGAACGGCTCTTCGATCTCGTCGCCGATCTCGTCCAGGCCGAAGAAGGCGTGGCAGATCATCAGCACCACCAGCGGCGTCATCCAATGCACGTTCTTCACGATGCCGAACGGCAAGAGCAGGCAGTAGAAACCGACGATGCGGTGGATGAGCGTCGTGTAGGCGAACGGCACCGGCGTATTGTCGATGCGTTCGCACCCGCCCTGAATGGCGGTCATCTCCGTGAGACTTTTCTCGAACACGGGCATGTGGATGTCGCGAATCCAGCCCTTTCGCCACGCGTCGTTCAGCCGCTCGCCTAGCGTGCGGGTGATGGCCAGCGGAACATTCCGCTGCGTGCGCAGCCGTTCGATGTCTTCAACCGAGAGCAGCGGCGCCAGGTCGTCCCATGGCTCCGTATGCCGAAGTTGGTGCTTTAGCGCGTAGGCAAACGCGATCGTACGATGCACCAGGTCCTGGGCCACGGCGCGGTTCAGCTCCGACGCCGGGGCGTCGATGAGCGTCGTCGCCTGCCTGGTGAACGTGCGGCAAACGTTCACCAGGGCGCCCCACAGCTTGCGGCCTTCCCAGTAACGGTCGTAGGCCACATTGGTGCGGAAGCCGAGAAACACGGAGATCGCCAGGCCGATGAGCGTGAACGGGGCGATCGTGAGCGTGAAGGCGTCGTATCCTGCCTTCATTTCGATCCAAGTCACAACAACCGAGAAGGCGGTGAAGGCGAGCGTGCGCGGCGGGGTTTTGGGGAGCGCGCTGTGATGGATCGCCAGGACGAGGCGGATCCAGGGAATGTTTTGCTTGACGATCACGTCGCCACGATAGCGAGAGCTAGTACACGGCGCCAGCGATGCGGCGGTTTTCCTTGCGTACGAGCTGCCCGCACGCCGCGGCGATGTCGGCGCCCAGGCTGTAGCGGATCGTGGTCTTAGCGCCGGCGGCCTTGAGAATGGCGCCGAACGCCTCGCGGACTTCGCGCGAGCTGCCGGCCAAGTGCGGCGCGTCGTCGATCGGGTTGTACGGAATGAGATTCACGTGGACGCGCAGCTCGGCAAGCCAATCGACCAACGCCTGAGCATCCGCGGCAGAGTCGTTCACGCCGGCGAGCATCAGATACTCGATCATCACGTCCGTCCCCGACGATTGAACGCGATTGAGGTCAACCAGAGCGCGGCGCAATTCCGTCAGCGGGTAACGCGCGCCCAGCGGAATGAGCTGTTCTCGGACTTCTTGACGGGCGCTGTGCAAACTCAGTGCGAAACGCACTTCCGGAAAGCGGCGCCCTGCGCGGATCATCGCCTCAGGCAGTCCCACAGTTGACACGAGGATGCGACTGCCGGGGTGGTGGAACAGCTCCGGGGCGGTCAGCGCCTCCAGCGCGGCGTACAGATTCTCCTCGTTGTGCAGCGGCTCGCCCATGCCCATGAAGACCAGGTTGCGAATCGTGCGACCCTCGGCGGCGGCGATCTGCCGGGCTTGGGCGAGCTGGTCGAGAATCTCGGCGGGCGACAAATTGCGAGCAATGCCCATCTTGCCCGTCGCGCAGAAGTCGCACGCCGCGGCGCAACCCACCTGACTCGATACGCACAACGTCGTGCGGCCCGTAGCGATGCGCAGGATCACCGATTCGATGAGCATCCCGCTCGCGGTGCGAAACAGCAGTTTGGTGGCGCCGTCCTGAGCGGAGTCGCAGCGGCTGTGCAGCTCAAGCGCGTGCAGGGCGACTCGGCCGACAAATTCGTCGCGCACATCGGCGGGCAATTCGACCAGCGCATCCTCGTCGCTGCGCCCGTGCTTGAGCAGCGCGTTGCGGAACCGCCGCACGGCCTGCGGATCGATCCGCAGCTCGCGCCGCACGCGCTCCACGCCGCCGACGTCGTTGATGGCCGTTCGATTCGACATGGCTGCGGAGGATGATCTCACGCCAAGGCGCAAATTGGGAAGGACCACGAAAAGCACGAACGAAACGAAAAGTGGAGAAGGCATTGGCAACCGATCATCACTCCCATGCCTTTCTCTCCTTTTCGTGATTTTCGTGACTTTCGTGGTTACCTTACTTTGCGCCTTCGCGCCTTGGCGAGATATTCTCCTGCCGTTGATCTCAAAGGACAACCTTGTGCAGTTCGCGGGGCTGCTCCTGGACATAATGCGGCACGGCGTATCCCGGCAATCGGCAACGCATTTCAGCAATGATCGCGCGGCCACGTTCGATCAGAACCTCGAAGTGGGCGGCGCCGCGGACCCGGTCGAGCTGGTGCAGGTAGTACGGCGTGACGCCGATCTCGATGAGCCGTTTGCTAAGCGCGCACTGCGCGTCGAGCGAATCGTTGACGCCCTGCAGCAGCACGGCCTGGTTGAGCAGCATCACGCCCGCGCGGCGCATCCGATCGACGGCTGCCTCCACCTGCGCATCGAGTTCGTTCGCGTGGTTGGCGTGGAGCACCATCACCGGCGCCAGCCGCGTGCCGGTGAGCCAATCGAGCAGTTCGCCGGTGACGCGCGACGGGATCATCACCGGTGTGCGCGAGTGAACGCGCAGCCGCGCGATGTGCGGAATCGCCGCCAGGCGATCGACGAGCGCGGCCAACCGCCGATCGCTCGCCATGAGCGGATCGCCGCCGCTGAGGATGACTTCCTCGATGGATGGATCCGCCGTCAACGCGTCGAGCGCCGGTCCCCACGTCTCGATCCCGCCCGCGTGTTCGTCGTACGGAAACTCTCTTCGGAAACAGTAGCGGCAATGCACCGGGCAGGCCGCCGTCACGATCAACAGCGCCCGTCCCGGGTACTTTTGCAGGAGTCCGGGCACGAGCGTGGCCGCCGCCTCGTCGACCGGATCGCTCGTGAAACCCACCGCAGCAGCCGTCTCGCTCGCGGCCGGCAACACCTGGAGCAGAAGCGGGTCGGCCGGGTTGCCACGTTCGATCCTACGCAGATAGCTTGCCGGGACCAAACAGGCGAATTCGCCTGCCGCCGCGGCCCCAGCTTGGCCAAGTTCGCGGGGCAACCCGACCGCAGCACACAACTCGGACGGGTCCCGAATCGCGTCCCGCAATTCGGCCTGCCAGGCGGCCTGCGGGCGCTCGGAACGGGCGCGGACAGGCGGGGGGCTAGTGGATAGAATGTTCACTTCGTTTTCCGCGCGGGCGACCGTCCAGGGCGATTTAGAGAATCTGCGCCCGACGTCGTTTGAGCCCGCTAGCCCGCGGCGCAAACCGCGGGTTTCTTAGGCAGGCGAAGCCTCCGGCTTGCGCCGGAGGCTAGGAGGCGCGGCGCAGCGGCAATTGGTTGAGATTTTGGTTGAGTTGATGAATCTCTGGCAGACGGCGATGGCGCCGTCCGCGAGTCAAACAGAACAGTATTCTCCGAGAGACGACAGGAAGCAAATCCGTGGCAGTTTACACCACCAGCGATTTTCGGAAGGGCCTCAAGGTTCAAATCGACGGCGTGCCCTACCTGATGGTCGAGATGAATTTCCGCAAGCCCGGCAAGGGCAACGCCCTGTACGAGTGCAAGCTGCGCAACCTGCTCCGCGGCACGGTGGTCGACAAAACCTACCGCGCCGGCCAGACGCTCGAAAGCGCCGACGTGTCGGAGTTCAACGCCCAGTACCTGTACAAGCAGGGCGAGACGTTCGTGTTCATGAAGAACGACGACTACGAGCAGTACGAGATGAGCGCCGAGAGCGTGGGCGACGCCTGGCAGTTCCTCAAGGACAACATGGACGTGCAGCTCATGGTGTACAACAACCAGCCGATCGCCGTGACGCCGCCGAACCACGTCATCCTGAAAGTCGAGTACTGCGAGCCGGGCGCCCGCGGCAACACGGCGACGAACGTGACGAAACCCTGCAAGTTGGAAACCGGAGCCGAAATCCTGGCGCCGGCATTCGTGAATATCGGCGATTTTCTGCGCATCGATACTCGCACCGGGGAATATATTGAACGTGCCAAGGATCCCAGCGGCTGAGCGAATAGGTTTGTCAGTGGCCCGTTGTCCGTGGTCAGTTGCAACGATTCGGGGGCAACTGACTAGAGCCGGTTTCAAGACCTCTCTCCCCTGAGGGGAGAGGTTGGGAGAGGGGCGAATTGTTCGAGCAAATTCAATCCCTCCCCTAGCCCCTCCCT
>CAYSFP010000068.1:0-28043 GCA_964430075.1 uncultured Planctomycetaceae bacterium | reverse complement strand
TACAAAAGACAAACCGCGTAATAGGTTACGAAAATTCAAGTGCCATTCGGAGCGCTCACTAAGATCCTTCGATCCCCTCCCCTTGATGGGGAGGGTTAGGGAGGGGTGTGGCAGCGGGTACACGCGCACTACTGGTCGCCATCGACCTTAGTTGCGCTGTCTCAATTCAGTGCGCACAGCGTGTACCCGCTTCTTCCCCCGCCCTCCCCGCCGAGGGGAGGGAGCCGGAGATTTCCCTTTCCTACCACGGCGATTATAGCGTGGCGCCTGCCGTCGCTCACACGCCTCGTGGCCGAACTCGTCATTCTTCATAAAGTCGGCACATGTTCTTGGCCCGCTGCGACACGAGCTGCCGCAATCGGCGCGGCCAGAGGACCTCGGCTTGGTCGCCGTAGCCGAGGATCCACCAGACAATTTCGTTGAGCCCCGACACGCGGACATGGAAGTCGAGCGATCCGTCGTCGCGGGCCTCGAGCCGCTGCGTCTTGTGCCAGGCGACCTCGGCAACGTTGCGCGCCACCAGCGGCGAGAATCTTACGACGACATTCACGTCGGGCCCTGGCTGCGACATGAGATTCCAAGCATTGCCCAGGTAGCGCTCCAAGCTGAAGCCCCGCGGCATGGCGAACTTCTCGCCGGTCGCCGTCAACGATTCAATGCGGCCCAGATTGAACGTCCGTGGCTCGCGATGCAGATCGCTGTGCCCGATCACGTACCAACTGTGCCGATTGAAGACGAGCTGGTAGGGTCGCAGCTTGGTTTGGATCGTCTCCCATTCCGTGAGGCTGACATACGTCATGCGAAGCACGCGCCGTGTTGCAATGGCCGCGACGAGTTGCTCATAAATTCCGTCTTGGCCCGACAGCCGGCCGATCGAGTTGATACGCACGTGAATGGATTTGGCCGTTCGCTGCAGCTCCTTTCTTAGCGCCGTGGGCAGGCTGCTTTGGAGTTTGAGCGCCGCACTCCGAGCCGGGCGGAAGAACGGCAATCGGTCGTCCGCGCCGAGCTGCTCGGCCAAGGCGATGATGGCAAGCGCCTCGGCGGGCGTGAAATTCGCCGGAGGCAGGAAAAAATCGCCCGCGATCGAGTACGTTCCGTCGCCCTTGTCGAAGCGGAGAGGCACGCCTGCGGCGCGCAATGTTTCCAAATCTCGAAAGACGGTGCGGCGGCTGATGCCGCAGGCACGCGCGATTTTCTCAGCGTTTTGCCCTTCACCGGCCCGCAGCGTTTGCAGCAACTTCAGTAGTCGCGTGATCCGCTTGACGTTCATACGCGGCGGGCGGCAGGGCGGAAATCGGGATGACGGCCGACGTGGTCAAGAACGGATTGGCCGGCAGGGCGCTTGTTTGAATGGGCGGAACGGTCGCCGGCGTCGGCGCGGCGGCCGGTTGCGACAAAGGCAGTTGCAAGGCCGGCCCTTCCCAGGCCGAAGGAGCCGAGGCCGACGGCGCCGCCGGTTCGACGACCGCGGGCAGCGGTTCGACGAACTCGACCATGCTCACCTGTCCGCTCGGCGCCATGCCCAGCGGGTCGCCGGTCGGCGCCGGAATCGTCTCCGGCGTCGTCGTGGGCGCCGTGCCGCCAGCCGGCGGACCTTGGTACACCCCGCCGGTCGGCGTTCCCGTGACCTGGGGATTGGGCCCGCGGCTAATCACGCCCGGCCGCGTGTATCCGTAGTCGATGAACCGGCTCGCATCCCGCTGGCGGGCGCGGCGGAGGGCGTCGAAATACGCCTTGCCGGGCCACGGCCCTTCAGCCAGATAGACGCCATTGTACTCCAAAAGCGAGCCCTTGCGGAAATGAAGCCGCATGATGGCGCGGTTGTAGTCGACGATCGACCGGTAGTACGCGCTTTCGGCATCGGCCTGCCGGGCCTGGGCGTCCAGCACGCGGTCGAGGACGATCTGGCCGACATCGTAGAGCGTCTCCACCGCCTCGACTTCATCGTCCGCCGCGGCGCGGCGGTTGAAGTTCGTTTGAGCCACGCCAAAGTTAAGGTCGACGTCGCGCACGGCATCCGCCAGTTGGTGAGAGACTTCCAGCTCCATTTCCTGGAGCACCGTCCGATCGCGAGCTAACAGGAGCTGATGGTGCCGAACGGTCGTGAGCGGGAGCCGGAAACCCAAGGGCATGGCAAACTGCAAGCCAACTTCCCATTCTTGGAAGTCGCCAGAGGTCATCGTCTCGAATGCATTCGACCCTGCGCCGAACGGCGGCACGCCGGAGCCTTCGGAGTTGATCAGTTCGTCGCCCGCGCCCAGCCAACGATAACGGCCCACAACGTCCAGGCGGGGCAACATCTGATTGCGAGCCGCGATCAGCTCGAGCTCGCGCCGCTTGATTGTCCACTTCTGACGACGCAGTTCGACGCGCGTGGCCAGCGCTTCGGTGTGAATCGTCGGCCAGTCGAAGTGCACTTGTGCGGTTGTCGGCTCGTCGACGGGCCGGATCAGGCGACCGTCGGTTGCGCCGATGCCCATGAGGTAGCGGAGCCGGTTCTCGACGCGAAAGACGCTCGTGAGGGCCGCTTCGACTTGAGATCGGAACAGGTAGTATTGCGACCGCGCCTGGGCTTCGGCATTTGCCTCGCCGCCGGCGCTGCCGAAGCGTTCGAGCGTCTTGACGCGGCGCCAGGTGGCCAGTGCACTGTCGCGGCCGATTTTGCGGGCGTCGAGGTCGCGGTACGCGAAGTACAGCTCCCAGTAGGCGTCTTCGACGTCGCGCATCAACCCGCGCACGCCGGTCTCGAAGTCGGTGAGCGAAATGTCGTGGCGAATGCGGCTGATCAGCACGCCGTCGAACTGATCGGCGAAGCCGCCGGTGGCTTCCTGGAAGCTGCGCGGATTGGCGATTTGGTTGTATTGAAGGCCGGAACCCTGAAGCAAGGGATGCGTGATGGCCGCCTCGGTGTTCACGGTCCAGTCGCTGGGCTGAATGCGGCTGCCGTTGTTGTTCTGGTCGTAGTTGATGTTCTCGCGAAATTCGAGCCGCGTGCCCGTCGGAGCCGTCTTCGTGATGCCGAGAGTGCCGCGGCCTAGATCCTGACGGAACTGCGGGGCGAAGAAATCGGGCACCGCGGCCAGGCCGAAGTTCTGCGGGCGGTCGTTGTTCGTCCAGAAAATGCTGGAGTCGAGCTGCGCGTCGAACTGCGACAGGGCTGCTTCGACGCCGGTGCCGCTGAAGGGGCTGCCGGTGTTACCGCCGTAGGAGCTTTCGACGAGCGCGGGATTGAACGACGTGACGGCGTTGTCGGGTCCGGCGCCGCCGGTGAGCGTTTCGGGCGTCGTCGCCGCAATGTTCTGGCCCGCGTCGGAGACGCGGCCGCCGAGCTGTTTGATTACCTGGCTGTTCTCAAGCGCGATCCGCGTGACCTCTTCCAGCGTAATGTCCCAGATTTCGAACTTCTCGGCGTTGGCAAGCGTCAGCGGCGCCTGGGCCGCGGCGACGTCGTCGATCGGGACCGCATTGACGTCGGGGTACTCGATGTCCGTGGCCACGTCCATATAGTGCGACAGATCGCCGTCCTCTTTGAAAAAGAACGGCTGCGTCGGGCTGCATCCGCTGACGAACATCAGCAGGCACAGACCCCACGACGTGACGGCTTGCAGGCGGCGATTCATCGGCGCTGTTCCTTGCGGGGGGAGGGCGGCTTGCTAGCAGTGCGCGCGTGAACAAAACGAGCGCACAGCGGTGCGGAGCCGTCGTCACAACTGTTATCGTCGGCGTAACCGGCAAACTTTGACAAAGTTGCGGAGCCGGCGCCGGCAAGGGGAGTCGCGCTGCGAAAAGAGGACCCGCACGAAGCGGCTCGCTTCGACGCCCCAACTAAACGTCCATCCCCGAGAGGCCGCTGAGATTAGCCAAGTCCGCGCTCTCGCCCATTTTGCGCGAGGTCTCGTCCAATTGGCCCGCGGCGATGAAGCGGTCGAACTCGATGCGAACCGCGTGGCGCACCTGCTGTGCAAGCCATGCTTCCACTTCAGGCGGAACGCCGCCGCAGGTTTCACTGGCCAGGCGCGGCGCGACAAGCGACTCCTGGCAGATGCGGTCGCCGGCGTCGGTCCGCACGACGCCCTCGAACTCGAAGCGGCACACACCGTCGAACTCGCTATTCGAGAAGCGAAACACGCAGTGCGCGTTGTAAAGGAAGTAGGTCCGCTCGGCGCCGAACTGGCCGAGCGCTTCTTTGATCAGCTCAACGCGGCGTCGCAACTCGTCTGAGGCGTCCAGCGGCACGTCCACTCGGCCGACCGAGCGCAACGGCAGGCAGTCGAACGCGATCTCGATGCGCGGTTCAAAATCGGCCATGGCGGCGACGTGCGGCAGTTTTGGCGGGACAATAACTTCACGCTGCTTCGGCGAAGCGGCGCCAATTGCCGTACACTACTATGGCAACCCCCAGCCGACGGTCAACCATCCGTCGTCAGCCACGAGCTCCCGCAGCAAGAGCACGCCGAAGCGAGAGAAGCGAATCGGCTCGATGGGGATTTCCTTGGGGAAACTCTGCCCCGCGTCGGCCCGCGCGTTTATGTTCTTCTTGAGAATGCTACGGAATCCTGTTTCCTCGGCGGAAAGCTGCCGCGGCCACTCGGGGTCGAATCCTGTGGGCAGCACTTCGATCTCGCCCACGCGCTTGAGCAAGATCTTGTTGTCTTGGGTCGCGATTTGGTAGGTCACGATGAAATCCCAATTCTGGTAGGCGCGCTCGTCGGACATGAGCTCGGCGGCGCGAACGCGCACGGTGATCTGGCCGTCGTCGAACCGCGCGCTCGCGGGCGCT
The DNA here is from genome assembly GCA_964430075.1 of uncultured Planctomycetaceae bacterium. GTDB lineage: Bacteria > Planctomycetota > Planctomycetia > Pirellulales > Lacipirellulaceae > Lacipirellula. The sequence continues at coordinate 23,260 of CAYSFP010000068.1, read as the reverse complement.
TCGGCGTTAAGGGTGATGGAATACGCCTTGAACGGCGGCGGCGTGGCGGCGCGCTCCACGCCCACGGCGTCGGCGATTCGCTCCTGCGCTTCTTCGACCATCTGGACGCCGGCGCTGGCGGCCGCGGCCAGGTTCGGTCGATTGACGGACATCAGCTTCAGCCAGTTGGGCACATTCCCTTCCAGCACCGGAGGATTCTCCGCCGTTTGCTGGGCGATGCGCGCCGACGAGAGGGCCAGCGGCAGGTAGTTGTTGACCGCCGATTCATGAATCTGCACGGCCATGTCGTGCCCCAACATCATCGGCGGCGGCGGCGCGGGGGCGCCGATTTGATCGCGCACCGCAAACAACGTTTCGATGCCGATTCCGTCCGGCCCCGAACTCATCCGCAAGTATTCCGGCGAAACGCCGCGGCGGGTCAGCGGCGCGTGAATCTCTTTCTCGTAACGTAGGCGCGAGGCGGCCAGATCGTTGGCGATCGTCTCCTGGAATTCGCGCAGCACGCGCTCGCGGGTATGGCTTTCGGAGATCCGCTCGGCCTGGGCTTTTTGCTGTCCGGCGCGCTTCCAGGCGATGCGTTCGATCAGCCGGGCGCCGAAGCGACCGCCGGTCTTTTGGATCGAACGAATGTGCGTGCGCGTGTCGACGCCCGCCGCGGCCGGGGCCGACGTAAACGCCCCTTGGCTGAGCGAGACGTGGGAGCTGGCCCAGTAGTTGGTTTGCCCGGTGGAATTGATGCGCACCGGTCCGTTGTATCCGGTGGTGCGCGATTGAGCCTCGCCGACGAGGTGGATAGCAAGCTCGACCGAGTCGCCCGATTCCATCACCCCGTAGCGCACGCTGCCGAGGGTGTGGGCCGTGCCGAAGATGCTCGTCCCGAGGATGCAGTCGCGCACCGGCGTGACGCGGTCGATGGGCCGGTTCGGCATGCGCGTGACGAAGTTCGTGGAAACGACGCCGATGACATTGGGTTGGGCGTATCGCTCCCGCAGCGTGCGGACTAGAAACGGCGATTGGCCGAGACTGTCGATGACGCCGAGTCCACGGGCGACCTGGCGGGCCGTCTCCATCGAGGGCCGCTCCGTGTGCCGCCCGAGGACGCGGCTGAGGTCGGTGAGGAAGCGCTCATAGGCGGCGCGCGAGTCTCGCACCCGGGCGGCGGTCGCCCAGACGCCGAGCGAACGATAGCGCGCGATGGCTTGCGCCACGTCGGTGAAGACCGGCAGCTCGAGCCCCGGTTCGTTCGTGCGAAAGCGGCGCAGCACGCCATCGAGTTCGGCGAGCGTTTGTGCGGTCTCCTCAAATCCGTCGTCCACGTGCGGCAACAACCGGTCCCACTGGAGATACTCCTTCCACGCCCGCGCGATGGAGGGTTGCCTGGCCAGCGCGGCATCCAGGGCGGCGATCTTTTCGCGAAGGTCTCGCCGGATCGCGGCGAACTGGGCTTCGGTAATTGGCGTGTGGTCGCTGCGCGACGCCAAGGCCAGCCATGGAAGATCGTCCGCGAATTGCTCCCGCTGCCCGCCCAGCCATCGATTGACGGCCTCGCGGGCGTCGACGAACGGGGCGAGGTCCAATCCGATTGCGGCGCTGCGAAAATGCTGCAGTTGGCGGGCGATGACGGCGAGATCGGCTTCGTCGCCCTTGGCAAGTTCCGCCCGGATTTCGGCCGTGTGCAAGTATTCTCGCCAGCGGTCGCCGTTCGGACCGTCGCCGAGCCACCCGTCCATGGCGTCGAGCGCGGCGAGCGCCGCAGCCGGATCGGCCGCGTTCGCCCCCGCCCCCCCGGCCAGCGTGAACCAGCCCGCAACAACCCAACACGCCGCCCGTAGAATCGTCACCAGATGAGAATTCACACAGCGCTCCTGACAGCCACACGCGGCAAGGGTCCTTTGCCGGTCGAATGGCTCTATGCTACTTGTCAGGCACGCCTTGCGCCAATTATCTAAAGCGCCGACGTGTGCAAGTCGTGCGCCGCAAAGCGAGAGTTTTGCGGTAGAAAGACGCCCCCCCACGCCGGATTTTCCCCGGCGTGGCGATTTTTCGGCCCGATTGCGGAGTCTGCGGCGCTGACGGAGAGCCTACTCCACGTCCAGGAAGCGGTTGAAGTAGTCTCTCGCGTTTTCCCGCTGGGTGCGCGGTAGCTGCTCGATGACCAGGGCGTCGGCCTCGTCGCTGTTCTCTGCGGCCATTTCTTCCTTGATTTCCTCGCGCACGTCGCCGCGCACCGTCGGACCCTCGGCTTCGCCGGTGATGATAGCCGGGCCGCGCGTGGGATCTTGGCGGACGCGCGTGTCGCGGAAGTTGGGATTCGTGGGGTCCTCCGGCCGGGCGCCGAAGGCGCTGCCTGAGCCGATGCCCGGGCCATTGCGACCTTGGGACATGCGCCGCTGTGCCATGCCGCCTTGGCACTGGGCACACCCGGCGCCTTCGCATTCATCGCACACCATGGAGTCTTTGGTCATCTCGAGCTCGGCCATAGCCATGTCGAGCATTTCCGCCTCGGTGGAGCCCGCTTCGGCCTCGGACTGCATCTGGTCGAGCTGCTTCATCATCTCCGACATGGCCGCGGCGGCCGCCTGCTTGTCGCCCTTTTCGAGACTCTCCTGAGCTTCGGCCACCTGCTGTGCCATCTGCTGGAGCTGCGCCGCCTGCTGTTGCTGCTTCATCATCCGATCGAGTTTTTCCTGCAACTCGCCGGCTTCAGCGAGTTGGCCGTCGCGCTTCTTTTGTTCGATCTGCTGCTTGAGTTGCTCGATCGCCTCGCTACGTTTAGCCGAGGCCTCGGCAAGCTGCTGCTCGAGCTTTTTGAGTTGTTCGGCGAGTTGCTTCTTGGCCGCGTCGTCGAGCTTGCCGTTGGCGAGCTGTTGCTGGAGCTTTTGCAGCTCCCCCTTGGCCTGGTCCCAGTCGCCGCTCTTCATTGAGGCCAGCATTTTTTCCGCGGGCCCCTGGCCGAAGTCCTTCATGCCGGCGAATTGCTTCTTCAACTCGTTGGGATCGCTGAGCTGTTGGCGGCGATCGGCAAGCTGCTGGGCCAGGTGGTTGAACTTCATGAGCGCCTGCTTGCGGTCGACGTCCTTCTTGCTGGCGAGCTTCTCGACTTCCTTCTCCATTTTGAGCAAGAGGGCCTGCGCGTCTTTCAGATCCTTGTTCGGCGTCTTCTTGGCGATTTCGACCAGCCGCTTGCGGAGCGCCTTGGTGGAATTCTCGAGCGCTTGCGGACTGACGGCGGCGACGCGCGTAATGCTGCTTTGGGCTTGCTCGTTGTCGACGAACATCACCAGCGCGAGCGCTGCGAAGGCCGGCGCCAGGGGCAAGAGTGCGCCGCGTCCGATGCGAATGCGGAAGCGCTCATCAATTTCCAGGCGGCGCACGGCGCGTTCGGCGTCGGCCAGGAGCGCTCGGCCCGCTGGCGTGGTCGCGGCGTCGGCCGGCAGCGAGAGGCTGCTGGCGACGCGCTCCTTCAGGTCGAACCGGCGGTCGATCTCGATCGCCGCGTCAAGTTCCGAGCGTCCGCGCAGCCACGTCCATGCCAGGGCAAACAAGACGCCCGCGGCAAGCGAGCCGCCGAGCCACCAGGCGTCCCATTGTGTGGGAAGATTGTCGATGACTGCCAGCCGCGGAACCGCGATCGCGATGGTCCCGACCAGCAGCGATGCGAACAGGCATTTCACCAGTCGAGCGAGCAGCAGCTCGATCCACAGCCGACGACGAGCCCGTGCGACCTGCTGGCGGATGTGGTCCATGCCATGCCCCTCGCATTACAAGATTTGGCGACAAAAGGCGGCCGCGGCGGAAATCGCCGAGGCGGCGCCTTCCCATTCTATCGGCACGGCGGCGGCGGGTCACGCCAATCTCGTCTCGCCCGGGATTTGCGGGGCGTTAAGATTGTGGAGGGGCCGGCGGTTGGCTATTTGATGGACCCCGGCGATCCGTAGGATCGCGGCTAGAGGGGCCCCTGGTACTCGACTGTCTTTGCCGAATTTCCTGATTCCAACGTCGCCAACGAACCATGAGTCAGGCCGTCGCCGCTGAACCCGAAGGCCCTGTCCTGCCCTCCCCTGCCGAACGGCCGGAGGCCGACGTCGTGATTTACGACGGGCATTGCGAGTTCTGCAAAGCCCAGGTGAAGAAGCTGCTGTTCTGGGATTGCCAAGCGAAGCTCTCCTTTTTGTCGCTGCACGATCCCGAGGTGGCGCGCCGCTGGCCGGACATCGATCACGATCGCCTGTTGCAGGAAATGCTGGTCGTCGATCGCCTGGGGCGGCGTCACTGGGGGGCCGACGCGATCCGATACCTTACGCACCGGCTGCGACGCCTGTGGTGGGCCGCGTGGGTGTTTTACATTCCCGGCGTGATGTTCGTGTGGCGGCGGATTTACCGGTGGGTGGCGCGCAATCGGTATAAGCTGAGCGGCCGTCGTTGTGCTAGCGGCGCCTGCGAAATCCATTTCTCCTGACAAATTAGTGTGGGCAGCCGCACGACGTTGCCCGGTTTGTGCTCGTGCGAACACCGTTCTTGCGCGTTGCGATTATAGTGATCTCTATGGCTATTGTCGGTCGACGAGACACGTTTGCAGAGGAATCGGAGCATGCGGCAAGACACAGGGCGAGCGTTTGCCTTTCGGGCGTTGTTTTCGGTCCTTGGAGTCCTGATTCTGGCCGGTCCGGTCGATGCGACGCTGACGTTTTACTATGACCCGGCGACAGGCAATGTTGCGTTTGACGCCTCGCAAACGCGAAGCGGAGTTCTTCACTCCTACGTGCTCTCGATTTCTCCCCTGGGAGCGCCGCCAATCGAATTCCTGTCCGACAATTGGATTAAACTGTCCAACTCGGGCATCTATGCTCAGGAACCCCGGCACTTGTTCGACACGAACTCGTCCGGCGGTTGGCAAGGACTGTATACAATCGGTAATGTGCTGCCTCCGGGGCTGTCCGAGGAATTCTGGACAACCTACTTCGCATCGACGGCAAGCGCTGGACCCGGCGAGGCTAACCATGGTTACGTTGACATCATCGGAGCCGGCGTCAATCCGCCTCCGGCGGCCTTCGTTTACGGGCCCGCTTCCGGCACATTCAATAACGCGCAGGATTTGATCGACCCCGATGCGATTCCCTGGGCCGAGCAAGCAACGCTCGTGTATTATTCCGCCACCGGGGAAGTCGCCGTCGACACGACGGGCCCGAACGGCGGCTACATCACCTTGGTCGCACTTCAGTCGAACGGGGGCCTCCTCCCGGACGGCTTCGCGCCTGACATCGCACCCGGGCCCATGTCCGAGGCCACGGAGAACAGAATATTCCTCCTGGGCGACGTGATCGAACCGGGGTTAACCAGCCTGGGTCGCATCCTTCCCACGGGACTGAGCCGATCGGGATTCGAAAACAGACTGACGTCAGCCAAGTTCTTAGGAAAACTAGGGTTTGGGCTACACGACGCAGACTTGGCAACCAGCGGCACGGATTTCCAGTTCGCCGTTGTTGCCGTGCCAGAGCCGTCATCGTTGGTGGTCGCCTCGGGAATGACTGTCGCGGGCGCAGTAGCATGCCGTCGCCAGCGCCGCCGGACGACGCCAGCTATTTACTGATAGCCGTGCTCGAGCCCAGGAAATTGCCCCTCGCGCACCTCGTCGCGAAACTGTCGCACGGCGCCGACGACCGTCGCCTTGAGATCCGCGTACGCCTTCACGAACTTGGGGGCGTAGTCGCTCGACAAACCCAGGATGTCGTGGAGGACGAGCACCTGGCCGTCGCAGTCGCTTCCTGCGCCGATGCCGATCGTCGGGATCGGCAGCATCTCGGTGATCCGCTGGGCTGTGGCGGACGGAATGCATTCGAGCACCACGGCGAACGCGCCGGCGTCGGCAGCCGCGCGGGCGTCGTGCAGCAGCGCCGCTTCGTCGCGCTGGACGCGGTAGCCGCCGAGCTGGTGGACGCTCTGCGGGCGCAACCCGCAGTGGGCCATCACCGGGATGCCGGCCGAGACGAGCGCAGCGATGACGTCGGCCTGCTCGGCGCCGCCCTCGAGCTTCACCGCCTGGCAGCGCGTTTCCTTGAGAATCCGCCCCGCGTTTTCGATGGCCTTGTATGTTCCGAGGAGATTGCTGGGGAACGGCATGTCGACGATCACCAGTGCCCGGTCGACGGCCCGACCGACCATCTCGGCATGATAGATGATCTCGTCGAGCGTGACCGGGAGCGTGTTCTCGTGCCCCTGAACGACCATCGACATGCTGTCGCCCACCAGCACGGCCTCGACGCCCGCTTCGTCGACCAGCCGAGCGAAGGGATAGTCGTATGCGGTGACGACGGTGATCTTTCGCCCGGAGCCCTTCAGGCCGGCGAACTTGGGCGCCGTCATGCGCGAGGGACGTTTTGGTTTTTCGGCGGGCGCGGGCTTGTTGGCCATGATTGCAGGCTAATCGAGCGTCGCGGGCGGCGTCAACGCGCGACATGAAAGCCACCGGCTCTGCCGGTGGACTCCGCTCCGTGCATGAATCCAGCGCAAGAAGCGGTCCACCGGCAGAGCCGGTGGCTTTCGTTGGCACTCGCATGCTGTGCCCGGCGCGGCTATCCTTTGCGTCGTCATACGCGTTACGAAAGGGAGGCTCACTCATGTCAGACATCAAAATCACGGTCGAGGATCGCGCCGGCCGCCGCTGCGCCTCCAGCGGCTCGAAGTGGGAGCCCAAGATGGGCTACAGCCGGGCCGTGCGGTCTGGCAATGTGATCGCCGTCACGGGGACGGTCGGCGTCAACGCCGACGGCACGTATGCCAAGGGCGTCGGCGAACAGACGGCACGTTCCCTGGCCATCATTCGAGCGGCCGTCGAGGCGCTTGGCGGCAAGCTGGAGCACGTCATCCGCACGCGGATGTTCGTGGTGGACGTGAGCCAATGGGAGCAGGTCGCCGCGGTGCACGGCAAAATGTTCGGCGACATCCGCCCGGCGACGTCGATCCTCGAGGTCGCGCGTCTGATCGATGCCGAGGCGCTCATCGAAATCGAAGCCGACGCAATCGTACCGTGACCGCAGTGTAGTCATCACGCTCCGCGTGATGAATTGCCTCACGCGGAGCGTGAGGTCTACACTGTCTCGCACGCAACGATCCACCCATTGGTGCGCAGCGCCGGCAGCAGCCACGGCCGCCGCAGCGCGTGGCGGCGCTGAGCGTCCAGGCGGATGCGCTCAACGATGCGGAAGCCGGCAGACGCCAGATCGGCCGCGAGCTCGCGCCAACGGAACACGTGGAGGAACATACTCGGCAACCCGCGGTAGGGAAACCAGCGATCGCCGATTTCCACGTCGCGGCGCCAGGGCGCCGTCAGCAGATTGCCCAGCACCCACAGCGGCCCATCGGGATCGCGCAGGTTGTACCAATAGTTGTGCACATGCAGTACGAAGCGCCCGCCGGGCCGCAGGATGCGGCGGGCGTGCCCCAGCACGCGTCGGCGGTTCTCGCGACCGCGGATCATGCCGAGGGTGCTGAACATGCACATCGCGTAGTCGACGGCGCCGTCGGCAATCGCGTCGAGCTCGACGAGGTTTGCGCGGACGCAGTCGATGGCCAGCGACTCCTCCGCCGCTTTCTCGCGGACGATGTCCAGCATGTGCTCGCTGAGATCCACCGCGAGCCCACGATGCCCTGCCCTCGCCAGCGGAACGAGCGCCCGGCCGGTGCCGCAGCCCAGATCGGCGACGAGCCCCGGCTGATCGAAGTGGCGGCGTAGCACGGCCTCGTCGAACTCGAAGAGGCTGTTCAGCGCGAAGTAGTCGTCGTAGTCGTACGCGATGTGGGGCGCGTGAACATAATCCCACAGGCCGCGCGAAACGCCCGGCGGAAGCTGCCACGCGGGGCGTTCGGATAGCGACACGACGCCTACGTCCCCGTGGGCGGTTTGACGTGGGAAACGGCCGCTTGGCGGCTAGTTGTTGCCCTCCGGCGGCAGCAGTATAATCGCCCGTTCGGCTGCCCGACAGTGCTTCCAGCGCGCGAGGCGGCCGGCTCTGCATGCCTGAACAATCGCCCGCCGCGGCGGGTCCCGCCTCACAGTCGCTTCGTCTTAAGGAGTTTTTTCGTGGCCATTCGCGTCGCAATCAACGGCTTCGGTCGCATCGGTCGCCTCACGTTCCGCATCCTTCACCAGCGGTCGAGCGAGTTCGAGGTGGTGGCGATCAACGACATCACCGACAACAAGATGCTGGCCACGTTGCTCAAGTACGACAGCACTCACCGCCGGTTCGACGGCACGGTGGGTTACGACGACCAGAACCTGATCGTCAATGGCAAGAAGATCAAGGCGCTGGCCGTGAGGAATCCGGCCGAGCTGCCGTGGAAGGACCTGGGCATCGACGTGGCCGTCGAAAGCACGGGCATCTTTACCAAGCGGTCGAAGGACGGCGCCGCGGGCTATGACACGCATTTGCAGGCAGGCGCCAAACGCGTGGTGCTGAGCGCTCCAGCCGATGACGGCGCCGATCTGACCTGCGTGCTGGGCGTGAACGACGACCAGCTCAAGCCCGAGCTGAAGTGCATCTCGAACGCGAGCTGCACGACCAACTGCCTGGCGCCGGTGGCCAAGGTGCTGCACGAGAAGTTCGGCATCGTCAAGGGTCTGATGACCACAGTGCACGCCTACACGAACGACCAGCGTGTGCAGGATATGCCGCACAAGGATCCGTATCGGGCTCGCAGCGCGGCGCAGAATATCATCCCCACGTCGACCGGCGCCGCGAAGGCGGTGGGCCTGGTGATTCCGGCGCTCAAGGGCAAGCTGACGGGCATCTCGCTCCGCGTGCCGGTGACCACTGGCAGCGTGGTCGACCTGACGGCTCTCATGGCGCGGGACGTGACGCCCGAGGAAGTGAACGCGGCGATGAAGGCGGCGGCCGAAGGCCCGCTGAAGGGCATCCTGGCCTACACCGAGGATCCGATCGTGTCGACCGACATCATCGGCGACTCGCACAGCTCGGTGTTTGCCGCCCCGTGGACGCAGGTGATGGACGGCAACATGCTGAAGGTCGTCAGTTGGTACGACAACGAGTGGGGCTACAGTTGCCGCACGGCCGACCTGATCGCGAAGATCGGCAAACTGTAATCGACTGCCGCACGCAAAGTTGCAGCAGGAATCGACAATTTGAGAACGCGGTCTCCGGCGTCGATTGGGGGCCGCGTTCTTTTTTGTTGCGTTTCAGTCGCACGCGCTGGCTGTTATCGGAACGGCTGCCAATCGCGGCCGCTAGTCTCGGCGGCGGTTTGCGGCGTCGTAAACGGCGCCCGGCCGCCTGGGGGCTGGCGCGTCCAGCCGCTAAAGCTTTTCGGAGCCGTCGATGCGCCCGGCGCGTGGTTCAGCAATTGCGGCTCGCTGGACGCGCGCCATTTTGTCACGGGCGCCGGCGGCCTGGAAGACGCCGCTGTGGCAATCGCTTGGGCAGGCACGACCGGCGACTCGGCCACGGCTGTCGTAACTTCATCCGATGCCGCGCGGACCGACTCGGCGTCGGTGGTCTCTGCGGCCGCCATCGACGTCAATTCCTGCGCCTGGAATGACGCGCTGGCCAGCAGCTTTCCCCCCCCGGGGCTGACCAGCTTCGCAAAGAGCTGCAGCGGGCCCTCGGGAAGCTGGGGATGGGCCAGCGGGAGTTGCAGGTGCAATCCGTCGCCCAGGTGCGACGATTGCCAGGCCGCTTGCGTTTCGTCGGTCGTGAAGTCCCAACGCTCGACGCGCTGGAGCGAGTCCTGCGACTCGCCGGTCATCACCATGAGCGAAATCTCGCCGTCGGCGTCGACGGGCTCGTCGGTCGCGTTGATGGCCTCGACGACCACCAGCAGACTCGCGGGCGCCTCCCCGTCGTCGGACGCGGGCTCGACGAACAGGCGCCGGATGACGAGCTTCGTCGGGACGAGGCGCGACGACTCCGCTGGCGGATCGATGGGGCCGGCCGGCGCCAGGCTCGGGCCAGCCAGAGCATCGATGGAAACTCCTCGAGACTGCGGCCCTGCGGGCGCCGTCGCCATCGTGGCGTCGTCGTCGACGTCGATCTGATAGTCGGCCGGGTCGGGAATGAACGGGGGCGCCTCGTCGCCCGGCGGCGACGTCGCGATCGGCGAGGCGTCGTACGCGCTTGCGGCGGCCGACGGGCCGATTTCGAGATCGGGCGTTTCGAGGACTTCCGGTTCGAACGGCTCGGCCTCGGGCTCGGCCGGCGGCGCGGCATGGGGCGCGACGCGGGAGGAATCGACGGGCGGATCGATCTCGGGCGCCGGGGCGTCGACGGGCGCGATCGGCCGCTGGCTTCCGCCCCGCGGCGTTGGCGCTGCAGGCCGATCGTCCGCGAGCGTCGGTTGAAGCAATCCCCCGCGGGGTCGCGCCGTGCGCGAGGTGACCGGGGCGGCATTGGGCGGGCACGTTCGGCACTCGCGGAGCTTCTCGGAGTACTCGATGAGATAATCTTCGAGCTCGTAGATGTAGCCTTCCTGCTGGCGCAGCTCGCGTTCCAGGACGTCCACCTGCGCGTTGTCGACGGCGCGGCATCCGCCGATCATCCAGGGCGCCAGCGCGGCGAGGACGAGCGTCAGCAGGCGGACCGTGGGCGCTCGGCGGGCGGCCAGGGGGCGAGCGAGCGGTTCGAAACGGGGCCTGGCCATCCGTGGCATGCCTCGACGAGACGGTGAAAAGTAAAAGGCGTTCCCGCCGCGGTTCCGCGCAAGCGCGCAGCCGCAGGGCGAGCCAATCAAGCGCGGAAGGAATAGGAAAAACGCCACGGGGCGTCAATGGCGCCGGCTCCCCAGCCCGTGCTAGGAATGCTGTCGCCGCGAGGGCCTGAGACGGCCGCGAGACGGAGGAGATTTCGGGGCGCCTCGGCGAAGCGAGCCGCTTCGCCTACGGCGCCTGCAGTGCCTAATCGAAGCAGCTCGCTTCGACTACGCTCTCAAGCTGCGCCCATTTTCGCAACGACTTTGTCGATGATGCGATACTCGAGGGCCTCTTGCGCCGACATAAAGTGGTCGCGATCGGTATGGGCTTCGATCTGCTCCATCGTCTGGCCGGTGTGCTCGGCCAGGATCCGGTTGAGCTTTTCCTTGGTTTTGCGGTACTCGGTGGCGTGAATCATGATGTCCTCGGCCGTGCCTTCCATGCCGGCGGAGGGCTGATGAATCATGATCCGCGAGTTGGGCAGGGCGTGCCGCTTGCCCGCGGCGCCGGCCGCCAGCAGCACCGCGCCCATCGAGGCCGCCTGGCCGATGCAATAGGTCGCCACGTCGCACGTGACGAACTGCATCGTGTCGTAGATTGCCATGCCGGCAGTCACGCTGCCGCCGGGCGAGTTGATGTACAGGTGGATGTCCGCCTTGGGATCGTCGGACTGCAGAAACAGCATCTGCGCGACGAGGCTGTTGGCCACGTCGTCGTTCACGCCGGAACCCAGCATGATGATGCGGTCCTTCAGCAGCCGGCTGTAGATGTCCATGGCCCGCTCTTCGCGGCCGGACTTTTCGATGACGTAGGGGATGAGGGGCATGGCGGGGGCAATCCGTTTGGTGGGGGAAGCGTGGGTCGAGGCTCAATGACGAATGACGAATCCACGAATGACGAAGGGACGAGGCAGGGTTCCGACATTCGTCATTCGCCATTCGGGGATTCGTCATTTATCCTACCTACTCGTCGTCTTCGCCTTCATCGCCCGTTCCCGGCGGCTTGGTCAGCAGGTCGTCGACGATGCCGAAGGCCTTCGCTTCGAGCGCGGTCATGTAGTAATCGCGATTGCACGCCTTGGCGATCTCTTCGTGCGACTTGCCCGTGTGACTGGCAAGAATCTCGTTCAGCGCGTGCCGCGTGCGGATGATCTCGTTGGCTTGAATCTCGATGTCCGAGACTTGCCCGCCGACGCCGCCGTGTGGCTGATGGATCATCACCTTCGAATGGGTGAGCGCGAACCGCTTCCCCTTGGCGCCGCCGGCCAGCAGCACGGCGCCGCCGCTGGCCGCCAGGCCCACGCAGTAGGTTGCGACGGGCGGCGAGATCATCTGCATCGTGTCGTAGATTGCCAGCGTGGCCGACACGCTGCCGCCGGGCGAGTTGATGTAGAAGTGGATGTCCTTGCGGCGATTCTCGCTCTGCAAGTACAACAGCTTCATCACCAATTCGTTGGCATTGCCGTCGTAGATTTCGCCCTGCAGGAAGATGACGCGATTCTCCAGAAGCAGATCGCCGAGCGTCATCTGCCGCTGCCGCTGGTAATCGCGCATCGCCGCGGCCAGGGCCGGGTCGACCTGCGGCCAATGGGCGGACGTGCCGGAGGGCTTCGGAGAGATCATCGTTTCCTCACTCGTATGCGGTGGTTCGCTTCGTGCTTGGCCGCTGGCCCGCGTGCTGGCAAATCGCCCATCGGGCCGACGGGAAGGAAATTATACGCAGCGGCTGCGGGAGCGGTTCGACGGCCGAAATCAGTCCTCTTTTTCCGCAGCTTCGGCAATTTCCGCCGCGGGAATCGCGTCGGTGTCGCCGCCGGCCGCCATGGAGATCGCCTCGGCATCGACCTTCGATGGCGCGAACGGCACGTCCTTGAACTTCGCCTCGGCCTGCACCCGCTCCAGCACCTTCCGTTCGACGATCTGGTTCTGCAGCACGTCCATCAGGCCGCGCTTTTCGATCTGCGCCCGCACACGCCGCGGCGACTCGCCGCTCTGCATGGCGATGAGGAAGATTTCGCTCTCGAAATCGCCCTCTTCGGCTTCGATCTTTTCCTCCTCGGCGATCCGTTCGAGGATGAAGTGCTCCTTGAGCGCCTTGCCCGTCGAACTGGCGCTGTGCTGCCGCAGCTCGTTCTGGCGAGCGCGAATTTCGGACTCGCCGAAGCCGGCGCGCCGCAGCTCCATGACGGCTCGTTCCAGCTCGCGAACGCTCTGCCGCTTGAGCAGCCCCGGGGGCAGCTCCCAGTCGGCCTTCTTGAGCAACTCGGCGGTGATCTGCTGCCGCGCCTTGCGCTGCTGCTCGTACTCGAGCTGCCGCTGCAGATTGGCTCGAATGGTTTCGCGGAGCTTCTCCTCCGATTCGAACGAGCCCATCTCCTGCAGGAAATCGGCCGTCAACTCCGGCAGTTTGAGCTTCTTCACTTCGAGCACTTCGAACTCGACGTCCACCTCTTTGCCGCGCAGCTCCTCGTTCGGGGCGTCTTGCGTCAACTCGACCTGTCCGGCACGTTTGTCGCCGGCCTTGGCTCCCTCCATCAGCTTGCCGAACTCGTCCATCCGGCCGTCGAGGAAACTGAGCTGCGATCGCAGCCGCAGCACCCGCTCCTCCTCCTGAGTGACGACCTGCCCCTCGTGGGTGACGCGAATGTTGGCCGTCACGTAGTCGCCCGCGGTCGCGACGCCGTCGAACGGCACGAGCTGCCCGTAGCGGGACAGCATTTGTTCGAGGTGCTGATCGATGTCGTCGTCCGTGAACTCCCGCGTCGGCCGTTCGATCTTGAGTCCCTTCCACTCGGGCAGGTCGAACTCGGGCCGCACTTCGATGTCGAACTCGAACACCATCGGGCCCTCGTCGGGCACCTCGATCGCGTCGAGCCTCAGCTCCGGCTCGCTGATGGCCGTGAAGGACTGCTCCTCGCTGATTTGCGAGAGGCTGTCCATCAGCAGCGAGCCCTTGATCTTCTCGCCGATTTCGTCCTTAAAGCGGTTCTCGACGAGCTTGCGCGGCGCGCGGCCCACGCGGAAGCCGGGGACCGCCGCGGTTTCCATGATCTCGCTGTACGCCTCGTCGAGGTAGCGATCGACGTCCTCGCGCGACACGGTCACCGTGACATGCCGCTCGCAGGCGCTGGGGCTATCGATCTTCACATCAAGATTCAGGCGTTCCGGTTCGCCTTCGTCTTCGATGGTTTCGTCGCCCGCGGCGTCATCGATTTCGTCCACTTCGGGCTCGTCCAAATCTTTGGCACTCATGCTGCGCCTGGCTCGTTTCGTGGCTAAAGAAAACGGGCCCGCCGCCCTCGGGAGCGAGGATGCGCGGGCCGGCAAGTGGCTCTTGAGGGGCGATCGGCCGTCGATCGGCTGTCAGCCAGAAGGGGCGTGTCATGCTCACTTTCTGGCTGACGGCCGATCGCTGAAAGCCGACAGCCTCAAAGCGGGTGATGGGATTCGAACCCACGACAACGACGTTGGCAACGTCGTGCTCTACCAACTGAGCTACACCCGCGCGAGCGGCCTTCGGGCCGTGCCGCGAGGGGCTCGACCGACCCGGGGGCCCTTTGCGAAGCCTCCCTGGACTGAAAACCACCCGTGGATTATAGGGCGGCCTGGGACGCACGCAAGGGGGCCGACGGGCTGGCTGTGCGACCCAAGTTGGTTGGCGGGTTCACCTTGGGACAAAAGCTCGCGTCGCGCCGCCGGCGTGGCTAGGATAGCCAAAGTTTGCCGGGCGGACCGCCAACGATGCCCGTCCAAGACCAAGGAACAACGGCGAGGCTTCGTTCCGTTCCCGGCTTCAATCAGCTCGCACACGGCCATGTTGCTCTTCAAGAAAAAGTTCCTGCCGGCCATTCGTAGCGGCGAGAAGACGCAGACCATCCGCCTGTGGAAGTGGCGCATCATGCGCGGCGGCCAGCGCAGCTACATCCCCGGCGCCGGGCATATCCGCGTCGATGCCGTGGCGGAGGTGCGACTGGACGACTTGACCGACGCCGATGCCCTGCCCGATGGCTTTCCCACGGCCGATGCCCTGCGCAAAGAGCTGACGACCATCTACGGCGACAAGCTGGCGGCCGGTTACAAGGCATTTCGCGTGACATTCCATATTACCGATCCCGTGCCCGGCAAACAGGACGCTAAAAGCTCAGCATCTCCCGCACCGCCTGAGCGACCTCTTGGGGCGAGTTGAGCATCGAGAGCACGCTCACCGCGATTAACGCGATCGCCACGAGCGTAAAGCCCAACCACCGCGGATTGCGCGACACGCGAATCGTGGCGAGCTGGTTCCGCAGCTCGGCCGAGAGTTTGCGCCACCCCGCCAGATTCTGCTTGCCGCCGCTGGACTTGAGCGAGGCGTGCCGCATGACGTCGAATGTCTCCATGTGCAGCGCCACTCCGAGGGTGGGCAGCGCCAGGCTGTCGGCCGCCCAGCGGGCCTGGGGGTCGACCTCGCGGGCCGCTTCGGCCAGGACGGGGCGCAGCTCCTCGGCGCTGACGTTGTAGACCACCAGCCTCGGCCGCGCCATGAGCACCACGAGCCACACCCACAGCCAATAAAACCCCAATAGAAACAGCCACACGTAGCTGCCAAAGTCGGCGGAGGCGGCTTCCGGGCGGAACAGCTCGATGGGCCCGACGAGCACGAGGCCCGAAAGTGCCGCCCCGAGGGCCGCCAGATCGCAACCGCCGGTGGTCACAAACGGCCGCCGCCGCGCGTTGACGATCGCCAGCAGCAGGCAGTACGACGCCACTGGCACCAGCGCGATCGCAAGGCGGAGCGGGTCGGGAATCATGTCCGATCCAGGGTGAACGAGCGGCCCAATGGGCCCGGCCGCCCATTATCCCGAATTACTCGTCATCCGCCAGGATGTCGGCTCCGCCGAAGCGCCGGTGAGAGGAGCGGCGTACGGTGGTCGTCCAAATCCGCGATCGACCGCGCGGCCGTGCTGGGAGATGAGCGAGCTACGACCTTGCGGCGGCTCCGATTCGCGGCGCCACAAACGAGCGGTCCCGCGGTTCTACCTCAGAAGGATGAGCGGCACATCGCGAGTTGGCGGCGCCGGCGGCCGCCCAAGGCCAAGAACGCAACCACCGCCAGCAGTCCGCCGGAAGGTTCCGGAACCAGGTTGTCAGGGGGGGCGAACCTAGCAATCGCGGCGGCGGCGACCGCTTCTAGCCCGTCCAAGTCGTGAACGGTTTGGGCATCCGCTGACGCGTAGTAAACCGTGGCGCCAAACGCGCCGCCAACCCGGAATGCCTGGATCGCCAACTGCCCCTCCAGGCCAGTGCCGTTGAAGAGCGCAAACTCGATGAGGCTAAGGTCGATGGCCGTGGGCAGATCCACTCCGACAGGAAAATTCCAGATCGGCGGACGAGTGGGATCGACGGAGTAATCCGGAAGCTCAACCAATATCGGATAGCCCACGTTAATGCCTGGGCGCGGCCCGGGTTCCGGCGGCGGATTTGTAACGGGAGGATCGGTCCCGGGCGTCTCGTCGATGGTCGGCGATACGGGCGGAATCAGCGGCGGAGTCTCCGCGGGTGGCGAGGGCGGCCCAACTGGTGGATTCGGCGGCGGGCTCGGCGCGACCGGCGGGTCCAGCGAAAAGGAGAGCGAGAACGACGCTTCGGCGCCCAGCGACTCCAGGTCGGCCGCGCTGCCTGGCAGGACGAAATCGAGGGGCACGTCCACCGGCCAGCCATTGCCGCGCAGTGACATCTGCCCGCTGAAGTTGGCCGTTTGGTCGACGGTCAGTTGAGCGAACCGGAACTCGGTCTGCGGGCCATCGTCGCTCAAGTCGCCCCAGAGCGACTGGCCTCCCGCCCCGTCGAACCCGCCGCCCAGGACCAGCGTGTCGCCGGGGGTGGTGATGAACGAGTCGGCCGTCACGCCCGGGCTCGCCGCAGCCAGTTCCGCGGCGGGCGGCGCACGGTCGCTGCCCAGCGGGTCGTGGAACAGCCGGGTGTCCAGCGCGACGTGGCTGACGCTGAGGATGTCGACCGTGGACGTGACGAACAGTTCGTGCACCACGCCGCTCGCCGGGGCGCCGCCGGCGGCTTCCGCGGCGGTGACGACGCGCGAGCGGCGCGTGAACTCGATTGAACCGGTGCTCAACGTGCCCGGCGGCGACGTTGGCGGATCGACGGCGGGCGGCATCGGCGGCGGCGCGGGAACTTCGGGACGCGGTCCCGCCGGCGGCAGGGGGGGAAATGTCGGCAGGGGCGGCGGGACGATCGGCGGGGTTGGCGGCGGCACGTAAGGCGGCGGGTCGAGCGAATAGTTCAGGGTGAACAGCGGTTCGGAGTCCAGGAGACTCAGGTCGCTCGCGCGACCCGGCAACGCAAAGTCGAACGGCAAATTGACGATCCCGTCGTACCCACGCAGCGAAATCTGGCCCGCAAAGCGGCCGGTTTCGTTCACCGTGAGGCGCGCGAAATGAAAGTTCTCTTGCGGCCCGTCGTTCGAAAGATCGCCCCAAAGGCTCTCGGCGCCGCCGCCAAATCCGCCGCCCAACACGAGCGTGGACCCCGGCATGGTGATGAACGAATCCGCCGACAAGGCAGGCGCCGTCGCCAGGAGCGACGCGGGAGGAGCGGCGGAATCCGAGCCCAGCGTGTGCTGAAAAAGCGGAACGTCGATCGCCACGCCGTTAACGCTCAGCAAGTCGCTGCCCGCGGACACGAAAAAATCGTGCACAAATCCGCCGGGCAGCGCGCCGCCGAGAATCTCCTCGGCCGTCACCGGGCGGATCTGCCGCGAGAGCGTCGCCGTGGCGGCCATGGTCGGCAGGGGCGACGCGACGGCCAGCAGGGCCACGAGGCAGGGGGCGATCGACCCGAACAAGGCGATCGACGGGGGCAGTTTGACGAGAGGAGGCGTCATGTCGGTATCTCGTCGAAAGCGAGCAGATGGGAATGCCTGCGAGATGCTTTGCCGTGGGCGGAGAGTGCAAACGCGCCCCGCAGCGGCTTTCCGTTAGTATAATTGGCCGAGTCGGACGGTTTTTGTCACGCGAAGCGACGAGGCGTGCAGGAGCGACGGTCTTGAGGCAAATTACAACCCCGGAGTTTTCGATCTGCGCCTGCGTCGTTCGATATTAGCCCCGGGCGTAAACAGGATGATGCAAGTGCTATCGAGCCCCGTAGGGGCCAAGTCGTGTAGCCAGGAGCGCAAACTCCTGGTGAGCTGGGGCGAATCACTCGAAAGCCCCCGCGGGGCGACATCGTTTGTGGTTGTGAGCCGATGTCGCCCCGCGGGGGCTTCAGACCCTTGCGCGCCCCGTTCCAGGGCCTTGCGGCCCTGGCTCCATGACGCGGCCCCTCCGGGGCCAAGACGCGTGCGTCGATAGCAGATGCATAATCCTGTTGCGCCGGGGTTTGGCGACGTCCGTCAACACATTGGCCGAGCGAATCGCCGCGCCTCCTTCGGCGGCGGACCGAGGTCGAAATAAATCCGCGGATTGTAGCGGCCTCGGCGCCTTGGCCGTTGGGCGGCAGGATAGTAGATTAGTTGGTTCGCCTCTCCGGGCCGAGATCCGGTTCAAGCCGCTTCGTGCTGATGCGGCCTGCGGGGATCAAATCGAGCGGCGCCCGACGTTTGACGCAAAGCTCCCTTAGCTCAATTGGCAGAGCAACTGACTCTTAATCAGTAGGTTCATGGTTCGAGTCCATGAGGGAGCACTCAAGGCAGGCCTCGTCGCATTCTGAACGGCGGCGGCGGCTTCGTGGCTGGCGTCCTAACCGTTCTCCAGCACTTTTCAGGAGCCCCGCAAGCTCCTGGTTAGGACGAACGTCGAAGCGAGCCGCCTCAACTACGTAGCCGAAGCGGCTCGCTTCGGACGCCAAGTCGGGGACTTTGCGGTTCTCCTGCGCACTCTTGGCATTTTTTGCCGCAATCGTCGCAAGGATGCGTCCCCCTTTCGCAAGGGCGTATCCAAGCTCGGCAAATGCTGAACGTGCGCCGGGCCGCCAGAAGTCGACGCTGCGATCGGCGTCGACGTAGTCGATCATCCCAACACGATACAGCGATTATCGCCGGCAATGAACGACCTTGGCGGGACGCTCGTCGTCGATTGGGCGGTCAAGATCGACTAACCGAGGCGTGCCAACACGGCCGTCGCCCGATATTGAGCTGAACGCCGGAGCCTGTTTAGCGACTGCGCAAACAAAAAACCCCTTGGTCCGGGGGGAGCCAAGGGGTTTTCGGGTATCACCACCACCGCGGCCATCGGCCACAGTGGAACTCACCAAATTAACCTACCGAACGCGACGACGGGCGGCACCCATCAGGCCGATCAAGCTGATGCCGGCCAGAGCGATCGAACCCGGCTCAGGGATGACGACACCCAGCGGAATCGAGAATGCAATGGGCTCCGGCCCGGTCTCGCCAGCCAAGCTAATGCGACCGGTGAACACGCCCGTTGCACCGGCGGGAATCGTAATCTGACCCCACTGGAAATTGGTCTGCGGACCATCATTGGTTAAGTCACCCCACGTGCCCGTGCCGTCGCCCGGCAAACCGGTACCGAGGAACGACGTCGAACCAGGCGTTGTCAGCCAAGTGTCGACCGCCACGGACGGCTTGAGGCTGATAAACACGGGATCCGGAGGCGCAATGTCCGTGCCGTACGGCGCGCCGACCTGGAACAATGTGGCACCATCACTAAGCGTCACTAGAACCTGATTGATGCTGATGATGTCGGCATCTGAGGTCAGAAACAACTTGTGAACCTGAGCACCGGCAGGAGCCCCGTCATCAACTGCCGCAGCATTGGGCTCATCCAATTCGACATTCCAAGAAACAGTCGCCGCATTGACTCGCGCCGCTAATCCGATGACTGCAACTGCAGCCAGCAAAACTGAGAACTTTTTTGTCATGGTGTTTATCACTCCAAGTGTGGAAATTGAACGCATCTCAAGAAAACTCTGCCCAAGGGCCTAGTGCAAACAAACGGTCAATTCATTCGTGGTCGCATGGCGACCTCTTCTGCCTCACTAGCACCATTCCTCACACTTACGGGCTGGATTGCTCGAAACGGGGGAGATTCGTCAATCCCACTTATTATGACCGCTTACGTGCAACACTATACAGGCCACACGCGCTCAATGCAATGAGAGCAAACGAGGACGGCTCGGGGACGCTAGCCAGAGCCGGCGCGGGAGGCGCTGGCTGTCCGAAATTGAAAGCCAGCAAGTCGAAGTCGTCGCCATTCACCGAACCACTGTCATTGAAATCACCCTGGCCCCAGGTATTGGCCGTCGCACTTCCGAAATTGAAGGCGAGCAGGTCGAAGTCATCGGAGGTCACCAAGCCATCGCGATTGGCGTCGCCAGCACGAAGGCCAGCATTGGCCGGGGTGTTCAATCCCAGGCTCGCCAGCGAGTCGCCGCGAACGCGCGTGGTGACCGTCGTAGCTCCGATTGCCCCGACATTGGGTTGCGTGGTGCTCGCCAGGACGTTGCCGCCCGTTATCGTGCCCCCTGTCGACGGAGCGAACGAGGGAAGCGTGGCGCCAAAGGTGCCGCTCAGCAGGACGGCGTAGTTGTTGAAGTCGGGGTTGCGGAGCGGATCGACCGCGACGTTACCCGCACCAGAGCCCAGGCCGATGCCGCCTTCGATGCTGGCGACGGCGGTGGTATCTTGACCGTAGACCACGTTGGTCGCCGTGCCGATGATGCCGCCGAACGGATTGCCGTTGCCTTCGTGGCCAATGTTCTTGATGGTCGCCTGCGTCACCGCCGGATAGCCGTTGCCGGCCGCCACGGCGCTGCCATGGAAGATGGTCGGGTCGACGTTGTTCAACCACGCACTCACGCCGGCGATGCCCAGGTTGGTGGCGCCGCCAGAGGTTTTGCCCGTGAGATACCAAACGCCGCCCTCAGTGGGATCGGCCGGATCGGTATAACGCAGATTCAGCGAGAGGTCGATCGTCTGCGCCTGGGCGATCGTCGCCGAGGCTGCCACAGCCATAGCGCACAGAGATAAAACCAATCCACGTTTCATTTTCATTTCTCCAAGTCCCCGTCTCATGTAGGTGAGTGATACCCGATCAAAAGCTGCGCTTGGTTGGGGGGCAATCTTCGAGTGCGTCTCAAGTCTTGGCGAAAGTCGTCCGCGTCGTTGCTGTGCTCGTATGTCGCTGGGCTCGTGTTTCGTTGTGAGTCAGGCGTCCGCTGGAATGGTTTCAAAAGGCTGTCAATCGATGGCCAGGACCAAAATAAGAACCAACGCGCCCTGCGTCCAGAGGCCCCTGCCTCACCAAGAGCGAGGCAGTTGACCGCGGTTGCGGGTCGTGGTGGTCGTTGGTTCCTTTAGCGCCTCAAAAACCGGCAGAAAAGCACACCATGGGCGGGACACGTTGGCCGCCATTCCTAGCTCACTGTACCAAGGAAAAGTGAGCTTGCAACAGTTTTGCCGCCAAAGGGGGCAAAATTTTTCCGTAGCGCGAACTCTGCGGTTCGGCCCGGTTGGCTTAATCATTGAGTGGCAATCACTTGTGACGATAGGAAGAGCTGGGGAAACGGGCAGGATTTTTTATCGTTTTCCGTCGATCCAGCTTGACTTGGCGTGGATTGCAAGTGCGATGGGGGTCGTTCTGCTACGCAAACAGGGGCGATTGGCTCGCCCTGCGCGCGAAATGGGGCGTTTTCGGCGGGATTTTCGGTGCTGCGCCCCAGCATTTTTTCGGGCCAGGGCGCCGCGCCCCAGTTTTCGCGGGGCGTGGTTGGAGCGGCAAGGACTTCGCCTCGACGCACCACGCCCTGGGGCGGACCTGGGCGTGCCGCCCTAAGCGGGCGGGGCCGTGGTACACGTGGCGCGAGGGCGATCCGATGCGATGGAAGCGCGCCCCCGTCATCGCACTCGCCTTGGCCGGCGTTTATGGCGAGGTCTATACTCGCAGCGTCGAGTCAGTGTTTGCGGAAAGAAGCTTGCGCAGCTGTGAAGATCGTCGATGCTGCCCGAACGAGGGGCGTCGAACAGGCGAAGCGGCCGTGCCAGGAAAGGTGATGCGGTGATCGTAATTCTCCCGGATGGAAGCCGCCGCGAGGCGCGCGAAGGAGCGACGGCCTACGATGTGGCGGAAGGGATCAGTCCGGGGCTCGCGCGGGCGGCGATTTGTGCCGAAGTGGATGGGGAGCTGCGCGATCTTCATGCGCCGCTGGCGGAGCGGAGCGGGGACGGGGGAGGCGCGAAGCCGCAAGCGGATGGGGAGGTCCGCCTGCGGTTGCTGACCAAGCGGGACGCTGAGGCGCTTGCGGTGATGCGGCACAGCGCGGCCCACGTCATGGCCCAGGCCGTGATGCGGCTCTACGGTTCTTCAGACAGCGGCGTGGGGCTGGCGTTCGGGCCGACTACCGCCACCGGGTTCTACTACGATTTCTGTTTGTCGCATCCGATTTCAGAGGACGATTTCCCGGCAATTGAAGCGGAAATGGCCAGGATCGTCGCCGAGAACCAGCGGTTCGAGCGGCTGGTGCTCGGCCGCGAAGAAGCGAAGCAGTTGTGCGCCGAGATGGGGCAGACGCTCAAAGTGGAGCACATCGAAACCGGGCTGGCCGACCAGCCCACCGTGTCGTTCTACCGCAACGGCGAGTTCGTCGACCTGTGCCGCGGCAAGCACATTCCGAGCACCGGCCACATCGGCAAGGCGTTCAAGCTGCTGAGCGTGGCGGGGGCGTACTGGAAGGGCGACGCCTCGCGCGAGCAACTGCAGCGGGTCTACGCCACCGCGTATTTCGACAAGAAGGAGCTTGCCGATTATCTCACGCAGCTCGAAGAGGCGAAGCGGCGCGACCATCGCACGCTGGGAAAGCAACTCGAACTGTTCACGATCAGCCAAACCGTTGGCTCGGGCCTCATCCTGTGGCTTCCCAAGGGGGCGATCATCCGGCAGACGCTCGAAGAGTACATCAAGGACGAGCTGCGGCGCCGCGGGTACCAGGCGGTCTACACGCCGAACATTGGCAAGATCGAGTTGTACCAGATCTCAGGGCACTATCCCTATTACAGCGATTCGCAGTTCCCGCCGATCGATTTGAGCGTGAAGGAGGCGGCGGGTGCGCGGACCGCGGGGGTGAACCCCGCGGCTCACATCGAGGGCGAGCGGTACTTGCTCAAGCCGATGAACTGCCCGCACCACATCATGATCTACAAGTCGAAGCCGCGGTCGTATCGCGACCTGCCGGTGCGGCTGGCGGAGTTCGGCACGGTCTACCGCTACGAGCAGTCGGGCGAGCTGAACGGCATGACCCGCGTGCGGGGGTTTACCCAGGACGACGCGCACATCTTCTGCACCGAGGAGCAGGTGGCCGGCGAATTTCGCGGCTGCCTGGAAATGACCCAGACAGTGCTCGCCTCCTTGGGCATGACCAACTACCGCGTGCGGCTGGGCTTCCGCGACCCGGGGAGCGACAAGTACGTTGGCGGCGCCGAGGTGTGGGACCGGGCCGAGGCCTCGCTACGGGCCGTGTGCGAGTCGATGAACCTCCCCGACATGTCCGTGGAGACCGGCGAGGCGGCGTTTTACGGGCCGAAGGCCGATTTTGTGGTCACCGACTGCATCGG